>CABKMV010000026.1 GCA_902373635.1 uncultured Oscillospiraceae bacterium
GGATGTTGTCGCTGGCATCCCCCATCAGGGCCTTCAGGTCGATCATGTGGATGGGTTCAAATCCATAGGTCTCCCGGAAAGAGGCCGGGGTCATATCCTTGGCAGTGGTCTGGCCCATGCGGGTGGACACCAGCTTCACCTTGGTATGTTCGGTGATGAGCTGGAGGCTGTCCTTGTCCCCCGTCACCACCACGCAATCCCACTCCTGGGCCTCGCACCTGCGGGAGATGGTGCCGATGAGGTCGTCCGCCTCGTAGCCCGCCAGCTCGTAGCGGGGGATGTCCATGGCGTCCAGCACCTCCTTGAGCACCGGCATCTGCGCCGCCAGCTCCTCGGGCATGCCCTTGCGCTGGGCCTTGTACCCCTCGTACTCCAGATGGCGAAAGGTGGGCTCCCTCCGGTCGAAGGTGACGCACAGCGCCTCAGGGTCTTCCTCCTCCAGCAGGCGCTGGAGCGTCACCACAAAGCCGTAGACGGCGTTGGTGGGCAGCCCCTCCCGTGTGGTCAGGGGGCGGATACCGTAAAAAGACCGGTTGACAATGCTGTTGCCGTCGATCACCATCAGTTTCATCGCGGGTCCCTCCTTGTGGTGGCAAGCATTTCTTCCCATATTGGATTATACCACAATTCATGAGGATTACAACCAGGGAAAAAGCAGGGCGGCCGACCGAAGGATCGGTCCGCCGCCCCATATTCCTTTTGGATCAGAACCCGTACCGCTGGTTATACGCCATGCTCAGACTGTTCATGTTTTTGATAAGGATGTGCATGGCCACAAAGGGGCCGATGCCGCACAGCAGAGCGCCAACCAGATACCACAGCAGGATCGTGGTGCCGTTCTCCTGGAAGTTCATGCCGTAGCGGGGCGCGTTCTCCGCCAGGCGGTTCCCCAGATTATAGTACCAGTAGACGGCGTAGAACCCGCAGGTAATGAAGCTGAGCAGGATAAACGCCAGCAGGCCGCCGGTCTTCTTTCCGTCCGCGCTGCAGATCACATTGGCGTCCCGGGCCATGGTGTAAAGGAAATAGTAGCTGTAAATGCCGCAGGTAATGATACTCAGGAGGATGTACGCCAGCAGGCTGCGGTCCGTCTTCATCCTGACAGAGCCGGCCTCCGGGACTGTCTGGGCGTCCTGAACAGCCTGATGCGCCTGGGCGCTGGCCTCGCCCACATCCTCCTTCAGATCGGAGAAGCTCTCGGCAAACTCCCCCTTCAGATCTTCCGCGTTCTTGCCCTCCAGGGGCCGCTCTCCCAGCAGGAAGCGCCGGATGGCGTATACCCCGCCGATCGTCACCGCCGCGCCCAGCAGGGACAGGAGCAGCGCTTTGAACGACTGACCAATGCCGTAGATGGTCAGCATGCTCAGCACCCGCGCCGCCAGGATCACTACGCCGCCGCCGCACAGGCCCAGCAGCAGGGTATCCGCGTTCTTCTTCGTGCGCTTGAAAGCCGTCAGGAGCAGTACCACACACATAATGAGACCACCCGCGGCCAGCAGCAGAGACGTGACTGTCCCGCGGATCAGATCCCAGATACTCAGGTAGTAGTAATCCGCCACAGCCCAATAGATCCAACGCAGGGCATTAAACAGGCTGCGCACCGCCTTGCCGCCGTAGACGACGGCGCAGACGGCGGCAAACACCTTCAGCACCAGCTCCATGTTCGTCCCGCTCTGCCCGGCGGCGGCAGCCTGCCGGGGCGGCTCGGCCGTCTGTTCCGTTTTGGGCTGCTCAGCCTGCGGCTCCATGGGCTTCTGTTCTGCGCCGCAACTGCCGCAGAAGCGCTGCCCCTCCGACAGCTCCGTTCCACACTTCCAACACTTCATCATTTTTCTCCCTTCTATTTTACTCTCCCCCTATCGCCCTGGATACCAGCCGGTACAGCAGCCCCTGTGAGGGCTCCCATACCACCACCGTATCCTCCGGCGACAGCAGGCGAGCAAGATACACCGCCAAAAACACCACACACAGCGCGATCAAAAGGGCCTTTCCCACTCTTCGGGGGATCCGCCTCCGGCACAGCAGGGCAATGCCCGCCGGGACCGGCAGCCAGAACAGGGGGTGATACTGAAAGGCGGCGGACACGTCCAGCCGCAGCAGGGCCATCCAGGCCCGGCTCATCCCGCACCCCGCGCAGGAGATCCCTGTCAGGAAAAGGATGGGGCAGGTGATCCCCAGCGCCTCCAGGCCCAGGTAAAAAAGCCCGATCACCGCCACAGCCTCAATGTCCTTCCGCCTCCCGGAGGGAAGGCCGCTCCCATGTCTCTCCGGCATTCACGGCGCCCCCTCTCCGATCCTCTTTCTGTCTGCATATCACAACATAGAAAAGCACACCAAAATATTCGGCTCTTTTCAACTGCATTTTACAAATTCTGCCCCGCCCATTTCCTGGAAATGATTCGGCGCGCAGGCGCTCTCATTTCATCGCTTTTCCCCTTTGCAATCGCCGGATTATGTGGTATACTATACCCTGTATTTGTGTGTGGATTTTTACTCTCACAAAAGAGGAGTGTTCCAATAATGGGTTTGATCACAAAATTGTTTGGCACGTACAGCGAGCGGGAGCTGAAGCAAATCTACCCCATCGTGGATAAGATCGAGGCCATGGAGGGTGAGTACAAGGCCCTCTCCGACCAGCAGCTGACCGCCAAGACCGCTGAGTTTAAGGCGCGCCTGGCCAACGGCGAGACGCTGGACGACATCCTGCCCGAGGCCTTCGCCACCGTGCGGGAGGCCGCCGACCGGGTGCTGGGCCTGCGGCCCTACCGGGTGCAGCTGGTGGGCGGCGTGGTACTCCACCAAGGGCGCATCGCCGAGATGAAGACCGGCGAGGGCAAGACCCTTGTGGCCACCCTTCCCGCCTACCTCAACGCCCTCACCGGCAAAGGCGTCCACATCGTCACGGTCAACGACTACCTGGCCAAGCGCGACAGCGAGTGGATGGGCAAGGTCCACCGCTTCCTGGGGCTGACCGTGGGGCTTATCGTCCACGGCCTGGACAAGGCGGAGCGGCAGAAGGCCTACGCCGCCGACATCACCTATGGCACCAACAACGAGATGGGCTTCGACTACCTGCGGGACAACATGGCTCTGTACGCCAGCGAGCTGGTCCAGCGGGGCCACAACTTCGCCATCGTGGACGAGGTGGACTCCATCCTCATCGACGAGGCCCGCACCCCCCTGATCATCTCCGGCATGGGGGAGAAGTCCACCCAGATGTACGACATGGCGGAGATGTTCGTCCGCCCCCTGAAGAAGCTGGTCATCGCCGAGACGGATGAGAAGGCCGAGGAGGACGTGAACATCGACGCGGACTATGTGGTGGATGAGAAGGCCCGCACCGCCACCCTCACCGCCCGCGGCGTCAAAAAGGCGGAGGAGTTCTTCCATGTGGAAAACCTGTCCGATCCCGAAAACTCCACCCTGGCCCACCACATCAACCAGGCCATTAAGGCCCACGGCGTCATGAAGAAGGACATCGACTACGTCATTAAGGACGGCCAGGTCGTCATTGTCGATGAGTTCACCGGCCGCCTCATGTTCGGCCGCCGGTACAGCGAGGGCCTGCACCAGGCTATTGAGGCCAAGGAGCGGGTGAAGGTGGAGCGGGAGAGCAAGACCCTGGCCACCATCACCTTCCAGAACTACTTCCGCCTGTACACCAAGCTCTCCGGTATGACCGGTACCGCCCTGACCGAGGAGGAGGAATTTGGCACCATCTACCGGCTGGACATTGTGGAGATCCCCACCAACCGCCCCCTGGCCCGGAAGGACAACCCGGATGTGGTCTACAAGACCGAGGCGGCCAAGTACCGCGCCGTCATCGAGCAGATCAAAGCCTGCCACGCCAAAGGCCAGCCCGTGCTGGTGGGCACCGTATCCATTGAAAAGAACGAGCATCTCAGCAAGCTGCTCCAGAAGGAGGGCATCAAGCACAACCTTCTGAACGCCAAGAACCACGAGCGCGAGGCGGAGATCGTGGCCCAGGCGGGCAAGCTGGGGGCCGTCACCGTGGCCACCAACATGGCCGGCCGCGGCACCGATATCATGCTGGGCGGCAACGCCGAGTTCATGGCGAAAAACGACCTGCGCAAGGCGGGGCTCTCTGATGAGCTTATCGCCGAGGCCACCGGTTACGCTGAAACCGACGACCAGGAGATCCTGGACGCCCGGCAGATGTTTGCCGACAGCATGGCAAAGCACAAGGCGGAGATTGCCGGCGAGGCCGACAAGGTCCGGGCCGCGGGCGGCCTCTTCATCATCGGCACCGAGCGCCATGATTCCCGCCGGATCGACAACCAGCTCCGCGGCCGCGCCGGCCGTCAGGGCGACCCCGGCGAGACGCGGTTCTATCTCAGCCTGGACGACGATCTGATGCGTCTGTTCGGCGGGGAGCGGATCACCAATCTCATGGACCGCCTGGATATCGACGAGGATATGCCCATCGAGAACAAGATGCTGTCCAAGTCCATCGAAAATGCCCAGACCAGCGTGGAGTCGCGGAACTTCCAGGCCCGTAAGAGCACCCTGGAGTACGACGACGTGATGAACAAGCAGCGCGAGATCATCTATGGCCAGCGCAAACAGGTGCTGGATGGCATGGACATCAAGGACGTCATTGCCGGTATGATCTCCGGCAACATCACCTCCACGGTGAACACCGCTTTCGGAGAGCACAGGCACATCGACAACGACGGCTACCGGGCTATGATGTCCAATCTGGAGGGCACCTTCTTCCCCAAATACAGCTTCAAGTTCAGCCCTGAGGAAGTCGCCAGGACCGACGCGGAGACCTTTATCCAGAAGTTTACCGACAAGGCCATGGAGGTCTACGCTGCCAAGGAAAAGGAAGTCACATCGCCTATCATGCGGGAGCTGGAGCGTGTCATCATGCTGCGGGTGGTGGACGAATATTGGATGGACCACATCGACGCCATGCAGGATCTGCGCCAGGGTATCCGCCTGCGGGCCTACGCCCAGACCGACCCCATCATCGCCTATAAGCAGGAGAGCCTGCACATGTTTGAGGAGATGATCTCCGCCATCCAGGAAGAGACGGTGCGCCGGCTGTACTCCGTGCGGCTTAAGAGCAACGAGGAGGTCAAGCGGGAGCGGGTGGCCAGCGGCATCACCGAGGGCCGGGGCGACGGCACCGTAAAGAAGCAGCCCCGCCGGGTGCAGAAGATCGGCCGCAATGATCCCTGTCCCTGCGGCAGCGGCAAGAAGTATAAGCACTGCTGCGGGAGATAATCTTTAACAGGCCGGGAGGCCGCCAAAAGCGGCGGCCTCCCTTTTTTCTCTTTTGCCGCCTGGCCGGCGGCGGGGTTTTTTCCAGGGGCTACCCGCCCCAGACCCCGGGGTACTTTTTCGCCCCTGCGGCGGCGGGGCGTTCATTTGCGGGCCTCCCCGGCCCGTGCCCGGGTTACTTTTTGCCCGTGCAAAAAGTAACCAAAAACACGCCAGCCTGCGGCTGGAGCGCTCTGTTTATGATTTGATTGAGGACGCGACGGCAAGGACTGGTCTTGTCTACCGATAGTGTCAACTGCGGCGCCGACAGCCAGAAGCGTCTGCCCCTCCGCCGTGCCCTTTGGATCTACCACTCCTTGGGTCTGGGTTCTCGTCGTTTGATCCATATGAAATGTGGGTGCGATACCTACCCTGGCCCTTCTCTTCCGCCGTAGTTCTGCCTATGGAAAAACAGATGGCTCTACCCCATTAACAGGGCCAAAGGCCGAAGCCGGACGAGAAACCCGGCTGAGATCAGATGCCCGAAGGACTTGTCATTCGGCGGCTGGATGCTATCAAGCCACCACTCAGTCCGATGAAACAAAGGATTCCAAAACCATTGGTTTTGGCGATCTTTTGGTTACTTTTCAATCGTTTGAAAAGTAACCGCGGGTCCGGGGCGCGTAGCCCCGGGACGGTGTGGGCCGGCCAGGCCCACAAAAGGGCGGGGCGCAGCCCCCCGCAAATCCCCCGCCGCTGGGAAGAGCCCTCGTCCATATACCTTTTGTATAGAAAAGTCAAAAATATACAATTTGGAGCCGAAAAACCATGAAAATTGAGACCTCCCGGCTTTTGCTCCGAGATTTCACTATGGAGGATTTCCCCGATTTGTGGGAAATCTTTGGCGACCCTGTCACCATGGAACACGTATACCCCTACACGGAGCAGGAAACCAAGGATTTCCTTCGCACCTTCTGCGTGGAGCGGACTCCTCCGGGGGCATGTGCCGCTGTACGGAAGGACAGCGGCAGGGTCATTGGCTATCTGCTGTGCAAGCAGATCGACGCGCCCGGCATCTATGAGCTGGGCTGGGTCTTTCACCGCTCCATCTGGCGGCAGGGGTGCGCCTATGAGGCGGTATCCGCCTTGATGGACCATCTCTTCCGCGGCCAGAGCGCCCACAAGGTCATGGCGGAGACGGAGGATGCCGTGCGCTCTCTGGGTCTCATGGAGAAACTGGGACTGCGCCGGGAGGGCGTCTTCCGCCGGCACTGCCTGGGCGCGGACGGCCAGTGGCGCGATCTCTACTGGTACGGCCTGCTGCGGGACGAATATCTGACGAAATAGGAGACTGCCTATGTCCTTTCTTACCCATGACCGCGATGGTCTTGTCTACCACACCTCGACAATCCTAGAACACCCTGCCATCCTTCACGGCTTTTCCACCCGCCTGGGGGGCGTCAGCCAGGGTGTTTTTGCCTCCCTGAATTTTCGGGGCAGCGGCCCGGAGCCCGACAGCCCGGCCCATGTCCGGGAGAACTACCGCCGCTTCTGTGCCGCCCTGGGGGCGGATATGGATGGTCTGGTCCTCTCCAGGCAGGTCCATGAGGCCACTGTCCGCCACGTAACTGCTGTGGATGCCGGCAAGGGGCTTTCTCTCCCCACGGATTACACCGCCGACGCCCTGGTGACAGATGAGCCCGGACTGAATCTGATGGTATTCTCTGCCGACTGTATTATTTTGCTGCTGCACGACCCGGCGTCGCGCTCTGTGGGCGCGGTCCACGCCGGCTGGCGGGGCACGGCCCTGGATCTGCCCGCCAAGGCGGTCCGGGAGATGGGGCGGCTCTTCGGCGCCCGGCCGGAGGATATCCGTGTTGCCATCGGCGCCGGGATCGGCCCGTGCTGCTTTGAGACACATGACGATGTGCCGGACGCCATGCGGGCGGCCTTTGGCCCGGGTGTGGAGCCCTGTATCGCCCCCAGGGACGGCAAGTGGGCGGTAGATCTGAAGCGCGTCAACGCCTGGCGGCTGCAGGAGGCGGGAGTGCTTGATGAGCATATCGACGTCTGCCCACTCTGTACCGCCTGCCGCCCGGAGCTCTATTGGAGCCACCGCAAAACCGGAGACCGGCGGGGCGTTCAGGGCGCTCTGATCGGGCTGCGGCCTTGAGGATAGGAGGGGAGAACCGCTATGAGACGTTTTTTTACCCTTCTCCTGTGCGCTCTGCTGGTTCTCTCCGGCTGTGCGGACAGCGCGGAGGATCTCCCGGATCCCAGCTGGGAGGAGTATCAGCACGGGCAGAGCAGCGCCGACCAGCCGGAGGAGGCCGAGCCGGAGCTGCCCGCCGCCTTTTCCCTGGCCTACCACAAGGACCACACCTTAAATCCCATCACCTGCGGCGAGGGACTGCAGCAGGACGTATCCGCCCTGCTGTATGAGACGCTGTTCCAGCTCGATGCGAATTTTGAGCCTGTTCCTCTGCTGTGCGAGAGCTACAGCTGGGACGAGACCGGCCTGGTTTGCACCCTGACGATCCGGGAGGGCGTGCTCTTCAGCGACGGCACCGATCTGACCGCAGCCGACGCGGCCGCCTCCCTGCGCGCCGCAGCGGCCTCCGAGCGGTACGGCTACCGCCTGCGCCAGATCGTCTCCATCACCTCAAACCGCAATCGCCAGGTGATCCTCACCCTGTCTGCCCCCAACCAGGGTCTTATCTCCCTGCTGGACATCCCCGTGGTCAAGAGCGGCACGGAAAATCAGACCGTTCCCACCGGAACCGGCCCCTATCTGTTTGTTACCGGCAGCGATGGCAACTATCTGCTGGCCAATGACGACTGGTGGCAGGCAAAGCCCCTGCCCGTCTCCTCCATCCCTCTGGTACACGCCAAGGATCAGGACACGGCCGTGTACCTGTTCTCCTCCCGCCGGGTGGAACTGCTGACGCTGGACCCTGCCGGGGATCAGATCTCCACCGCCGGCCAGACCGTGGAGACGGAGCGCCCCACCACCATTTTCCAGTATATCGGCTTCAACACGGCCTCCGGCGTCTTCGCGGATGCCGCGGCCCGCTCGGCGTTCAGTCTGGGGCTGCAGCGGGAGATGCTGGCGGATGCGCTCCTGTCCGGGCACGCCCTGGCCGCGCAATTCCCGATCTCCCCCCTGTCCCCTCTGTATCCATCAGATCTGGAGGCCGCTTACAGCTATGAGGACGCCCTGGCCGCCCTCACTGCCGCCGGGCAAAACACTGGGGAGCGCAGGGAGCTGACCCTGCTGGTCAACGAGGACAACCCCTTCCGCCTGGCAAACGCGGAGTTCATCGCGGAGAGCCTCTCTCTGCTGGACTGGAACATCACTGTCCAGTCCCTCCCCTGGGAGGAGTACCTGCTGGCCCTGGCCAACGGGGAATTTGATCTGTACTACGGCGAAGTCCGCCTCACCGCCGACTGGGACCTGTTCGACCTCATCGGAACCGGCGGTGCGATGAACTACGGCGGATATACCAGCGAGGAGACCGACGCCCTTCTGCTGGCCTTCGCGGCCTCCGACAGCCGCCAGGACGCCGCCCGTCAGCTCTGCACCCACCTGCAGCGTATGGCCCCCATCGCCCCCCTGTGCTTCCGGAACTATGTGGTGGCCACCCATCCCGGCGTGGCGGAGGGGCTCTCCCCCTCTGCCAGCAGCACCTTCTATGCTCTGGACGGCTGGACCATCCATCTCAGTTGACAAAACCAGGTATCGATCAGGAAGGAGACGAAGAATAAGGGGGAGCTCGAGGGGACAGAGCCCACCTCGAATTGGATCAAATGCCCCGCAACGCCTTGCCGCGCAAGGCTTGCGGAAAGCGCAGCGAGGACTTTTGCGCCCAAAAGGGCGCGAAAGGTACGGCATTTTTGCAGGTTGTCAAAAAAGTCTGCGGACCTTTTTGACAACCTGAGAGGCGTATCGCATCTGCGATACGCCTCTCCTTTTTCTTATTGCAGCCACAAATTGCCGCTGACCGTATCTATCTCAATTTGGCACTCCCCATTGCCGCTGACGTATGCCTTTTGGCCGCTGGGTTTTGTCAGCGTATAGCTTCCCTGGTACAGGGTACCGCTGACTGTCTTGAACAGCAGGGTAAAATCAACCGTGGGCAGCGCCAGCGTGACGTCGCCGCTGGTTGTGTCCGCTTCCAATCTGTAGAGCGGGTCTTCCCCTTGAAAATACAGCTCTCCGGAGACAGAGTCAAATTCCACCTCTCGTGCGTTTCCTATCAGTGTCACACTGCCGCTGGTGGTATCCGCTTCCACACTGCCATAGCTGCCCTCCACATAGCACTCTCCCGAGGTGGTGCCCAGGGACAGCTTCCCGCCGTCCACACCGATAATCGTCACATCCGCAGAGGTGGTATCCACCTCCAACTCCTCCAGGCTTTCCGCCAGGGACTGGGGGATGAGCACAGTCAGCTGCTTTGTTCCGCGGAAGTTGTTCAGGCTCTTCTTACTGAACTTAATGCTCAACTGGCCGTCCTTCACGGTATAGTTCAGCCGGGTATTCTCATCCAGGGCCGCCGTGGAGCTCTCGAAGAAGCAGATCTCCTCCGCGTCCCCCACTTCGATATACACCTCGCCAGACACCCAGTCCACCTCGATCCTGGAGACCCCCTGGGGGCTGACGTAGTGATCCCCCTCACCGCTGTACTCCATGGCCGCCACGTCGTCCACATCCGTGATAACCACCGTGCCATTGTCCTCCACCACCGCGATGGAGTCCTCCGTCCCCCAGCTGCCGTCCACAGCGGAATTGGCCGTACTGCCGCCCACTGCCGCGCTCCCCACACGGATCCCATCGGGGCCGACATAGAGGAAATTGCCGATTTGGATGCCGTCATCGTCCACAGAGAGGATATTCCCAATGTAGATACCATTATCATTGATGGCGATCCCCTGGCGGCTTCTGCGGCTGGGCAGGAGGAGGGAAATGACAGCCAGGCACAGCAAAGCGGCAATGACTGCCGGCCATACCCAGCGGCGGCGCTTTGCCGGAGGGGCTGTATCGCTGCCCCCGGCGAAGGCGTCCTTGCCGCCCGTATCCGGGGAAACCGGCCGCGGCGGCGGCTCGGGACGGCGGGGCGGCGTGACCGGCTCCTCTGCCGTGCCGTTTTCCTCCTTCACGCCCTCCTCCTGGAGGATACGCTGGGCAATGGTATCCACATCCTCCATGCTGGCCACAGCCTCCTCCTCTGTCATGCCCTCCTCCATGCGGTCCGCCAGCATCTCCGCGTAGTAGGTCAGGTGCTGCTCCGCCTGCTCTCTGGACATTCCTCCCAGGCGGCGATATAATTCATTCAGATATTGTACCCGTGTCATGCTCCGCACACTCCTTGATGAAATCATATACGCGCTGGATCTCCATCCAGCCTTCCAAAAACTCGTCGATCTGCCGCAAGCCCAGCTCCGTGATCCGGTAAAATTTTCGCAGCCTGCCGTTGTGCTCCACAGAGTAGACCGTCAGGCTCCCGCCGGCCTCCAGCCGGCGCAGGATGGGGTAGAGCGTGGACTCGGATATGGCGATGCATCCGGACAGATCCTTGATGATCTGGTAGCCATAGGAATCTCCCCGCCGCAGCAGTGACAGCACGCAGATATCCAGCATCCCCCTTTTCAGCTGAGGATCAACCACATTTATACCCCCTTTCGCACAATACTATATTACACATAGTAAACTTTGTCAAGGACCAACTGAAAAAAACTCCCTTTGGCGCCGTAAAGCTCCAGCCATTTCAGCAGCAGCACCCTGAATGCCGATTTTAGACTACCGCATCATCCAATGACCAATCGATATTGCAGAGATTATAAAAGAAGGGCATGTCTACAAATGGAATACAAAAAACAAATCGATTCTGAATTAAGGCAAATCGCAAGGCGTGTACCATATAATAGGGGGATTATAAAGTGTGCCAATATCTTTCAAGCCATATCCTTTCATTTAACAATGGTCTCCAAGGACGTCAGTCATAGGAATATTACGATCAAAGGATACAGGGGACTAAAAATCAGGGTAGACATATTTGAGCCGGCAAACAGGAAAGAGAAGCTGCCCTGCTTGATTTATGTGCATGGAGGAGCGTTCAGTTACAGGGCTTCTGCCTACCACAAAAAACTTGCGTGTATGTATGCAATGGAAGCAAAATGCAGGGTTTATTTCCCTGATTATCATTTGACACCGAAGTATCCATATCCCGCTGCATATGATGATGTTTTGGCACTATATAGGTGTATTATGGAAAACGCGGAAGAATTAGGAATCAATCGTGAACAGATCGGAGTGGCTGGAGACAGCGCTGGTGCATCAATTGCTGCATTGATTTGCAATAATTATGAGCAGGAAGATTTAAAACGGCCATGTCTCCAAATGCTTGTATATCCCTTAACAGATGTCACCATGCAGACGGATTCCATGAAAAAGTTTTCAGATACGCCGTTATGGAACTCAAAAAATAACAAACGAATGTGGGCATATTATTGCAAGGGTCTGAACGTTGAAGATACCTATGGCGCTTCCCCAATGCATAGCAGTTTACCGCGAATCATCCCAGATACATATATCGAAACTGCAGAATATGATTGTTTACATGATGAAGGCATTCTATATGGAGAGAAATTACGGGAAGCAGGGGCGAATGTTGAAATAAATGAAACAAGAGGAACCATTCATGGATATGACTCTGCCTTAAATACTATGATAGCGACCCACAATATTGAAAAACGGATTTTGTTTTTGAGAAAAGGGTTCCATGCCTGTTCGTCCCTCCAGCAATTGTTTTTATCGGGCAGTCGTCAGTTTTAAGGCAACTGCCCTTGCTCGTCTACTGCGACAAGATATTGGGGACTAGACCTAAAGCAGCAAAAAACTTAGAGGAAAGAAAAAAGGCGCGGCCTGTGCCGTGCCCTGATGGGTGTCCTTTGTCGTTCAGCTGTACTGCCGCACCACGGCGGCCACCTTGCCCAGCACCTGTGCGTCTGTGCCGTCAATAGGCTCGTAGGCGTCGTTTTCAGGCAGCAGCCAGATATGGCCGTCCCTCCTGGACAGGCGCTTTACCGTGGCCTCGTCCCCCAGCAGCGCCACCACGATCTCTCCATTCACCGCGGTCTGCTGCTTGCGCACCACCACCAGATCTCCCGGCAAAATCCCCGCCTTCAGCATGGATTCGCCCCGGACGCGGAGGGCAAAATATTCCCCCTCCCTGCCGCCGCAGTCAAAGGTCAGGTAATCCTCAATACACTCCTGGGCCAGGATCGGGGAACCGGCGGCCACATTTCCCAGGATGGGGACACGGTCTTTTTCCTGGCGGACAGTCAGGGCGATGGCCCTTCCCTTAAAATCCCCCTTTTCGATCAGCCCCTGCTCCTGGAGCCGCTTAAGGTGGAAATGGACCGTGGAGGGGGACTTCAGCCCCACCGCCTCGCAGATCTCCCGTACGGAGGGGGCGTATCCCTGCTCGGGGATCACCGTCTGAAGGTATTCATAGATCCGGTCCGTCATCTGGGTCTTCTTCGGCATAGTCAGCCCTCCGCGATCAAATTATTGTTGTTTTCAGTATAGCACAGCCGCTCTCAAAATGCAACGTCTGTTCTTCTATTTTTCCACTGTACCATAAACAAAAAAATTTGCCCTGAAATCCGCTGTTTTTTCTGACGCGGCACTTGCAATCGCGGACAGGATATGGTAAGATAAATACCTGCGAAATGGAGTTTCGTGCGCATTTGCGCACTTCCATCACTTGTTTGGAGGTTTGTATTACTATGGAAGCTCTCACGATGGTCATCACGATCCTGCAGCTGCTGTGCGGTCTGGCTATTATTTTAGCCGTGCTGTTCCAGTCCGGCAAGAATGCCGGTTTGTCCGGCACCATTGGCGGCGTGGCTGACACCTTTATGTCCAAAAGCAAAGCTAAGAGCTTTGACGCGAAGCTGGCCCGTGCGACCAAGTGGATCGGCGCTGTCTTTATCGTGCTGACTCTGGTCCTGAATATTCTGCACTAAGCGTCTCTCACTGGATCTTCCCGGTGTAAACACACAGGACAGCCGCCCCTTATGGGGCGGCTGTCCTGTGTTTCTGCCGTTCTGTTTCCCTCACCCAGTTCACGCGGCTTTTACGGGCGGAGCCGCCCTCCGGTCAGCTAACGGGCCGGATCTGAAGGGGCGATGCGTACAGCACTCCCGTCTGGGGCGCCACCCCCTGGATGCGGAAGAGCTCCTCCACCGTGACGAAGGTGTAGCCCTGGGCCTGGAGCCTGTCGATGATCTCCAGGGCGGCGTCCACGCTGGTGGGATAGAAGTCGTGCATGAGGATGATGTCCCCGGGTTCAACATTTCCGACCACATAGTCCACGACCTTGGCCGCATCCAGCAGCTTCCAATCCTCCGGATCAAGGCTCCAGTAGATCATGGGCGTTTTGATCAGGGCGGCCCGCTGGGAATCGATCAGCCCATAGGGCGGGCGCAGCCAAAAGTCCCGTTCTCCCAACAAATTTTTGAGGATCACTTCTGTTTTCTGCACTTCCTCTATGACGGTATTCTTCTCCGCGGTCAGCAGCCGCACATGGGAATAGGTATGGTTGCCGATCTGATGCCCCTCCGCCACCATCCGCAGCAGGAGCGTCTCATTGCCCGTCACCTGCTCGCCAATGACAAAGAAGGTGGCCGCTGCCCCCCTCTCCAGCAGCCCGTTGAGCAGCATGCTGGTCGTGTCCGCCCTGGGGCCGTCGTCAAAGGTCAGCGCCACATATTTGGGCTCCTCTACCAACGCCTGGCGGGTTTCCTCATCCATCTTCCCCCAGATCTCCTTGGGTATTTCCGCGTTTCCCGCCGTGTAGGCGGAAAGATCCGGCTCCACGGTCCCGTCACAGCCTGTGACGCACAAAGTCAGTGCCATCAGGAGGCAAAAGTATCCCTTTTTTACCATTTTCTCACCCTTCTCCGTGTACTTAGCCATAGTATGTCCAGGATTTCCAAAAGCACACCAGAAAAGCAAAAAAGGCCGGCAGCCCTGGCGGGCCTGCCGGCCAAATAAAACGCATATTCAGTGAATGAGCATGGCCAGGATGGAGACGAGCATATTGATCAGGATAATGACCGCTACAATGATCGTGATCCACTTGCCCACTGTCGGCTGGCCCGGCCTGGATGTGCCGCCGCTTCTGCTCTGCCCTGCTGTCGGGCGCTTTACCTGCTGGACTGCCGGCCGGGAAGCGGCTGTGGAAGGCCGCTTGGCAGCAGCGCTTCCCTTCCAGTCCAGGCCGACGGCGCGGCGCTGGCTCTTCTCCGCATGTACCTCCCTGTGAGCGAAGGATTCTGCATGGTTCTGCTCATTGATCCCGTCTACCCGGATCACATTGCCCTTAGCGTCCACGCCCCACGTCTTGACCGGCTGGTTAAACGCTCCGCAGCGCGGACAAAACTCATCCTTATCATAGTCATATCGCTTTCGGCAGTCCTCGCACACAATCATGCGCATTTTGTCAGCTCTCCCTTCTCTCTGTGTCCTGTGGTTTCAGTATACTACAGAGCCAACCGTTTGAAAAGCTTTTTTGCCGCGGTGAACAGGAAAAAGCCCTTTCGTATGTGTAGTACTCCACACACGAAAGGGCTTTTTATTTTTTCGAGGATCGCGTCTGGTATCAGACCAGCTCGATCATAGCGGTCTCAGCGGCATCGCCCCGGCGCACGCCGGTGCGGGTGATGCGGGTGTAACCGCCGTTGCGCTCTGCATAGTTGGGGGCGATCTCCTTGAAGATCTTCTTCACCACATCCTCGCGGGTGATGAACGCCATGGCCTTGCGGTAGGCGGCCAGGTCGCCCTTCTTACCCAGGGTGATCATCTTCTCAGCCAGGGGACGGATCTCCTTGCAGCGGGTAACGGTGGATTCCATCTTGCCGTTATCCAGGAAATCTGTCACCTGCTGACGGAGCATCGCTGCACGCTGATCGGTAGTTTTACCGAGCTTACGAGTTCCGGGCATTGTAGGTTTCCTCCTTAAAAGGCTTTTGTCCTCCCGTCTTGACGGGCGGGCGTCGGTCAGTTGTTATTGTCTTCGTCGGCCAGGGACAGACCCATCATGGCCAGCTTGTTGATGACTTCCTCCAGGGACTTCCGGCCCAGGTTGCGCACCTTCATCATCTCATCCTCCGTCTTGGAGATCAGGTCCTCCACGGTGTTAATATTGGCGCGCTTGAGGCAGTTGAAGCTGCGCACGCTGAGATCCAGCTCCTCGATGGTCAGCTCCAGGACCTTGTCCCGCTGGGTCTCGGCCTTCTCCACAACGGTGGACTTGGAGCCCACGGTGTCGCTCAGGTCGGTAAACAGCGTGAAGTGGTCGCAGAGGATCTTGGCTCCCAGGGACACAGCGTCCCGGGCAGAGATAGTGGAGTCGGTCCAGACCTCAATGGTCAGCTTGTCAAAGTCCGTCATATTCCCCACGCGGGTGTTCTCCACGGTGTAGTTCACCTTATAGACAGGGGTATAAATGGAGTCCACAGGGATAACGCCAATGATGTTCTGCTGCGCCTTGTTCCGGTCCGCGGGCACATAGCCCCGGCCGTGGTTAAGGGTGATCTCCATGTTCAGCGTAGCACCGCTGCCCAGGGTGGCGATATGGAGCTCAGGGTTGAGCACCTCTACCTCGCCGTCGCTCTTAATATCGCCGGCCGTCACCTCGCAGGGCCCAACCGCCTCGATAAAGACCGTCTTGGCGCCCTCGCTGTGGAGCTTAGTGATCAGCTGCTTGATGTTCAGCACGATCTCCGTCACATCCTCCTTCACGCCGGGGATGGTTGTGAACTCGTGCTGGACGCCGGAGATCTTGATGCTGGTAGCGGCGGTGCCGGGCAGGGAAGAGAGCATGATGCGGCGCAACGCGTTGCCCAGGGTCGTGCCATAACCGCGCTCCAGGGGTTCAATCACATATTTGCCGTAGGAATCATCACCAGGGTTCTCAATGCACTCGATCTGGGGCTTCTCAATTTCAATCATGCAGTTACCCTCCTTCTCTTGGCGGGCCGCTCAAGGCAGCCCGCGCTAAATTCAGTTCGTGTGATAATCGAGGGTAGTCTCCTATTACTTGGAGTACAGCTCGACGATGAGATGCTCCTCGATGGGCATATCGTTGATATCCTCTCTCACAGGCAGGCGGGACACGGTGCCCTTGAGAGCGTCCTTCTCGCGATCAAGCCACTGGGGAACCAGGACGACAGGAGCGTCCTCGCCCAGCAGGCGCTTGAACTTCACGGAGGAGCGGCTGCTGTCCTTGACCTCGATCACATCACCGACCCGAACCAGGTAGGAGGGGATGTTGACTTTCTTGCCGTTGACGGTGAAATGGGCATGGCTCACCAGCTGACGGGCCTCACGGCGGGTCATGGCAAAGCCCAGACGGTACACCACGTTGTCCAGGCGGCGCTCGATGAGGCTGAGCAGCTCGTCGCCGGTCTTGCCGGGCATACGGGCGGCCTTCTCATAGTAAGCGTGGAACTGCTTCTCCATGATGCCATAGACAAACTTGACCTTCTGCTTCTCCTGAAGCTGGAGGGCGTACTCGCTCTTCTTCTTTCTCACCTGGTTTGCGGAGTTGCGCTCGGTGGTCTTCTTGGCGTAACCCATCGCGGCGGGAGAAATGCCCAGAGCCTTGCAGCGTTTCGCTACAGGCTGCATATTTTTAGCCATAATTTAAAATTTCCTCCTTCTTCCGAATTAGACGCGGCGGCGCTTGGGGGGGCGGCAGCCGTTGTGGGGGATGGGAGTGACGTCCTTGATCATGGTCACTTCCAGGCCCACGGCCTGCAGGGCGCGGATCGCGGCCTCACGGCCCTGACCGGGGCCCTTGACAAAGACCTCGACGGTCTTCAGGCCATGCTCCATAGCGGCGCGGGCAGCCACCTCGGCGGCGGTCTGTGCGGCGAAGGGCGTGGACTTCTTGCTGCCACGGAAGCCCTGTCCACCGGAGGAAGCCCAGGAGATCGCGTTGCCCTGGGTATCGGTGACAGTCACCATGGTGTTGTTGAAGGAAGAACGGATATGGACCTGGCCCTTTTCGATGTTCTTCTTTTCGCGCCGGCGGCGGATAACTTTCTTGCCAGTCTTAGGTGCAGCCATTGTCTATTCTCCCTCCTTACTTCTTCTTGTTGGCAATGGTCTTCTTGGGACCCTTGCGGGTTCTGGCGTTGGTCTTGCTGCGCTGACCGCGCACGGGCAGGCCGCGGCGGTGACGGATGCCGCGGTAGCAGCCGATCTCAGTCAGGCGCTTGATGTCCAGGGCCACGGAGCGGCGCAGATCGCCCTCCACCATATAGCCGTGGTCGATGGCCTCACGGAGCTTGGTCTCCTCGGCCTCGGTCAGATCCTTCACGCGGGTGTCGGGGTTGATACCAGTCTGCGCCAGGATATCCTTGGCGCTCTTTCTGCCAATGCCGTAGATATAAGTGAGTCCGATCTCGATTCGCTTATCCTTGGGCAGGTCGATACCGGCAATTCTTGCCATTGTTAAAGCACCTCCAAATTCACTTAGCCCTGTCTCTGCTTATGCTTGGGATTCTCGCAGATCACCATCAGGCGACCCTTGCGGCGAATGATCTTGCATTTCTCGCACATGGGCTTCACGGACGGTCTTACTTTCATGTTGAAGTTCCTCCTACTTAGTACGCCAGGTAATCCGGCCACGGGTCAGGTCATAGGGAGACATTTCCACCGTGACTTTGTCACCAGGCAGAATTCTGATGAAATTCATCCTGAGTTTTCCGGAAATGTGGGCCAGAATGGTATGGCCGTTTCCAATGTCTACTTGGAATGTAGTGTTGGGGAGCGCCTCGACGACAACACCCTCAACCTCGATCATATCGGATTTTGCCAAGTGCTTATCCCTCCTGGTCTGGATTACCTTCCCCGCCGAATGCGGCGAGGGCTCTGCGAAGTTCACTGTTCGTGATTCTCTCTTCGCTTCTGATCTTTTCGGCTGCCCGGCAGTCACAGCGGGCTGCAAACTGGACGTGCTTGCGCTTTTTCCGTTTGGGCGCTTCCAGCTTCCGGGTCTTGCCGTCCGCCAGCAGGAGGAAGTCCTCCTCCACCCCGAGGACGAAGAAGTACTTTCCCTTGTCCCTGCCGGCAGTAGATTTTACAATGTCTGATCGCGCAATGTCCATAGCCAATTACTCCGCTTTCGCATCAGGGTCCGTCAGAAGCTCCGGTTCCCCGTCAGTAATCAGAATGGTGTTTTCATAGTGCGCAGACAGCCGTCCGTCGGCGGTTTTCACCGTCCAGCCGTCGGGCATTACCATGACGCCTGCCCTGCCTGCGTTCACCATGGGCTCCACGGCGATGGTCATCCCCCGCAGGAAGCGGGGCCGCCCCATCCGCGGATCCACGTAGTTGGGGACCTCAGGCGCCTCATGCATCTGGGTGCCGATCCCATGGCCGACATACTCCCGGACGATAGAGAACCCGTTGGATTCCACATAGCGCTGGATGGCGCCGGAGAGATCCGGCAGGCGGTAGCCCTCCCGGGCGTACTTGAGGCCCTCGAAGAAGCTCTGCCTGGTCACATCGATCAGGCGCTGGGCCTCCTCGGAGATCCGCCCGCAGGCGTAGGTGGCCGCGCAGTCGCCGTGGAATCCATCCTTATAGGCGCCCACATCCACGGAGACGATGTCGCCCTCCTTCAGGACCCGGTTGCCCGGGATCCCATGGATGACCTCGTCGTTCACCGAGATGCACACGCTGGCCGGATAGCCCTGGTAATTCAGGAAAGAGGGCACGGCGCCCTGCAACTTGATAAAACGGTGTACTGCTTTGTCAATTTCGTGGGTTGTTACGCCAGGGGCTACCATTTCTCCTGCCAAAGCACGAGCTGCCGCGGTAATTTTCCCCGCCTGACGCATCAATTGGATCTCGTGGCTGGATTTCAGAGTAATCATTTGCCGATCCCCAAAGCCTCCAGGATCCGCTCTGTGGTGGCCTCCTTGGAGTCGGCGGACGCCACAGGTTTGAGCAGGCCGCGGGCGGCGTAGAAATCCACCAGGGGCTCTGTCTCCTTATGATAGACCTTGAGACGCTCACG
The DNA here is from genome assembly GCA_902373635.1 of uncultured Oscillospiraceae bacterium. Classification (GTDB taxonomy): domain Bacteria; phylum Bacillota; class Clostridia; order Oscillospirales; family Oscillospiraceae; genus Pelethomonas. The sequence goes on from CABKMV010000026.1 coordinate 19,320, forward strand.
GATGGTCTCAGGCGTATCATCCTTCCGCTGGATCAGTTTGCCGCCGCAGTTGTCGCAGATGCCCTCCACCCGGGGGGGGATCGCCACGACATTGTAGCTAGAGCCGCAGGCCTCGCACACGCGGCGGCCCGTCATGCGGCGCAGGATCTCATCCTCGGAAATCTCCAGTGAGACGACGGCGTCGAATTGGACGCCAGCCTTCTCCAGCGCCTCGGCCTGGGCGATGGTACGGGGCACACCGTCAAGGATGTAGCCGCCCTTACAGTCGTCCTGGCTGAGACGCTCGTTCACGATCCCGATGATGACTTCATCAGGCACCAACGCTCCGGCATCGATATAGCTCTTGGCCTTCATACCGGTAGGAGTGCCATCCTTGATGGCAGCACGCAGGATGTTGCCGGTGGAAATGGAGGGGATCCCAAGCTTCTTGCACAGGATCTCCGCCTGGGTGCCCTTTCCGGCACCGGGAGCGCCTAACAAAATCAGATTCATACCAAACTCTCCTTACTCCAGGAAGCCCTTGTACTGACGCATCAGCATCTGGGACTCCAGGGCCTGGACGGTTTCCAGCGCGACGCCCACCACGATGATGACGGAGGTGCCGCCGATACCAATATTCACGGGAGCGAACTTGCCGAAAATGATCGGCACAATGGCCACAACGCCCAGGTAGATCGCGCCAAAGAGGGTGATCTTGCTGAGCACCTTGGCAATGAAGTCGCTGGTGGGCTTGCCCGGACGGAAACCGGGGATGAAGCCGCCGTTGCGCTTGAGGTTGTTGGAGATCTCAACGGGGTTGAACTGGATGGTCGCATAGAAATAGCTGAAGCCGATGATCAGAAGGAAGTAGATGATCATATAAGCCACAGACTGGGTATCAATGGCATTCAGCACACCGGCCCAGAAGCTTCCCTCCGCGGGAGCGGGCAGGAACGCGCCGATGGTGGCGGGGATAGATGCGATGGACTGGGCGAAGATGATGGGCAGAACGCCGGACATATTCACCTTCATAGGCAGATTGCTGGACTGACCGCCGTACATCTTCCGGCCCACCTGACGCTTGGCATACTGCACAGGGATGCGGCGCTCGGCGTCATTGACGAAGACGATCAGGACGATCAGCAGCAGGATGCCCACCAGGATGATGGGGATCCAGTACCAGCCCAGGCCGGCGCGGATGCTGCTGGCCAGGGTGCTCACCATGGCAGGCACGCGGGAGATGATGCCGGCGAACAGGATCATGGAGATACCGTTGCCGATACCGAACTCATTGCACTGCTCGCCCAGCCACATCAGGAAGCTGGAGCCTGCCACAAAGGAGACGATGATCACCAGCGCGGCCCAGATACCGGTGTCGGTCAGCATGGACCGCCCGCTGTATCCGGTCTTCAGGATCCAGTAGTAGCCCAGGGCCTGCAGCAGGGCGAGGCCCACGGTGGTATAACGGGTGATGGACTGGATCTTCCGCTTCCCCTCCTCGCCGCCGTCCTTGGACAGCCGCTCCAGAGCGGGAATGGCGATGGTCAGCAGCTGGATGATGATGGAGCTGTTGATATAGGGCTGAATACCGAGGGCAAACACCGTCGCCTGGGCGAAAGCGCCGCCGCTCATCACGTTGTACAGCCCCAGGATGGTGGTGCCAACGCTGCCGAGGTAGCTGCCCAGCAGGTCGGTATCCACATAGGGGACAACAATGGCGCTGCCGATCCGGTAGATAACAAGGATGAGTAAAGTAAATAAGATCTTCTTCCGCAGCTCGGGGATACCCCACGCCTTGCGTACTGTTTGGATCATGTTACTTCACCTCCGCCTTCCCACCAGCCGCTTCAATCGCTTCCTTAGCGGACTTGGAGAATGCGGAAGCCTCCACTGTTACCTTCTTGGTAACGGTCCCATTGCCCAGGACCTTGTAGCCATACTGGCACTTGCTGAGGATCCCCTTGGCCAGCAGGGCCTCGGCGGTGACGGTGTCGCCGTCCTCAAAGGCGTTCAGGGCGCTGAGATTGATGATCTCCAGGGGCTTGGCAAAGATGTTGTTGAAACCCCTCTTGGGGACCCGGCGGGCCAGAGGCATCTGGCCGCCCTCGAAGCCGACGCGGACGCCGCCGCCGCTGCGGGCCTTCTGGCCCTTGTGACCGCGGCCGGCGGTCTTGCCGTTGCCGGTACCGGCGCCACGGCCCTTGCGCTTACCCACATGGGTGGAGCCGGCGGCGGGGGACAGTTCATGCAGATTCATTTTCCGGTACCTCCTTACTTGGTCTCTTCCACGCTGAGCAGATAGCCGATCTTGGCGATCTTGCCGCGTGTCTGTGCATTGTCGGGCTGCACGGTGGAATCACCGATCTTGCGCAGGCCCAGGGAGTTGGCAGTGGCGATGTGCTTATCCAATCTGCCGTTGAGGCTCTTGACGAGCTTGATGTTCAGATTTGCCATGTCACGACCCCTCCTTAACCAACGATTTCTTCTACGTTCTTGCCGCGGATGCGGGCCACTTCCTCGGGGCTGCGCAGGCTCTTAAGGCCCTCGAAGGTAGCGGAGACCACGTTCTGGGGATTGTTGGAACGCAGGCACTTGGCGCGGATGTCCTTGATGCCGGCCGCCTCCATGACGGCACGGACGGGACCTCCGGCGATGATACCAGTACCGGGAGCGGCGGGCTTGAGCATGACCCGGCCGGCGCCGAACTCGCCGATCACCTCATGGGGAATGGTGGTGCCGGACACAGTCACATTGACCATGTTCTTCTTGGCGTCCTCCAGGCCCTTGCGGATCGCCTCGGGGACCTCGGCGGCCTTGCCCAGGCCGAAGCCCACCTTGCCCTTGCCGTCGCCCACGACCATGAGCGCGGAGAACTTCATCACGCGGCCGCCCTTGACGGTCTTGGAAACCCGGTTGAGGTGGACAACTTTCTCAATATACTCACTGGGAGCTTTTTCAAATCTATTAGCCATTTTGTCTTCCTCCTCCCTTAGAATTTCAGGCCGCCTTCGCGGGCGCCCTCAGCCAGCTCGGCCACGCGGCCGTGGTACAGGTATCCGCCGCGGTCAAAAACGACCACCTCGATACCCTTGGCCAGAGCGGCGGCAGCCACAGCCTTGCCGACCTCGCGGGCCGCGGCCTTGTTGCCGCCGTTGCCCTCGAGCTTCAGGGAGGAAGCGGAGCACAGGGTGACGCCGTTGACGTCGTCGATCACCTGGGCATAGATATTCTTCTCACTGCGGAACACGTTCAGACGGGGGCACTCGGGAGTGCCGGAGATCTTGGCGCGGACGCGCTTGTGTCTCTTCAGGCGCTGAGCGTTGGTGTTAGGTCTTTTAATCATGTTTCAGCACGCCTCCTTACTTCTTCGCACCGGTCTTACCGACCTTGCGGCGGATGACCTCGTCGACATACTTGATGCCCTTGCCCTTATAAGGCTCGGGAGGACGCTTCTCGCGGACCTCGGCGGCGAACTGACCGACCTGCTGCTTGTCGCAGCCAATGATGACGATCTTGTTGGGGGCGGGAACCTCGATGGTGATGCCGTCCACCTCGGGGACCGTGACCTGGTGGGAGTAACCCAGGTTCATGACCAGGTTTTTCCCCTCCTTGACGGCACGATAGCCGACGCCGTTGATCTCCAGCTCCTTCTTGTAGGTCTCGTTGACGCCGACCACCATGTTGTGCAGCAGGCTGCGGGTGAGGCCATGGAGGCTGCGGTGCGCCTTGTCGTCGGAGGGGCGCTTCACGGTAACTTCCGTGCCGTTGACCTCGATCGTCATATCGGGATGGAGCTTCTGGGTCAGGGTGCCCTTGGGCCCCTTCACGGTAACAACATTACCCTCGGCGACGTTGACCTCAACGCCGGCGGGGATGGTAATGGGCATTCTGCCAATTCTGCTCATGTCAAATACCCTCCTTACCAAACGAATGCCAGGACTTCACCGCCGACATGGGCAGCGCGAGCAGCCTTGTCGGTCATGACGCCCTTGGACGTGGAAATGATAGCGATACCCAGGCCGCGGAGCACGCGGGGCAGCTCGTCTGCGCCGGCGTAGACGCGGAGGCCGGGCTTGCTGACGCGGCGCAGGCCGGAAATGACCTTCTCCTTGCCAGCGTTGTACTTCAGGGTGATGCGGATGATCCCCTGGGTGCCGTCGTCAATGAGCTGGAAGCTCTTGATATAGCCCTCGTCCAACAGGATCTGTGCGATGGACTTCTTCATGTTGGAAGCGGGGACGTCGACGGTCTCATGCTTTGCGTTGTTCGCGTTGCGGATGCGGGTGAGCATATCCGCAATGGGATCGGTGATGTGCATGGATAAATCCTCCTCATTTGAAGTTACAGCTTACGCTGTTGAGGTGGCGAGGTATCACTGCGAATTTGGAGCGGCGTGCCGCGTAATTCACAGTGACCTTTCGCCATCCTTATCACCAAAGGCTGCCGCCTTTCAGTGCTTGTTGATTGCGGCCGGCCAGGGGCGGCCGCAGCCCGTGGAACATGTTTCATCCGGCGCGGCGAAGCGGGCGATGCCGCAGACAGGGCAGGCCGCCGCAGCGCTCCATGACGGGAATGTTACCAGGACGCCTTGCGCACGCCGGGGATCTCGCCCTTGTACGCCAGCTCGCGGAAGCAGATACGGCAGACGCCATAGTCACGCAGGTAGGCGTGGGGGCGGCCGCAGATCTTGCAGCGGTTGTACTTGCGGGTGGAGAACTTAGGCTCGGCCTGCTGCTTCAGAATCATAGACTTCTTTGCCATTTTTTAATCCTCCCAATCAGCGCTCGAAGGGGGCGCCAACCAGCTCCAGCAGAGCCTTGGCCTCTTCGTCGGTCTCAGCGGTGGTGCAGATGATGATGTCCATGCCGCGGATCTTGTCGATCTTGTCGTACTCGATCTCGGGGAAGATCAGCTGCTCCTTGATGCCCAGGGCATAGTTGCCGCGGCCGTCGAAGGAGTTGGGGTTGATGCCCTGGAAATCACGGACGCGGGGCAGGGCCACGTTGAACAGGCGGTCCAGGAACTCCCACATCTTGTCGCCCCGCAGAGTGACCTTGGCGCCCACGGGCATGCCCTCGCGGACCTTGAAGTTGGCCACGGATTTCTTGGCGATGGTGATGATGGCCTTCTGGCCGGTGATGGTGGTCAGGTCGCGGACGACGGACTCCAGCACCTTGGCGTTGTCGCGGGCCTCGCCGCAGCCCACGTTGACGACGACCTTGTCCAGCTTGGGGATCTGCATGACGCTCTTGTACTCGAACTTCTTCATCAGAGCAGGAGCGACTTCTTCGGTGTACTTAGTCTTTAAAGTCGGCATAGCTTATTCCTACTCCTTTCTTACAGCTCGGCGCCGCAGCGCTTGCAGACGCGGCTCTTTTTGCCGTCAGCGATCTTGTGGGCCACACGGGTGCCCTTGCCGCACTTGGGGCAGACGACCTGCACCTTGCTGGCATACAGGGGAGCCTCGCGCTTGACGATGCCGCCCTCTTCACCCTGGCGGCGGGGCTTGGTGTGGCAGGTGACGATGTTGACGCCCTCCACCACGACCTTGGACTCGCTGGGGATGGTGCCCTGCACCTTGCCCTGCTTGCCCTTGTCCTTGCCGGACAGGACGACCACAGTGTCGCCCTTTTTCACATTCATAGCCATTGCTCTGCTCCTCCTTACACGACTTCGGGAGCCAGGGACAGGATCTTCATATAATCCTTGTCGCGCAGCTCACGGGCGACAGGCCCAAAGATGCGGGTGCCTCTGGGGTTCTTGTCGTCCTTGATGAGAACGGCAGCGTTGTCGTCAAAGCGGACATAGGTGCCGTCCGCGCGGCGAACGCCCTTGGCGCTGCGGACGATAACGGCCTTGACCACTTCGCCCTTCTTCACCGTGCCGCCGGGGGTGGACTTACGGACAGAGGCGACGATCACATCGCCGATGTTGCCGTACTTCCGCTTGGAGCCGCCCAGAACACGGATGCACTTGATTTCCTTGGCGCCGGTATTGTCAGCGACCTTCAGAAAACTTTCCTGTTGAATCATCTATCGGCACCCCCCTTACTTAGCCTTCTCAATGATCTCGACCACGCGCCATCTCTTGTCCTTGCTGAGAGGGCGGGTCTCCATGACCTTGACCTTGTCGCCGACGCCGCAGGTGTTATTCTCATCATGGGCCTTCAGCTTATAGGTGCGGCCGACGATCTTCTTATACAGAGGATGGGCCACGCGGTCCTCGATGGCGACGACGACGGTCTTATCCATCTTGTCGGATACGACCTTACCAACCCTAGTCTTACGGGAGGAAATTCTCGCTTCACTCATTTCGATTTACCTCCTTCTCTTACTTAGCGGCAGCGGTCTGCTGCTCGCGAATAATGGTCTTGACTCGGGCAATGTCACGCTTGACCTCAGCGATCTTCACGGGGTTGTCCAGCTGATTGGTGGCGTGCTGCATACGCAGGAAGAACAGGTCCTTCTTCAGGCTGACGAGCTTCTCGTTCAGCTCACTCTCGCTCATCTTACGGATTTCACTTGCCTTCATCTTATTCACCTACTTCCTGAACTTCCAGCTCCTCGCGCTTGACGATCTTGCACTTGATGGGCAGCTTGTGGCTGGCCAGGCGCAGCGCCTCGCGCGCGGTCTCTTCGGGAACGCCGGCGATCTCAAACATGACGCGGCCGGGCTTGACGACGGAGACCCAGTACTCGGGGGAACCTTTACCGGAACCCATGCGGGTCTCGGCAGGCTTCTCGGTGACGGGCTTGTCGGGGAAAATCTTGATCCACACCTGGCCGCCGCGCTTGGTGTAGCGGGTCATGGCAATACGGGCGGCCTCGATCTGATTGCTGGTGATCCACGCGGGCTCGGTGGCTACCAGGCCGAACTCACCGTAGGTGATGGTGTTGCCTCTCATAGCCTTGCCGGTGAGGCGGCCACGGTGAACTCTGCGGTACTTGACTCTCTTGGGCAGAAGCATTACTGCGCGCCTCCTTCTTTCTTCTCAGGGCGGGGACCGCGGTTGTCGCGGTTGAAGCTGCCCTGGCCGTCGCGGCGGGGGCCGCGGTTGTCATTGCTGCGATTGAAGCCGCGGTTGTTGTCGCGGTTGAAGCCGCCCTGGCGGCGGTCGCCGTCACGGCGGGGACGGCGCTCACGGCGCTCCTCGTAGGGCTTGGAGGTGTCGATGGTGCGGGGGGTGGTGCGCAGCTTGGTGCTGAGGACCTCGCCCTTGTAGATCCACACCTTCACGCCGATGCGGCCGAAGGTGGTGGCAGCCTCCGCGAAGCCGTACTCGATGTCGGCGCGGATGGTCTGCAGGGGGATGGTGCCCTCGTGATAGTGCTCAACGCCAGCGATCTCGCGGCCGCCGAGACGACCGGAGCAGCAGCACTTGATGCCCTTGGCGCCGGCGCGCATGGCGCGGCCCATGGCGTTCTTCATGGCCCGGCGGTGGGAGATACGCTTCTCCAGCTGCTGGGCAATGTTCTCGGCAACCAGCTGGGCGTTCATATCGGGGTTGCGGACCTCGACGATGTTCAGCCGGGTGGGCTTGCCGATCATCTTCTCCACTTCCTGGCGGTACTGCTCGATGAGCTCGCCGCCCTTGCCGATGACCATGCCGGGACGGGCGCAGTGCAGGAAGACGGTGACGCCGCCGTTGGAGCGCTCGATCTCGATCTTGGGCACCTGGGCGTTGTAGAGCTTCTTCTTCAGATAGTCGCGGATCTTCTTGTCCTCGACAAGCAGATCGCCGACCTTCTCATTGCTGGCATACCAACGGGAATCCCAGTCCTTGATGACGCCCACGCGCATGCCGTGGGGATTAACTTTCTGTCCCATAAAACTGTCTCCTCCCTTAAGCCTTTTCCGCGACCGCCAGGGTCACGTGAGAAGTTCTCTTGTTGATCCGATAGGCGCGGCCCTGAGCCCGGGGCATCACTCTCTTGAGGATGGGGCCGGGGGCGGCGAACACCTGGGACACATAGAGCTTCTCCACATCCATGTTGAAGTTGTTCTCGGCGTTGGCCACGGCGCTCTTGAGGAGCTTGATCATCGGCTCAGAGGCAGCCTTGGGGGTCTGCATGAGGATGGCCATGGCGGTACCCACATCCTTGCCGCGGATCAGATCGGCGACGATCTGGACCTTGCGGGGAGAGATGCGGAGATATTTCAAATAAGCTTTTGCTTCCATTTTATTCTGCATCCTCCTTCAATTACTTGCCCTTGGTATGACCGCGGAAGGTGCGGGTGGGGGCAAACTCACCCAGCTTGTGGCCCACCATATCCTCCTGGATATAGACGGGCACATGCTTGCGGCCGTCGTGGACGGCGATGGTGTGGCCCACAAAGGCGGGATAGATGGTGGAGCTGCGGCTCCAGGTCTTCAGGACCTTCTTCTCGCCCTTCTCGTTCATCTCATTGACCCGCTTGAGAAGCTCAGGGGCAACATACGGGCCTTTTTTCACAGATCTGCTCATATTCTCTTGCCTCCTTACTTCACATTCCGACGCTTGACAATGAACTTGTCAGTCGGGTTCTTGGTCTTGCGGGTCTTGTAACCCAGAGCGGGCTTACCCCAGGGGGTGACAGGGCCGGGACGGCCCACAGGGCTCTTGCCCTCGCCGCCGCCGTGGGGGTGGTCGCAGGGGTTCATGACGCTGCCGCGGACGGTGGGACGCCAACCCATGTGACGCTTGCGGCCGGCCTTGCCGATCTGGACGTTCTCATGATCCAGGTTGCCCACCTGGCCGATGGTGGCCAGGCAGTTAGTGCGGACGATGCGGACCTCGCCGGAGGGCATACGGATCTGGGCGTCATCGCCCTCCTTGGCCATCAGCTGGGCCGCGGCGCCGGCGGAACGGACCAGCTGGCCGCCCTTGCCGGGGTGCATCTCGATGTTGTGGATCACGGTACCAACAGGGATGTTGGCGATGGGCAGCGCGTTGCCGGGCTTGATGTCGGCAGCGGCGGAGGAGAGGACCTTGTCGCCGGCGGCCAGGCCCAGAGGGGCCAGGATGTAGCGGCGCTCGCCGTCCTCGTACTCCACCAGCGCGATGTTGGCGCTGCGGTTGGGGTCGTACTCCAGGCGCAGGACGGTGGCGGGCATGTCCATCTTGTCGCGCTTGAAGTCGATGACGCGGTACTTGCGCTTGTTGCCGCCGCCCCGGTGGCGGACGGTGATGCGGCCGTAGCTGTTGCGGCCGGCGCTCTTCTTCAGGACCTCGGTCAGGCTGGCTTCAGGCTTGGCCTTCTTGTCCACGCCGTCAAAGCCGGAGACGGTCATATGCCGACGGGAAGGGGTAGTCGGCTTATAAGATTTAATAGACATGGTTCACTCTCCTCCTTACACCATACCCTCGAAGATCTCGATGGTCTTGGAATCCTCGGTCAGCTGGACGATGGCCTTCTTCCAGTCCTTGGTGCGGCCGGGACGGGCGGCGCCCATGCGCTTGGCTTTGCCGGGGACGTTCATGGTGTTGACCTTGGCGACCTTGACGCCGAAGATCTCCTCGACAGCCTTCTTGATCTCGATCTTTCCGGCGCTGGGGGCGACTTCGAACACATACTTCTTCTCAGCAACACTGTTCATGGAGCGCTCAGTGATGATGGGGCGGATGATGACATCGTAAGCGATCATTATGCGTACACCTCCTCGATAGTGGCGAGGGCAGCCTGGTCGATCACCAGATACTTGGCGTTCAGGATATCATAGACGCTGAGCATCTTGGCGGTGGTCGTCAGGACGCCGGGGATATTGCGGGCGCTCTTGACCACATTCTCGTTGACCTCGGGGGTAATGACGACAGCCTTGCCGTCGCACTTCACAGCGTCCAGGAAGCCGCGGAAGCTCTTGGTCTTGATGCCGTCCATCGCGATGGAATCCACCACGATGACGCTGCCCTCGCTGGCCTTGGCGGACAGGACGGACTTCAGCGCCAGGCGGCGCACCTTCTTGTTGACCACATAGCTGTAGCTGCGGGGCTTGGGGGCGAACACGATGCCGCCGTGGGTCCACTGGGGGGCGCGGGTGCTGCCCTGACGGGCGTGGCCGGTGCCCTTCTGACGCCAGGGCTTCTTGCCGCCGCCGGAAACCTCGGCGCGGGTGAGAGCACTCTGGGTGCCCTGTCTGCAGTTGGCCAGGTGATTTTTCACCACTTCATGCACAACGTGCATATTGGGCTCGATGCCAAAGATAGCGGCATTCAGTTCCACTTCGCCGACCTGGTTGCCGGCCATGTTCAAAACTTTGATCATAGACATTTTCAGCACTCTCCTTTCCCTTATTTATTACGCGCAGAGGCCTTCTGGGGATTGACACGGGCGGAAGCCTTCTGGGGATTGCTGCTGATGCCAGCGGCCTCGCCCTTCTTCTCGATGATGGTCTTGGCGGTGCTGCGGATGGTCACAAGGCCGCCCTTGGGGCCGGGGACAGCGCCGCGGACAACGATCATATTCAGCTCGGCGTCCACCTTGACCACGTCCAGGTTCATGATCGTGACCTGGTCAACGCCCATGTGGCCGGCGCCGATCTTGCCCTTGAAGATCCGGCTGGGATCGGTGCCCGAACCCATGGAACCGGCGTGCCGGTGGACGGGGCCGGTACCGTGGGTCTCCTTCAGGCGGCTGGCGCCGTGGCGCTTGATGACGCCGGCGTAGCCGTGGCCCTTGCTGACGCCGGTGACGTCCACATGGTCGCCCACCGCGAAGGTGTCGGCCTTGACCACGTCGCCCACGTTCATCTCAGCGGCCTTCTGCAGCTGGAACTCCTTCAGATGCTTCTTGGGGGACACGCCGGCCTTGGCCAGGTGGCCCTGCTCAGGCTTGGTCAGCTTGCGCTCGGGGACGTCCTCAAAGCCCAGCTGCACAGCCTCGTAACCGTCCTTCTCGGCGGTCTTCTTCTGCACCACGACACAGGGGCCGGCCTCGATCACAGTGACCGGGATCACCTTGCCGTCGGTGTCGAAAATCTGGCTCATGCCGACTTTCTTACCGATGATAGCTTTCTCCATTGGTAGTTCTCCTTTATATAAGGTTATTGGTCGGCGCAGATAGCGGCGCTGCATTGGCCCGGCGCTTCGCCATTGCTGCGGCGACATGACCCCGTCCGCCTCACGCAAGTCGGCGGACCGATGGGTAACAAAGTTAATCAAAAAAGTGCAGTCACTTTTTTGAGCGGGGTTTCAGTTTGCCCTGCGCGCTCGCTTCGCCCGCACGCCAGCAAACTGCCGTGTGTTTTTCCGACGTATACGCCGCCGGAAAAACGGTCTCACTTGATTTCATCGCCCTCGGGCGGCAAAACTCTGCGAGGCTCGCTGCGTATCTTACAGCTTGATCTCGATCTCCACGCCGGCGGGCAGCTCCAGGCTCATCAGGGCCTCCACGGTCTTGGGGGTGGAGTTGGTGATGTCGATCAGGCGCTTGTGGGTGCGGCGCTCAAACTGCTCGCGGCTGTCCTTGTACTTGTGGACGGCCCGCAGGATGGTGACGACCTCCTTCTTGGTGGGCAGGGGGATGGGACCGGAGACGGTGGCGCCGGTGCGCTTGGCGGTCTCCACGATCTTCTCGGCGGACTGATCGATGACCTGGTGGTCATAAGCCTTCAGGCGGATGCGGATCATTTCTTTTGCCATTGCTTGTTCCTCCATAATTTTGTACAAAGTAGTTGTCGATGTTCCTTACTCTGTACGGCGAGAAGTTCTTTCCGCCTATCCGTGCGTATCATTCCAGCTCATAGAAAATACCGGCGCAAAAAGGCCGGTACTTGTCCATGGCACGGCGATCTACGCCGCGAAAAGGACATTCTCAGCCGCCCGATTATCGGACATACTCCGCGGAAGTTACCGGCTCTCGCCGCAATCTCCCGCATCATCGCAGTACTTGCCGCGGGTCCCCAGGCATGGTGCGCCCGACGCAAGCTTAATTATCATACTGTATGCCGTGGTAATTGTCAAGCACTTTTTCTCTGTTTTTTATAAATTTTTGTGGAAAACTTTGGCGTCTTCGTAGAATCCTCGTTTTTGCCGGAAAGGCGTTGCGGGGCATTTGATCCAATTCGAGGAGGGCTGTGCCCCCTCGAGCTC
>CABKMV010000027.1 GCA_902373635.1 uncultured Oscillospiraceae bacterium
TGGCGCCGGTATCGGCCACGATCTTCTGGATGACGCTGCCGCCCTTGCCGATGACGTCCCGGATGTTGTCAGGGTCGATGTGCATGGTGATCATCTTGGGCGCCCACTTGCTGACCTCGGGCCTGGGCTCGGCGATGCAGGGCAGCATGATCTGATCCAGGATCTCACACCGGGCGTCATAGGTGATGTCCAGGGCGTTCTTGATGATCTCCATGGTCAGGCCGTCGTTCTTCAGATCCATCTGAATGGCGGTGATGCCCTTCTTGGTGCCGCCCACCTTGAAGTCCATCTCGCCGTGGAAGTCCTCCACGCCCTGGATATCAATGAAGGTGGTGAAAGAGCCGTCGTCGTCCTGGATCAGGCCGCAGGAGATGCCGGCCACAGGGGCCTTGATGGGCACGCCGGCATCCATCAGGGCCAGGGTGCTACCGCAGATGGAGCCCTGGGAGGTGGAGCCGTTGGAGGAGACTACCTCGGATACCACGCGGATGGCGTAGGGGAACTCCTCCACGCTGGGCAGCACAGGCAGCAGGGCCCGCTCCGCCAGAGCGCCGTGGCCGATCTCCCGGCGGCCGGGACTGCGGGAGGGCTTGGCCTCGCCCACGCTGTAGCCGGGGAAATTGTAGTGGTGCATATACCGCTTCTCGGTCTCAGGCCAGATGGTATCCAGCTTCTGAGCGGCGGAGAGGGTATCCAGGGTGCAAACAGACAGCACCTGGGTCTGACCGCGGGTGAAGAGGCCGGAGCCGTGGACCCGGGGCAGCACACCCACCTCGGCGGCCAGGGGCCGGATCTCGTTCTTCGCCCGGCCGTCCACACGGTGGCCCTCCAGGAGCCAGGCCTTGACGATCTTCTTCTGGAACTTGTAGGTGAACTCCTCCAGGTACTTGTCCATGTCGGGGTACTGCTCCAGGTACTTCTCGTGCCAGTGCTCGATCATGGCGTTCCACCGGGCCTCCCGGACGTTCTTGTCGTCGGTGTCCATGGCGGCTTTCGCCTCGTCCATGAAGTTCGCCACGATGTCGTCGAACAGCTCCTGGTTGAAGTCGGCGTGGGGGTAGTCGAACTTGGGCTTGCCGATCTCGGCTACCATCTGGTTGATGAGGGCCACCTGCTTCTGGTTCTCGTTGTGGGCCAGCTGGATGGCCGCGAACATGGTGTCGTTGGGGATCTCGTTGGCGCCGGCCTCGATCATGACCACCTTCTTGCCGGTGGAGACCACGGTCACGTCCAGATCGCTCTTTTCCGCCTGCGCATGGGTGGGATTGAGCACCAGCTCCCCGTCCACATAGCCCACCTTCAGCGCGCCCACAGGGCCGTTCCAGGGGATGTCGGAGATTGCCAGGGCGGCGGAGGTGCCGATGAGGGCCGCGATCTCAGGGGAACAGTCGGGATCCACGCTCATGACGGTGGCCATAATGGCCACGTCGTTGCGGAAGTCGCCGGGGAACAGGGGGCGGATGGGCCGGTCAATGACCCGGCTGGTGAGGATGCCCTTCTCGCCGGGACGGCCCTCACGGCGCATAAAGCTGCCGGGGATGCGGCCCACGGCATACATCTTCTCCTCAAAGTCCACGCTCAGGGGGAAGAAGTCGATGCCGTCGCGGGGCCGGGGGGCGGCGGTGGCCGTGACCAGCACGGTGGTCTCGCCGTAGGTGACGAGGACGGCGGCGTTGGCAAGCTCTGCCAGCTTGCCGACCTCCAGCGTCAGCGGGCGGCCGGCCAGATCCATGGTGTACTTGCGGTAGTTGGGGAACTGCTTTTTGGTGATAATGGTTGACATGGCGTACTCCTTTTCTCTCATTTGTTGTCCGGGAGCCACCTTTTAGCACTTGATCGCGCCGCCGAAGGCGCGTTCAGCGGCAGGATCAACTGCTAAAAAGGTGATTGGCTCCCATTGGCTCGCGCTTGACAAGTGCTGTGGAACGCAGGCGGGGCGAAGCTGGGATACGAAAAGGCGGGGAGAAGGGTCCGCCTTCCTCCCCGCGCTGTTCACTTACTTACGGATACCCAGCTTGGCGATGAGGGCGCGATACCGCTCGATGTCCTTCTTGGCCAGATAGTCCAGAAGGCTGCGGCGCTTACCGATCATCTTGTACAGGCCACGGCGGCTGTGGTTGTCGTGGGTGTGCTCCTTCAGGTGCTCGGTGAGCTGGTTGATCCGCTCGGTGAGGATCGCGATCTGGACCTCGGGGGATCCGGTGTCCGTGGGATGGGTGCGGTTGGCCTCGATAATGGAGGTCTTCTGCTCTTTCTGCATCATAGTGATGTGCCACCTTTCTGAAAATTCTCCGCATGCTGCGCCGAGGGCAGGTGCCGCCGCTCGCGAGGCATGGGAACCATATCGCGATGCCGGGCATCGCGTACTCGGTTACTATATCACAGCCGCTTCTTATTGTAAAGTAAATTTTTGCAAATCATACATGGTTTTTTCTCTTTTTTCCCTTTTCCGGCCGGTATCCGCCCCCTCCTGCGCGGCAAAGGCCCTTCCGGGCAGGAGGGAGGGCAAAAAGATACCACCCACACACGTGGGTGGTATGTTTTCGTGCTCCTGCCGCCGGCGGGTTCACCACTCCCTCCCCCGGCTCCGGCTAGAACGCCGGGATGCGGCAGACACTGAGGTGATTCTACCACACTTCCGACCGGGGGGCAATAGGGAATTTTCGTCAGCGGCTCACCGTTTCCGGGATCAGGATATCCTTGCCGTACTCCTCCCGCAGCGTCTCGTTCCAGTAGGCCAGGTCCGTCTCGGAGAGATAGCCCATGTCCAGAAGGGCGGTCAGGGTGTTGGTCATGGAGGGCCGCAGCCGGGTATAGATGGACCGGTGGTTGACGCCGAAGCTGTCGACGATCCGGTACTCGAAGCCGATCTCTGCCGGGTAGGCGGCGGAGTCGTCGTCAAAAATCTCAAACCAGCCGGGATCGTCGAAGCGGATGTTCCCGCTCCTGGCGTCCTGGAAGAGGGCGTTGTACAGCGCGTTGGCGTCCGCGTTGGCCGTCTCTCTCTCCGTGCCGTCGTTATAGTCGTATAGGTAGACACCGGTGAGCTGGCCCCCCGCGGGGATCTCCACCCGCTTGATCTGCAGCCCGGGGTCCCTGTACAGTTCATACAGCAGCCGGTCGTAGGCGCCCTCCTGCTCGCTCCTGCCCTGGGTAACAGGCAGGTTGTAGGCCCGGCGCAGGCGGGTGCCGTCGGTCAGGGTGTAGGTGAATTGGAAATATGTCCAGCCGAAGGACTCCTCCGCCCAGGCAGAGGCGTTCCTGTCATAGGAGCGGATATAGTCCCTGTCCTCCACAATGGCCCTGTGGAGGGCCAGCACCTTCTCCACCAGCTCCTGGTCCGTCTGGGCGGAGAGGGTCACATACTCCATGCCGCTCCCGCTGAACTCCACCGTCTCCACCTGGTCCATCCCCGGGATCCGGCTCTCCACGCCGAACACGTCCATGCTGACCAGGGCGCAGAGGAGCACGACCCCGGCGCACACCGCCAGCACGCCCCTCCAGCTGCCCCGGAACACCCGCAGGCTCTTCTCCAGCAGCATGGAGGCCGCATAGTAGCCCACCGCCCCGGTAACAGCCATGCACACGGCCATGGGGACCGGATCGGCATAGTCCCCCTTCTGGAACAGGGCGGCCCAGAGCACCTCATAGAGCAGGCGGCCCAGGGTCAGGGCAGAGAGCAGTGCCACGCCGTAGCGGAACACCGGGCGCAGCCAGCGGAAGGCCACCACGTCCCCGGCGCTCTCGCTCCTCCTGGCCCGGTACAGCGCCCAGGCCGCGGCCAGCATCACAAGTCCCACCAGGCCGTAGACAGCCACCACCCACAGCCCGTGCAGGCGTGTCACGCTCTCCGCCGCCTCCAGGCCGAAAGATTCATACTCATAGGAGAAGCTGTCGTAGATCTGCATGACGGGGGAGAGGAAGGTGACGGCGCCGGAGTAGTCGTCCCGCACCCCCAGCAAAAACTCCCGGGCAAAGCCGGTGACAAGCCCGTCCAGGGCGGGCGCCAGAAAGTTGAGCAGGAAATAGAATGCCGGCAGGGCCAGCAGATGGCCCGTGACCATGGCGCACAGCGTGGCAAAGCCGAAAAACAGCACCGTCATCAGCAGCACCGCCAGCACGGTGTTCATCACCGCCATCAGGTCGAAGAACCCCCAGCACAGGGCGATCAGGCACAGAAGGCCCCCCACGATGGCATAGGGGATCAGCATCATGGCCAGCCCCGACAGGGTGTTGGTCACGAACAGCCCCGTGCGGTCGATGGGCAGGGTATGCATCAGCCCCACGGACCGGGCGGAGTACAGATAGCTCCACACCACCATGGCCACCACGATGGCGTAGCACAGGGTGAGGGCGGGGACCACGGCCACGGCGGTCATATAGAGCAGCCGGGTGAAGTCCTCCGGCTCCGGAACGGAGCGGGGGCTGCTGAGCAGGCTCAGCAGGAGATACAGCGGCGCCAGGCTCCCCGCCAGGGACGCCCCGCCCCACAGCGGCCAGAACCGGCCCAGGTTCTTGCGGAACAAGGCCCGGTTAAAGAATGATCTCTTTGACTGCATACTGCTCACCTCCCAGCTCATAAATGAAGATCTCCTCCAGGGACAGGGGCAGGGCCTCCATCATCAGCGGCTGCTCCCGCTCCATCCGCTCTTTGATCTCCCCGGCGCTGCCCCGGACAATGTAGGTATACACGCGGCCCACATGGGAGGTGTGCAGCACCTGCAGCTCCCTGGGCAGGACCGGCACGCTCTCCGTGCGCCACACCGCCTGGAGCTTAACGATATTCTCCTGCAGGTCGGCCAGGCTCCGCTCTAGCAGCACCCTGCCCTTGTTCATGATGCCCACGTGGTCGCACACGTCCTCCAGCTCCCGCAGGTTATGGGAGGACACCAGCACCGTGGTGCCATACTCCGAGACGTCGCTCATCATCAGGCTCCACACCTGCCGCCGCATCACCGGGTCCAGGCCGTCCACCGGCTCGTCCAGGACCAGGTACCGGGGCCGGCAGCACATGGCCAGCCAGAAGGCCACCTGCTTCTGCATGCCCTTGCTCAGGCGGCGGATGACCGACTTCTCGCCGATGGAGAACACCTCTTTGAACTTCTCATAGCGGTCCATATCAAAGGAGGGATAGAATCCCTTGTAGAAACGCATCATGTCCCGCACCGTGGCGGAGGGGAAGTAGTACCAGTCGTCAGGGATGGCGGAGAGCAGCGCCTTCTTCCCCGGGTTTTCATAGACCGGTTCCCTGTCCACCAGCACTTGGCCGCTGTCGGGGCGGTAGATGCCGGTGATGTGGCGGATCACTGTGGACTTGCCCGCGCCGTTGGGGCCCACCAGGCCGTATACCCCTCCGTCGGGCACGGTGATGTCCGCCCCGTCCAGGGCCCGAAACCCGTCAAAGGTCTTTACCGCGTTTTTTACTTCGATCATTGCTCCTCCACCTCCTCGATCAGGGCGATTATCTCTTGGTCCGTCATCTGCAGGCAGCGCAGCTCCGCGATCAGTTCCCGCAGCCTGTCCGTCAGCTCCTCCCTGCGCAGCCTGGCGCTGTCCGCGCCCATGGCGGCAAAGCTCCCCTTGCCGGGGATCGTGTAGAGGAACCCCTCCGCCTCCAGCTCCGCGTAGGCCCGCTGGATAGTATTGGGATTGATCGCCAGCTCCATGGCCATGGCCCGCACCGAGGGCAGCTTCTCGTTGGGCGCCAGCGCCCCGGTGACGATCAGCTTCCGCAGGCCGTCCTTGATCTGGCCGTAGATGGGCCGGGAATCCCGGTAATTCAATGTCAGCAACTGTCTCCCCTCCTATCTGCGAAGCAAAACCGCCGCAAGAAATATGAGCAGCAGCAGGAGCAAGATCCCTCCCACCAGAACAACGATCGGCATGGCGCCACCTCCAGACGTACCAACTGTACTATTTCATCTAGTACGCTTATGATAACAGGGAGGCGGCTTTCGCACAAGGCAGGGCGGTTGAAGAAATCCTTAAGACTTCTTTAACCCTCTTCCCCTTTTTGTCTGTTTGCCCCTGCCGGGGCGGGGGCTTCTTTATGTTACTTTCCCCTCGCCGGGAAAGTAACCAAAGGGGCGCTTAGGAGGGAGGGGTTTCGATTCCCCTCCCTCCTAAGAACCTCCTGCCCACAAACGACCAAAGAGGGGGCACAGCCCCCTCTTTGGATGCTCCCCCGGCGGGGGCCGGGGGATGGAGCTACTGAATGTCCCAGTCCACAGGCTTTGCTCTTGGGTTTTTCTTTGCATCCAGATATTCCATGTACCGCCAGAGGATCAGGCGGATATAGCCCGATTTTGTCCGGTGGGTCTTTTTCGCCTGCTCCTCTATCCGCTGGTTCATCGCTTCCGGCAGCAATACGCTGACGGAAACTTTTTTCGCCTCCATTGCTATCACCTCCAGCTCCATTATATTAAATATCTTTAATAAGATCAATAGTAAAGATTTTTAATATGCTACCATGAAATATCCCGATACGGAAGGTGATATAGGTGGCAGATTACAGGCACAGGATAAGAGACTTGCGGGAGGATTCGGACAAGACACAGGCGCAGATCGCCGCCATTCTTGGCACATCTCAAACGATGTATTCCCATTATGAGCGGGGAACGAGCGAATTGCCCATCCATCACCTTCTGACGCTGTGCGAATACTATCATGTTTCTGCGGACTATATCCTTGGGCTGCCAGAGGATATGCCGTATCCAAAGCGGTGAAGGCTCCCCCGCTCTGCGCCGGAGGAGTATCCAAAGAGGGGGCGGCGGCCCCGCAGCGTTAAGCAAACAGGCCAGAGGCCTGTAGGTGCCCTGCGGGTATTGTAGCGTAGGCCGCAGCGGCTCAAGGTGAATTGGCCGAAGGCCAAGAGAGGGCGGCCTGGGCCGATGCCGCGAGGAAAATAGCTATCAATAGACGGGGGCGGGGGAAATCGAAATCCCCCGCCCCCTGAGCGTGCTTTTGCAACTTTTCTCACGGGAGAAAAGTTGAGAGCGCCCCGCCCCGCAGGGGCGAAAAAGCAACCCGGGTCCGGGCCGGGGAGGCCCGGGAAAACCGGGCCTGGGGCTGGAAGCCCCGCAAAAACCGGCTCCGGGCCTGTCAGGCCCAAAAAAGAATTACTTCAGCAGCTCCTCCAGTTCATCAATCAGCTCGCCGAACAGCTCCAGCGCGTCGTTGACGGGCTGGGGCGTGGACATATCCACGCCGGCGATCTTCAGCAGGGAGACGGGGTCGGTGGAGCAGCCGCCGGAGAGGAACTTCAAATAGTCCTTCACGGCCTCCTCTCCGCCGGAGAGGATCCTTCTGGACAGAGCCATGGCGGCGGAAAAGCCGGTGGCGTACTGGTAGACGTAGAAGCGGCGGTAGAAGTGGGGGATGCGGCTCCACTCCATCTCGATCTCCCGGTCAAGCACCACATCCTCGCCGTAGTAGAGCCTGTTGAGGTCGTAGTAGATCTGGCACAGGCGCTCGGCGGTCAGGGCCTCGCCGTCCTCCGCAAGCTGGTGGATCTTCAGCTCGAACTCCGCGAACATGGTCTGGCGGTACAGCGTGGTGCGGAACTGCTCCAGGAAATAGTTGATGAGCACCGCCCTCTGCTTCTTGTCGCTGGTCTTTTTCAGCAGGTACTGCATCAGCAGCGCCTCGTTGCAGGTGGAGGCCACCTCCGCCACGAAGAGGACGTACTCGGCGTAGACCGGGGGCTGGTTCTTCGTGCTGAGGTAGGAGTGCATGGCGTGGCCCATCTCGTGGGCCAGGGTGAACTCGCTGTTGAGGTCGTCCTTGTGGTTGAGCAGGACGAAGGGGTGGACCGGGCTGCCGATGGAGTAGGCGCCGGAGCGCTTGCCCTCGTTTTCATAGATATCCATCCACCGCTGGTCAAAGCTGCTCTCCAGGACCTGGCGGTACTCCTCGCCCAGCACCCCGGTGGCCTCCAGCACCTCCTCCCGGGCCTGGGAGAAGGGGATCTCCTGGTCGGACTCTGGGAGCATGGCGGCGTAGATATCGTACATGTGCAGCTCGTCCAGGCCCATGGCCTTCTTCCGCAGGGCCATGTAGCGGTACATCTTGTCCATGTTCTGGTGGACGGCCTCGATGAGGTTGTGGTACACCGACACCGGCACCTCCACAGGGGCCAGGGCGCTCTCCAGGGCGCTGTCGTACTTTCTGGCCCGGGCGAAGAAGATGTTCTTGCGCACCTCCGCGCTGAGCATGGCGGCCAGGGCGTTGCGGCTGCCGCTAAAGACGCCGTAGAAGGCCCGGAAGGCGTTCTCCCGCAGCACCCGGTCCCCGCTCTCCATGAGGGAGATATAGGAGCCGTTGGTCAGGGCGTACTCCTTCCCCTGGCTGTCTGCCACGGAGGGGAAGCGCATGTCGGCGTCGTGGAAGGCGTTGAAGATGCCGCCCGGCCCCTGGCCCACCTCGCCGGCCGCGGCCAGCAGGTTCTCCTCGGCGGGGGAGAGGACGTGGTCCTTCTCCAGCCGGGCCTTGTCCAGGTACCGGCGGAACTTCTCCAGTTCCGGCTTCTCCCGGTAAAACCGCTCCAGATCCCCGTCGGGGATAGCCACCAGTTCCGGACCCTCAAAGGCAACGGCGCTGCTGAGCTGGACCACGAAGCTGAAGCAGCGGCCCTTCATGGCCTGGTAGACCGGGTTGGCGGTGTCCTCGTCGTTTTTGATGAACGCGTAGACAAACAGCTTTTCCACCTGCTGGTTTGCCTGCTCGGACCAGGACAGGTAGTCGTAGAGGGTCTGGGCGCTCTCGCCCAGACGGCCCCGGTAGGCCGCGGCCTCATCGGCCAGCCCCTGGCAGGCCCCGAACCCGGCCTCCCACGCCTCGTCTGTGGGATAGAGATCGGCGGTGTTCCAGCAGGCGGCCGGGTCCATCTCGCCCCTCTTGAGAATCTTCATATCCTTCGGCATAGAGTACCTCCGTATTTTGTTTCGGCGTCCGCTGCCGCACGCCGGTCTGATACCCTGTATGATAGCACACTTTTCCCCCCGGGACAAGGGGCGCGGAGAGCAGGATCATCTCCTCTGCCCAGCATGTGAATGATCCCGCTTTTTTATGAGCCGGGATGGGCCAATGGCAAAAAGACCTGCCAGCGGCAGCGCCGCTGGCAGGTCTGAGGCTGTCAAAAAAGTGGCACAGCCACTTTTTTGAGTAGGCTGCGGCCTGCTGCAGCGCACTCGCTGTCCGCCAAAAGCGGACAGCTCGCACGTTTGCAGGCCGGGAAGTATTTTCCCCGACGCACATGTCGCCGGGGAAAATTGATTTCACTTGATTCGCGCCTGCGGGCGCGAACTCTGCGAGGCCTTTTGACAAGCTGAAACCTGCCAGCGGCAGCGCCGCTGGCAGGTCTGCTGTTGGGATCAGATCCCCTGGGCAGGGGCGGTGTAGACGCGGCCGGCGTACTCCTGGTCCAGCAGGTAGAGGCCCCTGGGGTCGGCCCCGAAGAGCTTGTAGCGGCTGACCATGGTGTCGGCGTTGTCCTCCTCCTCCATCTGCTCGTTGACGAACCAGTCCAAAAACTTCATGGTGCGGTAGTCCTTGGCCTGGTTGGCCTCGTGATAGATCTCGTTGATGGACGCGGTCACACAGCGCTCATGCTCGGCGGCGGCGACCAGGGGGTCCAGCACGGAGGAAAAGACCTTGTCGGGCTTGGCGACAGCCTCCAGCGTCACCTTCAGGTCGTTGCTCTGCATATACTTGATGAACTGGAGGGCGTGGTCCCGCTCCTCCTGGGCCTGGATCATATAATAGTTGGCATAGCCGTCCAGGTCCTGGTCGTCATAGTAATTGGCAATGTCCAGATACAGGTAGGCGCTGTAAAACTCCTTGTTGACCTGCTGGTTGAGCAGCTCCGCGATCTTGCTGTTCATGGGAAGGATCCTCCTTTGATGCTTTGATCACAACGCAATGGCAGGAAGTCCCGAAGGGATCAGAACAGTCTCTTCAGGAAGCCCTCCAGGGCCTTGCCGTGGCGGGCCTCGTCACGAGCCATCTCATGGACGGTGTCGTGGATGGCGTCCAGGCCGTTCTTCTTGGCGCACAGGGCCAGGTCGAACTTGCCTTGGGTGGCGCCGTACTCGCAGTCCACGCGCCAAGCCAGGTTCTTCTTGGTGGAGGCGGTCATGTTGGGCTCCAGATCCTCGCCCAGCAGCTCCGCAAACTTGGCGGCGTGCTCGGCCTCCTCCAGAGCGGCACGGCGCCAGTACTCGCCGACCTCGGGATAGCCCTCGCGATGGGCGATACGGGCCATGCACAGGTACATGCCGACCTCGGCGCACTCGCCGTTGAAGTTGGCCATGAGCTGATCGAAGATGTACTTCTTGTCCTCGTCGCTGATGTCGGGGTTGTTCTTCACGGTCTTGGCATAGACGCCGTACTCGTGCTCGGCGGCCAGCTTGGCGTCGGCCTTCAGCTCGGTGAACTTGGAGCCGGGGACCTTGCAGGTGGGGCAGAACTCAGGGGGGGTGTCGCCTTCATGAACGTAACCGCAAACAGGGCAGACCCACTTTTTCATAACAGTAATCTCCTTTTTAATTCAAATTTGTTTCCTGAATTGTTCCAGCGGGCAGAATGTGCGCCCGTTGTTTCTGTGTTTTATAGACGCCTTTCGGCGGAGCTATCTCTTTGGGCCGCAAGCCGGCAGGCGGGGCACAGGCCCCGGTATTCCACCGCGCAGTCCTCCAGGAGGAACCCGCCCGTATCCCGGGGCTCCTCCACCGCCACCGGCGGAATGTCCGCCACCGCGCCGCAGATGCGGCACCTGGCGTGCCCGTGGGGGCTGGTATCGCCGTCATACCGGCTGTCGCTCCCGGCCAGGCCCAGGCGCTGGATCACGCCGTCCTCCGCCATTTGGGAGAGGACGCGGTACACTGTGGAGCGGCTGATGGTGGGATGGCTGAGGTGCACCTGCTCATAGACCATGGCCGCGGTGGGATGGTTATGCATCCCGCACAGCGTCTGGCGGATGATCTCTTTTTGAAGTGTATTGCGTTTATCTGCCATGGTCCAGCTCCTAACTAGGAATAAATCCTAAATAATATATACTATACTTTCTTCTCGTTGTCAAGCCTTTTTTGGAAGATTTCTTGTAAATATTTCCAAAGCATGGTACACTTTTCCCATCACAACAACAAGGAGGGATCGCTATGTCTGTTCTGTCCCAGCTCAGCAGCTGGCCCCTGTACCTGATCAGCGGCGCCATCATCCTGTTTGTTATCGCCATGAGCATCTTCTTCCTGGTCCGGGCCTGGCGGGCCGGGCTGGCCATTGGCATGGACCGGACCAAGCTCCGCCGGGCTGTCACCTCCAGCGTCACCTTCACCCTTCTGCCCAGCGTCAGCATCCTGCTGGGGGTCATCGCCCTGTCCGGCTCCCTGGGAGTGCCCCTGCCCTGGCTGCGGCTGAGCGTCATCGGCGCTCTCCACTATGAGACCAGCGTGGCGGACATCGCCGCCCGCAGCATCGGCCTGAGCGGGCTGAACGCCAGCGAGATGACCCTGACGGCCTACACCACCATCGCCCTGGTCATGAGCGCCGGCATCATCTGGTCCATGGTGTTCACCGTCCTCTTCAACAAGGGCTACCTGCGCCGTCTCCAGCGGCCCAAAAACCCTGGTAAGGCGGGCGGCAGCAGGGGCTTCGGCGACACGGCCATGACGGCCATGTTCATCGGCCTGGTGGCCGCCTATGTGGGCAGCTACATCGGCACATTTACCTCCACCGGCAATTTCATGCCCCTGGTGGTGCTGGCCGCCAGCGCCCTTACTATGGCGGTCTTCACCTATTTTATTGAGAAAAAGCACGCAGCCTGGCTGGAGAGCTTCTCCATCGCCGGCAGCATGCTGGCCGCTATGGCTGTTGCCGTGGCGGTGGGCGCGCTGCTGTAAGGAGGGATTGATATGGATAAGAACGCCTATTTTGAACAGTACAACGCCCGGACCCACACCTACGGCCGGCTGGGACTGACCATCGGTATCGTGCTGATGTTGGGCTTCCCGTTCCTCATGGGGCTGGTGCTCCACGCCATGCCCGACATGGGCGCCTTCTGGCGGGGCCTGATCCAGGTGGCGGCGGTGTACATCCCCAGCTGCCTGGTGGAGTTCCTGATTTACACCCCCATGCTGGGGGCCGGCGGCAGCTATCTGGCCTTTATTACCGGAAACCTCATCAATATGAAGATCCCCTGCGCCATGAACGCCCGGGACATCACCGGCGCCCAGGCGGGCACGCCGGAAAACGAGATCGTCTCCACCCTGGCCATCGCCGCCTCCGCACTGACCACCACCGCCGTGGTGGCCCTGGGTGTTCTGCTGCTGATCCCTCTGCAGCCCATCTTGTCCAGCCCGGTGCTGGCCCCCGCCTTTGACAACGTAGTGCCCGCCCTCTTCGGGGCCCTGGCCTACCAGTACTTCCGCAAGGGGATCCGGATCGTGGCCGTTCCGCTGCTGGTGATGACGGTGCTGTGTGTGGCCGTCCCCTCCCTCATCGGCAGCGTGGGCTTCCTCATCATCCCCAGCGGCGCCATGGCCATTGGCATCGCCTGGGTGCTCTGGAAGCGGGACGGAAAAAAGGAGGCTGAGGCAAAATGAGTGATATCGTCAAGGCATTTATCGCCGGCTGCGGCTTTTTCTACTTTGCGCTCCAGGGGTTGTGGCGGTTTTTGGCGGGCGTGATCGCCCCCCTTGCCGGTCTTCTGCTGCTGGTGCTGCTGGCGCTGCTTCTGATCGCCGTGATTCGCACCCTGCTCTCGGGCAGGAAGAGCGCGGACTACTGCCCCGCCCCGGACCCGGAGCGGGAGCGGGCCTGCGCGGAGAGGCTCAGCGCCATGGTCCGGTGCGAGACGGTGTCCTACCGGGACGCGCCGGATCCGGAAAAATTCCGCCGGTTCCACCAGGTACTCCGGCAGCTGTATCCCAGGGTGTTCGAAGCCTGCCAGGTCATCGACCTGGACGGGAACCTGCTGCTGCGCTGGCGGGGCAAAAGCTCCAAAAACCCCATCATGCTCATGAGCCACCAGGACGTGGTCAGCGCGGGCCCCGGCTGGAGCCGGGACCCCTTCGGCGGGGAAATCGCCGCCGGGAAGGTCTGGGGCCGGGGCGCGGCGGACACCAAGTGCTCTGTCATGGCCTTCTACCAGGCTGTGGAGGAGCTGCTGGAGGAGGGCTATGTGCCCCCGGTGGACGTGTACCTCTCCTCCAGCTGCACGGAGGAGGTGGGCGGGGACGGCGCGCCCAAGATCGTCTCCTGGCTGAAGGAGCACAATGTGCGTCTGGCCATGCTGTGCGACGAGGGCGGCGGGATCATCTCCGAGCCCATCGCCGGCATCCCTGGCAATTTTGCCATGGTGGGCGTCTATGAAAAGGGGACGGGCGATCTGAAATTCACCGCCCGGTCCTCCGGCGGCCATGCCAGCGCCCCGCCCAGGAACACCCCCATCGTCCGCCTGGCGAAATTCGTGGCCCGGGTGGAAAAAAAGAACCCCATGACGGTGAAGTTCTCCCCTGAGGTGGAGGAGATGTTCACCCGCCTGGCCCCCTATGCCGCTTTCCCCCTGCGCCTGGTACTGGGGAACCTGTGGCTGTTCAAGCCCCTGCTGAAGAAGGTGCTGCCCGCCATCAGCCCCCAGGCGGCCGCCATGCTGCAGACCACCGTGGGCTTCACCATGCAGAAGGGCAGCGAGGGCTACAACGTGATCCCCCAGGAAGCCTGGGTCACGGCCAACCTCCGCTTCATCCCCCACCAGAAGTCCCGGGACAGCATCCATGTGCTGGAGCACCTGGCGGCCAAGTACGGGCTGGAGACGGAAGTCCTCAACGCCATGGACCCCTCCCCCAGCCTGGACCTGCGGGGACGGGCCTTCCGCCTGACCGAGGCGGCCATAGGGAGGACGTTCCCCGGTCTCCCCGCCAGCCCCTATGTGGTGACGGGGGCCACCGACTGCCGGTTCTATACTGACGTGTGCGACAGCTGCGTCCGCTTCTCCCCGGTGATCTACGGTCCGGAACAGATGAAGGGGATGCACGGCCTGGACGAAAATATCGAGACAAACTGTCTCCCCGGCGCCGTGGACTACTATAAGAATATTATCAAGCTCCAGGAGGAATTTTAATATGGACCCAGTCTGCTACACCGTCCAGACCATCAACGGCGACTACGCCTATCTCCTCTCCGACAGCGGCGTGGAGAACCAGGTGGCCATGTTCCTGCTGCCCGAGGGCACGGACGTGGGCAGCCGCCTGAGGTGGGAGGACTTTGCGTGGTCCCTGGCCGAGCCCTGAAATCGCAAAAGGAAAGAGTGACAAAGACATGCTGGAAAAAATCATCTCACTGGTCCGCCAGGCGGGGGACATGGTCCTCTCCGCCCGGGACATTGCCGCCCACACCCACGAGAAGACCTCCGCCGCCGACCTGGTGACGGAGTACGACGTGGCGGTGGAGGATTTTTTGAAGAAGAACCTGCCGCCCCTGGTCCCCGGCTCCATTTTCTACGGCGAGGAGGAGACGGAAAACGCCGACCCCACCCGGGGCTGGGCCTTCATCGTGGACCCCATCGACGGCACCACCAACTTTGTCCGGGGCCTGCACCAGAGCGCCGTCTCCGTAGCCCTGGCCAGGGACGGCGCGGTAGAGCTGGGCGTGGTGTATGACCCCTTCAAGGACGAGCTGTTCTCCGCCCGGCGGGGCGGCGGGGCCTTCCTCAACGGAAAGGCCATCCATGTCAGCGCCCGGCCCCTCAGCCAAGGCGTGTTCGGCATGGGCACGGCCATTTACCGCCGGGAGTATCTGGCGCCCACCATGCGCCTGACGGAGCAGCTCTTCCGCCGCAGCTGCGACTTCCGCCGCATGGGGGCGGCGGCCCTGGATCTGTGCTATGTGGCCTGCGGCCGCTACGACCTGTTTTTCGAGTACAGCCTCTGCCCCTGGGACTACGCCGCCGGCAGCCTCATCGTCACTGAGGCCGGGGGTCATGTCTCCACCCTGGAGGGCGGGCCGCTGGAGCTGGACAGGCGCTGCTCCATCTGGGCCAGCAACGACGTGAACAAGGATATTTTGAAGGAGCTGGAGGTGTGAGGCTCCGGGGAGATACAGGACCCGCGGCTAACGCCGCGGGTCCTGTTATGTTTACCGTTGTTCCCAGCGGTAATCTTTGTTGGCAGTTTAGTACAAAACCGGCCCTCATACAATGTTT
This sequence comes from uncultured Oscillospiraceae bacterium, assembly GCA_902373635.1. Lineage (GTDB taxonomy): Bacteria > Bacillota > Clostridia > Oscillospirales > Oscillospiraceae > Pelethomonas. The sequence continues at coordinate 15,200 of CABKMV010000027.1, forward strand.
ATGTAAAAAAATATTATTAATTAATTTTTGTCATTGACAAATAATCTTTGTTGTAGTATTTTAAAATTAAGAAAATCAAAAAGAAGGTGAGTCCAATGGGCTGAGATAATTCTAGTGGTATCCTAGACACAACAACTGGAACAAAGACAGAGCATTCTAAGTTTAGTATGGCATACCTCTATACTCCTTCCGGATATTATGTATGGGGAACAGCAAGAACCAGTACAGCATATATACAGGCCCCAGCTGCGGCAAAACTCTCCACCATAGTTGTTAATAACTATACTAAGTGGGACTCGGAAGATATTTCAATTAGATTTACACAATAAAATACAAAATTGCATACAGTGCAACTCGACCTTATACGGAAGTGAACGTCTGCGTTTTTCCGTGTTATGTCAGCGTTTTTATGAGAGGACTACTTACATGAAAAAAAGGGGATTTTTATCTCGCGGATATGCCATCATCCTGAGCGTCGCTCTGCTGTTGGGCCTGTCTTCCCAGGCGCAGGCGGCCGGACTGACTGCTGCAAAGGCCTCCGGCCCAGTCACAATAAACGGGCAGTTGATCGACAACAGCGCCGCCCAGTACCCTCTGCTGCTGTATAGGAATATCACATACTTTCCCATGACATACCACCTGTGCCGCTTCTTGGGTGTGGAAACGGATTGGGACGGGTCCTCCAGGACCCTCTCCATTGACCGCAGCGGCGTTAACGCCCCCTATGTTGCTGATACCGGCGGGGCCTCTCACGGGGCTGCCGTTTCGGTCAGCCGAGTGAACTACAATGTTGTCGTCAACGGCATCCCTGTGGACAACGACCAGGCCGCATGGCCTCTTCTCAACTATAATAACATTACGTATTTCCCACTGACCTGGCAGTTTGCAGTGGAATCCTTTGGCTGGAACTATGCTTGGGATGAGGAGAACGGATTGCGGATCAACAGCCGCACGAACTATGCGCCACCGCAGGATACAGATACCGGGGACCATAACCTGAATGCGGTCATAGCCGTCCTCAATGCCTGTTATGCCGCCGGCGGCACTTACTCCGGTACGCTGGAGAACCTGGATACAGGGGTCAGCCAGACATTTTCCGCATCCATGACTACAGAATACTCTACGGTAAACCGGGTGGTCCGGTTCACCGCGGAACCCTTTATCTTTTTCTCAAATGGCGCCAGCGTAGCGGCAACCTATGTCAGGGGCGATCTATCCTCCACGCCTATCCTGTCCGCCGGCAGTACAGGGGGACCCTTAGAGGCGGAGGCCGCAATGTTAGGATTTAGCGGGACAGAACTGGGCTACCTCTCCTGCTGTTGTCTGGACTTTCAATTCAGCGGCCTGCGGACAGAAAAGATCGCCGCATCGGAAATCATTTCTTCGGCAGGCGGCAAAGAAATCTGGAAGCTGAGGGTAGACTTTGACTACGGTAACTACACCAGCTACATGGCGGAATTGGCCGTGGACATCCAGAAAGGAACGGTGGACTCCATTCAGCTCGAAACAGAAAACTATACCCTGCTTCTTGTCCCCGTTTGATAGCCTCAGCCTGGTAATGCCTCATTTATTTGAATTGATTGCTATTGCTCAACGAAAAACTTTTCGGGAAAAAGAGCGTTTGCGTTGGATGCATGATCCGCTATGGCATACAGCAAGCCCCGGGCCAAAAGGCCCGGGGCTTCTCTCTGTTCTGATGGGGTTTACTCTGTCCGCAGGGCCACCACAGGGTCCTTCCTGGCGGCGACGCGGGAGGGGATCAGGCCCGCGAAGATGGTCAGCAGGGCGCTGATGACCACCAGGATCACCGCTCCCTGGACCGGCAGGGACGCCTTCAGGCCCTCGATGCCGGTGAAGTGGAGCAAGATGGCGTTGATGGGCACGATGAGGATCAACGTGATAGCGATGCCCACAAGGCCGGCCCCCAGGCCCACGATCAGCGTCTCGGCGTTGAACACCCGGCTGACGTCCCTCTTGCTGGCGCCCACGGCCCGGAGGATGCCGATCTCCTTGGTCCGCTCCTGGACGGAAATCAGGGTGATGACGCCGATCATGATGGAGCTGACCACCAGGGAGATGGACACAAAGGCGATGAGCAGGTAGCTGATGCCGCTGATGATGTCGGTGATGGAGCTCATCAGCAGGGCCACGTAGTCGGTGTAGGTGATCTCATCCTCCTCGTCCACGCCGTCGTTATAGGCGGTGATGAGGTCGGCGATCTCGTCCTTTTCCGCGAAAGTGGTGGCGTAGATGCTGATGGTGGAGGGAGAATCCAGATCCACATACCCCAGGCGGTCCAGGTTCTCCTCATAGGTGGAGTCGGACCTGGTGGCGGGCATGTAGTTGTCGTAGAGGTAGACATACTGCGCAGAGGTGAACTCCTCCACATAGGGGGACTTCTCCAGGGTCATGTCCAGGGCGGCGGCGAGCTGGTCGGAGGTCTGCGCGCTCATTTGCTGCTCCACAGCGGCGGCATACTGCTCCCGCACCTGCTCTGCGACGGCCTCCTCCACCCTGGCGAACAGCGTCTCGTCGTCCATGTCCGCGATATAGGACCGGACGGTGTCCCCGTCCACGCCCATCTCCTGGGCGTACTGCTGGACGATCATCTCCTCGATGCTCTCCCGGGTCATGTCCGCCATCTGCTGCTCCACTATGCCGTCCACGTACTCGTCGGAGGGCTGGCCCATGACGTCGATGTAAGCGGCAGCCTTCTCGGTGGTGGTCAGGGTGGACAGGTATTCGGTGACGGCCTCCGCCTTTTCCTCATCGGTGGGCTCCACGTCGTCCTCCGTGGCGAAGGGCAGGCCGGCGATCACGTCGGTGTCTGGGTCGGCCAGCTGGGCCGCCACGATGTCCGTCGCCTCCGTCGTCTCAATGGCGTAGGCGGTCAGGGCGCTGGTGTAGCCAATGGCGCCGCTGACCATGGAGGAGGTGGCGTCCTCGCTGGGCCGGACCACGCCCACTACCTTCAGGGGGACGCCCACGTCCTCACTATTAAAGAGGTAGTCCATCCCGGCGTCCGTGACGGACATGTCCGTATAGCCGCCGGTGGCGGCGTCGTACTGGTAGTATTCAGCGGGGAGGATGAGCTTGAAGGTGGTGCCGCACAGCTCCTCATAGGTCCAGCCGTCGTTGTCCACGCCGATGTCCTCGCCGTCCATCATGTTTTCCAGCATCTGGTTGATCTCCTCCTCGGAGATATAGCCCAGGGCGTACATCATCAGGTCGGAGATCTCATTGTTGGAGTTCACGAACAAAACGACCTCATCATAGCTCTCCGGCCACTTGCCGTAGAGCAGGTCGTACTGGTTCTCCACCTGCTGGGCGATCAGCTCGCCGTCCTCGCCCGGCAGCAGCTCCTCCCACACGTCCATGCCCTCGTACATGGAACCCATGGAGTCAAAATAGGAGGAGTAGTCGCCGCCGTACATGGTGGACATGGCCGACTGCATCAGATCCATGATGTCGCTTTTGAGAATGGTGCCGTTGGCGTCCTTGGTGTAGATATCAAAGTCAAAGTCATAGCTGTACTGGATGGTGGCCATATCGGCGATGCCGCCGCCCCCCTCGTCCAGATACTTCTTGAAGTCCTCCAGGTTGTTGGTGGTGGTCTCCGCGTTCATCATGGAGTTGACCATGTCGAACATGACGGTGGAGGAGTACACTTTCCCCTCCTCCCGGGGTTCTTCGCCCCCCTCCGCCCGTCTGGCCCCCATCAGGGAGGACAGCATGGAGGTCATGTCGGTGCTCTCCGCCTGGATGGTGATGGGATAGCTGGACAGTGTCTCCTCCTGGATCTGATCGATATAGGTGTTGATGCCGCTGGAGAGGGACAATATCAGCGCGATGCCGATGATGCCGATGGATCCGGCGAAGGAGGTGAGGATGGTGCGTCCCTTCTTGGTCATCAGGTTGTTAAGGGACAGGGAGAAGGCGGTGAAGAAGGACATGGAGGGCTTCTTCTGATGCACGTTCATTTTGGCGGGCTTCTCCTGCACGCCGTCGAAGGGCGCGGTGTCGTCCACCACCTGGCCGTCCTTCAGCCGGACGATCCGGGTGGCGTACCGCTCCGCCAGCTCCGGGTTGTGCGTCACCATGATCACCAGCTTGTCCTTGGCGATCTCCGCGAGGAGGTCCATGACCTGCACGCTGGTTTCGCTGTCCAGCGCGCCGGTGGGCTCGTCGGCCAGCAGGATGTCCGGGTCGTTGACCAGGGCCCGGGCAATGGCCACCCGCTGCATCTGGCCGCCGGAGAGCTGGTTGGGCCGCTTTTTCATCTGGTCGGCCAGGCCCACCTTTTCCAGGGCCTCGGCGGCCCGGCGGCGGCGCTCGGTCTTGTTGACGCCGGAGAGGGTCAGGGCCAGCTCCACATTGGCCAGCACCGACTGGTGGGGGATCAGGTTGTAGCTCTGAAAGACAAATCCGATGGAGTGGTTGCGGTAGGTGTCCCAGTCCTCGTCCTTAAACTCCTTGGTGGAGCGGCCGTTGATGATAAGGTCGCCGCTGGTATACTGGTCCAGGCCGCCGACGATGTTCAAAAGCGTCGTCTTGCCGCAGCCGGAGTGGCCCAGGATCGCGACGAACTCATTTTCCCGGAAGCTCAGGTCGATCCCCCGCAGGGCGGTGACGCTCTCCCCCGCAGTCTCATAGACTTTTACGATATGATCCAATTTCAGCATTGAGAATCCTCCTGTTTTTCCACGCCGCGCCGCAAAAGCGCGATCTTGTTTGATAAGCGCCGGCGGCTCTCCTCCGGCGTCAGCTTGCCGCAGCAGACGGCCATAAACGCCTGCCCCGCGGCGGCGATCAGCAGATCGATCAGGGCCATGGCCTCCTCCTCATTGGCAATGGACAATTGCGAGAGGTCCATCCGGGTCAGGAGCAGCTGCATGACGGCGTGAAAATCCCAAAAACTCCTGACGTCCATCCCGGCGTTCTGGCGCATGATCTCCAGGATGTCCCGCACCTGCTCCCCGCCGTCCCGGGAGCTGGCCACGATCCGGTCAAAAAGGGCCAGGGGCAGGTCCGGCATCGATCCGCCGACGGCGTCCAGGCTCTCCAGGACGACCCGCTCCAGCCCCTCCCCATAGTGGCGCAGCACATAGTGGAACAGGTCCTGTTTATCGGCGAAATACTGGTAGAAGCTGCCCCGGGGGATCTCCGCCGCCTGAATGATCCGGTTGATGGACGCCTCCCCATAGTTCTTGCGGGAAAATTCCGCCACTGCCGCGCGCAGGATCTTCTCCCGTTTCTCGGTCGGCAGGTTCATAAACGTACTGGTCGGCATGCTTGCCCTCCTTCCCTGTGGCAATCTGCCGCCTACTATACATGACAGGTTGTCACATGTCAAGGAGCATCCCGCCAAATTTACACTCCGTTCACTCGAAATTTACAGACCGTTCATAAAGATATATTTGCAAAACTTTGCCAAGAAATTATTGACAAACAATAATTTTCTTGCTATACTCTCCACATCAATTATTGTAAAACAATAATTTTGGAGGCGCTTATGGAGAAGAGAGGCTATTCCCTCCGGTGGACGCTGCCCCCGGCCGCAGCGGGCGTTCTGCTGGCGCTGGCGGCAGGGCTGCCGGAGGATCAGAGCGGGGCCCGGCCCCTGGCCGCCCTGGGCCTTTGGCTGCGGAGGTTGTCCCTGAGCGGTTCGGCGGGGAACGCCGCAGCCTGGGCGGCGGTGCTGCTTGTGTCCGTCCTGCCGGCGGCCGGCTTTCTGGCCCTGCGCCGCCGGAGAAAGCGCCGGGAGGACTACTTGGTGCTGCTGCTGGCGCCGGAGCTCTTTGCCATGCTCTACTACGCAGTCAACCCCTCCCTGGCCGGCGCGGCCGGCGCCTTTTTCCCCGCCGCGATCTTGTGGGCGGCCCTCTCCACCCTGCTGGCCTGGCTGATCCTGGTGTTCCTGCGGGGGCTGGCGGAGGCCCCCATGGCGCGGCTGGCCTCCGCCGGGCGGGTCCTGCTCATAGGCTGCGGCGTACTGCTGGCCTTCTCCTCCGCCGCTTCTCTGACCACGCAGTGGCTGGCCGCGTCGGCGTCCGTCAGCCAGGCCAACACCGCCCAGCCCCAAGCCGCCGATCTCACCAATGCGGTCCAGGGCGCGCTGGCCCTGCTTCGTCTGATCCCCAGCCTGCTGGGGGCCATGGCCCTGGTCTGGGCCGGGCAGCTTGTGCTGCAGGTCAGCCAGGACCCCTTCGGGGAGGCGTCCCTGGCCCTCTGCGGCCGCACCGCCCGGGCCTGCCGCCGGGCGGCCACCGCCACCGCCCTGCTGAATCTGGCGGTGAATCTCCTGCAGCTGCCCCTCTTCCCCATCCTGTGCTCCACCAGCTTCCATATCGAGCTGGATCTGCTTCCCCTGGCGGTGACGGCGGCCCTGTTCCTGCTGTGCCGCTGGTTCCAGCAGGCGCGGGCGCTGAAGCTGGATAACGACTCCATCATATGAGGTGGATGCCATGGCGATCACCGTGCATTTGAGCGAAGTACTGAAGGAGCGGAACATGACCAGCAAAGAGCTGTGCGCCAAGGTGGGCATCACGGAGGCCAACCTCAGCATCCTGCGCTCCGGCAGGGCCAGCGGCGTCCGCTTCCACACCATCAACAAGATCTGCTACTACCTGGACTGCGACGTAGGGGATATCCTGCGCTTTGACGGGAGATTGGAGGACGAGGATGAGACGTAATGTGACTGCCCTGCTGCTGGCGGGGCTGCTGCTGGCGCTGACCGGCTGCCAGCTGGCGAAACCGGAGGTGGAAAACGGGGTGGAGGACCGATTGATTGGCCTCTATATGGTGTACAGCCAGGGCTATGACGACGGCTTTTCCGACAACCCGTACCTGACGGAGTACGGCAGCGAGACGCTGGATACGGGGAAATACGGCAGCGTCTCCATTCCCCGGCAGGTGCTGCTGGCTGAATATGACGAGGCGGCACGGCAATATGTCTTCCCTGGCTTGGAGGGCTACGCGCTCTTCATCTACACCGGTACAAACGAGGACGGCTCGGCCTATAACGGCTGCTGTTCGGATATGGCCGACAGCGTTTTTGCCGTCAACAGTTCCGACGAGGGGGAGCGCTATGAATTGGAGGGGACCATCTACTTCGGCCCGCCCGCGGGGGCAGGGCCGGATTGGGACACCTACACCGCCGGCGGCGTCTGGCACGCCTACCGGGTCTACCAGCCCCCTGAGGGCGTCCCCTACCTGGACGGCTCCGGCAACAGCTACAGCGGGGGCGGCGGCATGAGTTTTACGGAGGCAGCCTCCTACACCGCCACGGTAAACGGCGAGACTGCCGAGGACACCATCTCTGTGAAGGTGTCTGTTGAAGCCGTCCCCCGGCTGGAGAAACTGGCGGTGAGCCAGTTCGACGGGACGAACACCCTCCTTCAGTCCGAGGATCTGGCCCCGGCAGAGGCGCTGCCGGAGATATCCTGCCTGCCGGAAACCGCCTGGGTCCTGGTGGAGGAGCGCTTCGCCGACGGCACAGTGGAGCGCACCGCCTACAATGTCCCCGGCCCGGACGGAGAACCCATCTCCCACCCGTTCATTCTGCTGGACAGCAGCGGCCTGGGGACCGCCGCGCAGCTGACGATCCAGTAACCGGCAGGCATTCTTTCCTTTGAAAAGGAAAGAATCAAAGGCAACTTTGCGGCGTGAAACGCTGTTTCACGCCGGGATATCTCCCCACGCACCCAATAAAGCGAAGCAGCGCGGCTTATCGCCGCGCTGCCTGCTTTTTCCGGCGCAAAACTGCGTTTTGCGCAAAAAGTTCTTTTTGATTCTTTTTCTTTCAAGAAAAAGAATGGAGACTTTATTTTTTCAGCTTTAGCTTCTTGCTCTCCATCACCGTCCGGAAGATGGTCCGCAGCTGCTCGCTCTCAGCGGCGCTGTCCTCCATCTGGGCCTTGGGCAGGATCCACGCCTGGGCGGCGGAGAGGAAGATATAGAAGGCTTTGCCCGTCTCCCGGACTTTCAGCAGCTTGTCAAAGCCCACCTTGGCCTTTTTTTCACCCGCGGCGACGCGGACGCCGAAGCCGTCGATCTCCACCGACTGGACATAGCTCCCCCGGCCCGAGTTCCTGAGCTGGCTGCGGACCTTTACGCGGGTGGACAGGACGATCCCCAGCGCCACGGCGCCCATGACCGCCAGGCCGAAAAGCAGGATCATCAGCACCTGTGCCGGCGCGCTCACCTCTTCCTCCAGCCAGTTCAGGTACATCCAGGCCACCAGGCCGCCCACCACGCCGAAGCCCAGGATACCCTTCCACCAGCGGCCCAGCACCAGCATCTGATAAAAATCCCGTGTCTCCTTCAAGCCGATAGTAAAATCCCTCTGATAGCGCATCGTCTCACCTCATTCCTACTGTATGCGCCCCGGCCTACCGGCAGACGAAGCTGAACCAGCCCTCGGACTGGTTCGCCTCCTCCACGGCAAAGCCGTTTTCCTCCAGCCTGGAGCGGACCTCCTCCGCCCGGTCGTCGATGATACCGGAGCAGATGAACGTCCCGCCCTCCTTCATCAGGGGCCGCACCGCGCCCGCCAGAGCGATGATGACATCCGCCACGATATTGGCCAGCACGATGTCGTAGCCGCGCCCCATGTCTTTTTGCAGTCCGCTGTCTGTCAGCACGTCCCCGGCCCGGACGGTGTACCGGTCCCGCCCCACGCCGTTGAGGGCGGCGTTCTCATAGGCCACGTCCACCGCCTTCTCGTCGATGTCACAGGCGAAGGCGGCGTCCGCTCCCAGCAGCAGGGCCGCGATGGACAAAATACCGCTGCCGCAGCCCAGATCCAGCACACGCATACCGGGCTTTACCCGCTTCTCCAGGGCCGTCAGGCACAGCCGGGTGGTGGCATGGCTCCCGGTACCGAAGGTGAGCCCCGGGTTCAGCCGCAGGGCCACCTGGCCGCGGGCCTCGGCCTGCTCCCAGTCGGGGATGACAATGAGCCGCCGGCCGATCTCCATGGGCTTGTAGAACTGCTTCCAGTTGTTCTCCCAGTCCGCATCCTCAACGCCGTCCATGGTCAGGAGCATGGGAGCGTACTCCGGATGCTCCTTTTTCAGCTCCGCCATGGCAATGCGCACCGCCGCCACCTTGGTAAAGCCCGCATCGCTCTGCTCCAGGTAGAAGGTGACGCGGCACTTCCCCGTCATGGACCGGTCCAGCTCCTCGTCCACATAGTCCCAGTACTGCCGGTTCGTCTCCAGGAACTGGCGGAAATCCGCCTCGTCTTCGATCACAAGGCCGTCAATGCCCAGATCGTTCAGCATATTCTCCACCGGCTCCAGCCCCGCCGGGGAGGTGTCGATATGCATCTCAAGCCACTTCATGGCGTTTCTCCTCTTTTCCCCGTTTTCTGTATTATAGCCGAGTTTTTCCACAAATACAAGAGGGGCGCTGTCTGCCCCGGCGGGGCATTGTGCCGCTTTTTCCCTTTTCTTTTTCCCTTGGGGGAGATGCTTTTCTCTTTGTTCCTTTTTCCCTTCGGGGAGGTGCTTTTTCTTTGCCGGAAAAGTACCCAAAAGGGCACAAAGGAGGGGGCACCTTTCGATGGGGTCCCCCTCCTTTGATCCACCCCTCCCGACGACAAAAGAGGGGGTATTACCCCCTCTTTTGATGCTCCCCCGGCCCTCGTCGGGGCGCCTTCATCTCCTGTCAGTACGCCCTAACAAATAGTCCGCCGATACATGGTAGTATTCGCACAGCGTCAGCAGGTGCCGGATGGGCAGTTCGTTTTGTCCGCGCTCATAGCGGGCATATACGGTCTGGGATGTACCTAAAACCTCAGCAATTTCTTTCTGCGTTTTGTCAGAATCTTCCCTCAGATCGCGCATTCTGCGTCGATAGTCCATAGTAATCACCTTATATAAGAATAAATACAGACTAGCATAGTACAAATGTGTACTATTAACTTTAGTACTAATCTATACTAAAATACAAATGAGGTGATAGTAATGGAGGCAAAAAAAGTTTCCGTCAGCGTATTGCTGCCGGAAGCAATGAACCAGCGGATAGAGGGACTGGCGAAGAAGACCCACCGGACAAAATCGGGCTATATCCGCCTGATCCTCTGGCGGTACATGGAATATCTGGATGCAAAGGCAAACCCAAGAGCAAAGCCCGTGGACTGGGACATTCAGTAGCTGCGCCCGTCAGCCTGCACGGGGGGTAGGCCCTCTGCCGAGGGGGCAAAGCCCCCTTGAAGAGTTGTTTTCAGGTGAGGGGGTTCAAAGGGGGAGAGGGACAAGGTGAATTGGCCGAAGGCCAAGAGAAGGTGGCCTGGGCCAAATCGAAATTCCTCTCCCCCTTTGTGTGCTTTTGGTACTTTTCCCACAGGGGAAAAGTACATCCCCGTCCCGCCCGCAGGGCGGCAAAACTTACTTATTCTTCCCCTGGAAGAACAGCGCCATGGTCCCCGGGCCGGAGTGGTTGCCGATGACGGGGCCTACGTAGTTGATGACCAGCTTCTCCACCGGGAACCTCTCGCAGACGGCCTTGCCCAGGGCCTCGGCCTCGTCGCCGCAGTCGCCGTGGCTGATAAAGACCACCGAGGGATCCTCCACCAGCTCCTCCATCTTGTCCAGCAGCGCCTTGATGGACGCCTTGCGGCCCCGGACTTTGCTGACGGGGATCAGCCGCCCCTCGTCGTCCACATGGAGCACCGGCTTCATCTGCAGCATGGTGCCCAGAAGGGCCGCGGCGGCGGACACGCGGCCGCCCCGCTTGAGGTGGTTCAGATCGTCCACGGTGAACCAGTGGTCGATGTGGTCTTTCCGCTCCTCCACAAAGTCCCGGACCTCCTCCAAAGAGCGGCCCTTGTTCTTCTCCCGGACCGCCAGGTACACCAGCATGCCCTGGCCCAGGGAGGCGGCCCGGCTGTCCACCACGGAGATCTTGCACTCCGGATGGGCGGCCATCACCTCCTCCGCCGCGATACAGGCGGACTGGTAGGTGGTGGACAGGGCGGAAGAAAAGCTGATGCACAGGATATCGTGGCCCGCCTCCACGATGGGGGTCATCGTCTCCTGGAAGGTGCCCACATTGACGGCGGCGGTGGTGCCCAAGGTACCGGCGCGCAACTTCTCATAAAACATGTGGGGGTCCATATCCCGGTTGTCCGGGTAGTTGAAATATTCCTTCCCCTCCATCATAAAGGACAGGGGCAGGACGGTCAGGCCCAGCTCCTCCACCATGTCGGCGGAAAAATCGCAGCAGCTGTCGGTAAGAATGATATAATCGCGCATAAATCGGCTCCTTTCTGTCAACGACGCATATTGCACAGACAACCCCTCCTCCCCCCGCCAGGCAGGCCCGCGGCGCGAAAAACGAGTTATCCGATCTTTTATAGCAGATGCGCTTGTACTCGCTATTATATCACATCTTTCGCTCTTTACAAGGGGGAAAACCCTCTATTTTTGATCGTCGTCCCCGCCGGCCGGCAATTTTTTCGCCGCGGCAATAAATTCCCGGAACAGGGGATGGGCCCGGTTGGGCCGGCTCTTCAGCTCCGGGTGGAACTGGACGCCCACGAACCAGGGGTGTCCGGGCAGCTCCACGATCTCCACCAGACGGCCGTCCGGGGACTGCCCGGTGAGGCGCAGGCCCGCCTCCGTCAGGGCTTCGCGGTAATCGTTGTTGAACTCATAGCGGTGGCGGTGGCGCTCGTCGATCTTTGCCGCGCCGTAGGCGGAGCAGGCAAGGCTGTCCTCACAGAGCACGCAGGGATAGCTGCCCAAGCGCATGGTGCCGCCCTTGTCGGTGACGCCTATCTGGTCCGGCATCAGGTCAATGACCGGGTATTTTGTGCCGGGATCCAGTTCACTGGAGTGGGCCCCGGCAAGGCCCGCCACATGGCGGGCAAACTCCACCACCGCCATCTGCATCCCCAGGCAGATGCCCAGGAAGGGCACCTTGTTCTCCCGGGCGTAGCGCACGGCGCTGATCTTGCCCTCGATCCCCCGGTCCCCGAAGCCGCCGGGCACCAGGATGCCCTGGGCGTCCTTCAAAATCTCGGCGGCGTTTTCGTCAGTGACCATCTCGCTGTCGACCCACTGGACGGCCACCTTCACGTCGTTTTCGATGCCGCCGTGGGTCAGAGCCTCCACCACAGAGAGATAGGCGTCGTGAAGGGCCACATATTTCCCCACCAGGGCGATCTTCACCGTGCCCTTGGGGTGCTTGGCCCGGTGGACCATGGTGGCCCATTCGGTGAGGTCGGGCATGTGGCAGATGAGCCCCAGGCGCCGCACCACCACGTCCGCCAGGCCCTCCCGCTCCAGCATCAGCGGCACCTCGTAGAGAATATCCGCCGTCAGATTGGGGATGGCGTTTTCCACCGGGATATTGCAGAAAAGGGAGATCTTCTCCAGGATATCCCTGGGGATCTTCTCGTCGCAGCGGCACATGATCACGTCCGGCTGGATGCCCAGGGACAAAAGCTCCTTGGCGGAGTGCTGGGTGGGCTTGCTCTTCAGCTCCCCTGTACCAGGGATGGAGACGATGAGGGAGACGTGGATGAACATGACGTTGTGCCGCCCCCGCTCCGCGGCCACCTGGCGGATGGACTCCAGGAAGGGCTGGGACTCGATGTCGCCCACGGTGCCGCCGATCTCCACGATGGCCACGTCGGTGTCCGGGGTGTCCAGGGAGTAGATGCGGCGCTTGATCTCGCCGGTGATGTGGGGGATGATCTGGACCGTGCCCCCCAGGTAGTCCCCCCGGCGCTCCCGGTTGAGCACATCCCAGTACACCTTGCCGGAGGATACGGAGGAGTTGACGTCCAGGTTCTCGTCAATGAACCGCTCGTAGTGGCCCAGGTCCAGGTCCGTCTCCGCGCCGTCGTCGGTGACAAAGACCTCCCCGTGCTGGTAGGGGCTCATGGTTCCCGGATCCACGTTCAGGTAAGGATCCAGCTTCTGGACCTTGACGTGGAGGCCCCGCTGTTTGAGCAGACGACCTAAAGAGGCGGCAGTAATCCCCTTGCCCAAACCGGAGACTACGCCGCCTGTTACGAAGATGTATTTCGCTGACATGAAAAACCCTCCCCCACACTATGTAATTTGAGACGCTTTGCCGCACAGCGGAAAGCAAAAAATCTAATTCGCCATTTTAAACTCCGCCCCGCCGGAAGTCAAGCGGGGCGCGGAGAAATCTCCAAAATAACGCAAAAATTTCCGACGCTCTGTTACAGAATTGTAAATCTTTTTTCCCTGGGGCGTGGTACAATATCTTAGACTATACGTCCGCTCACCCGCGCTATATTTTGCGCGGAACGAGGGATCGCCATTCCCCGGGACGGGGAGAAAGGAGGCCGCCATGGGCGGAAAACGCGTAGCGGCGGCGGAAGCCGGCGCGGAGCAGAAGCAAAAAAAGACACATAAGGCAGCCTGGATCACTCTCGCTGTCATCGCCGCGCTGCTGGTGGGCGGCGCCGCCGGACTGTGCGTCTGGGCGAACGGCTACAGCGGCGTGTTCCCGGGCGTGACCATCGCCGATATCCCCCTGGAAAACCAGAGCCTGGAGCAGGCGGAGGCCACGCTGGAGACCGGGCTGATGGAGCGCGTCGACACGGGCAGCGTCACCGTCACCGCCGACGGGGAGGAGCTGGGCACTTACGCCCTCAGCCAGCTGGGGGCGTACATCGTGGCCGGGGAGGCCGCGGAGAGCGCCTGGTCTGTCGGCCGGGAATCCGGCCTGCCGGGCTGGCTGAAAAACGGCTGGACCCTGGCCCGGGGCCTTCTCGGCCGGGAGACCGCGCTGGAGCCCACCGTTTATTATAATGAGGACGCCCTCCGGGACGCGGTGGCGGCCATGGCCCTCCAGTTTGACCGCAGCCCCCGGGACGGCAGCTATGAGCTGAGCCGGGACGGCCTGTTCGCCACCAAGGAGGTGGACGGCCGGGCGCTGGACCAGGACGCCCTGGCCGCTGCCCTCAGCCACGCCTCCGGCACGGTGGAGGCCCCCTGGGAGGTCGTTTACGCGCAGCCCCTTGACCTGGACGCCATGGCCGAGGCGCTGAATGCCGAGCCCAGCCCCGCCCGGTACGACGTCGAGCAGGGCAAGGTGGTAGACGGCCAGGTGGGCGTGGAGCTGGACGTGGAGGCGGCGCGGTATGTGCTGGAGGCCGCGGCGCAGGGAGAGATCGTGGAGCTGCCCGCCCAGATCGTCTATCCGGAGATGACCGCCCAGGAGCTGGAGGCGGTGCTGTTCCGTGACGTGCTGGGCACCACCACCACCAACGTCAGCGGCAGCAGCGCCCGCAGGGGCAACATCAAGCTGGCAGGCGCCAGCGTCAACGGCACCATCCTCAACGACGGGGATATCTTCGACTACAACCAGGTGGTCGGCGAGCGCACCACCGAACGGGGCTACGGCGCGGCCGCCACCTATGTCAACGGCGAGACGGTGGACACCGTGGGCGGCGGCATCTGCCAGGTGTCCAGCACCATCTACCTGGCCTCCCTGCTGTCCAACCTGGAGATCGTGGAGCGGTACGCCCACCGGTTCTGGCCCGGCTACATCGACCTGGGCATGGACGCCACCGTCAGCTGGGGCGGTCCGGAGTTCCGGTTCAGGAACAACACCGGTTATCCTATCCGCATCGATGTGAGCTATGAAAACAGCAAGCTCACCGTCACCATTGTGGGCACCAAGACCGACGACACCTATGTCAAGATGACCCGGGAGGTGCTCAGTACCACCGGCTACGAGACGGAGTACGTGGAGACCGACGAGCTGCCCTATGGCACCCAGAAGCAGAAGCAGAACGGCTACACCGGCTACGAGGTCAAGAGCTACCGCAACGTCTACGACGGCAGCGGCAACCTGATCTCCAGCACCCTGGAGGCCAAGAGCAGCTATAAGAGCCGCAACGAGATCATTCTGGTGGGCACCGCGGGCCGCCCCACCGGTCCCCTGCCGCCTGTTGATCCTGGCGGAGGCGACACAGGCGGGACCGGCGGAGGGGAAGACGAGCCTGTCCTGCCTCCGGCGGAGGACGACGGCGGCGCGTCCGCCGGAGGGACCGTGGATGAAGAGCCGCCGGGCTGGCTGCACTCCTGATCCCAAAATATAAGAAACAGCCGGGAGCATCTCTGCCGATGCTCCCGGCTGTCCTTTGTTTTTCAGGACCGGGCGACTTACACCGCCGCCTGTCTTTGGTCCCCGGCCTTGGAGAAATATTGCTCCATGCAGTGCTGCATAATGGCCTTCCGGGTAACAATCCCGATAAAGGCCCCCTTATCGTCCACCACAGGGACGAAATTCTGATCCACGGCCTTGCTCAGCAGATCCTCCACCGGCGTGGTGACGGACACAGGCTCGTTGTCCTTGCGGTGCTGGATCTCCATGATGCCGTGGCTTTCCGCCGCCCTCATGTCCATGAGGTAGAGGTTCTTGATCGCCCACAGCAGGTCGCCCTCCGTCAGGGTGCCTCGATAGCCGCCGTCCTTGGCCAGGATGGGTACCGCCGAGTAGCCGGCGGCCGACATCCGCTCCAGGGCCTGACGGATGGTGTCGTCCTCCCGCACATAGGCGCAGCTCGCCTTCGGGGTCAGCAGGAACAGAATATTCATGGGGCAGATCCCTTTCTATGTAAGATACGGTTTTCCATGGCGGCGGGAGCAGCCCGCCGCCGTTGTTTTCAGTATAGCACAGAAGCCCATGGAATCGGTTAAAATTCTATGAATAATCTATGTCGATTCTGCCACAATTTAGTCATAGTGTCCAAACAGAGCAGCGGATGACAAAGCCAGATTACCAAAAATCTCTCGATTTTTGAAAAATGGGCCGGTTTAGGCAGGGGAGCTCGAGGGGGCACAGCCCGCCTCGAATGGGATCAAATGCCCTGCAACGCCTTGCCGAGCGAGGACTTTTGCGCCAGAAAAGGCGCAAAAGGTACGGCATTTTTGCAGGCTGTCATAAAAAGTCTGCGGACTTTTTTGACAGCCTGAGGCGGCGCGGGACCATTGTCCCGCGCCGCCTCCCCTCAGTTT
>CABKMV010000028.1 GCA_902373635.1 uncultured Oscillospiraceae bacterium
GTCCACGCCGCCGCTCATTCCCACCAGTACCCGCTTTTTCTCCATAGGGTCCTCCCGCGCCGATCCGGCGTCAGTCCAAAAATTTCTGCGCGAACGCCTGCTTGGGCAGCGCGTCCGAGAGCTCCAGCAGCGTGTGGTTAAAGCCCCCCGCGTAGTCCACCACAAAGGCGCTCAGCTCCTGGGTTTTTACCTTCTGATCCGGCAGGGAGACCACCACCGTGGTCCCCTCTCCCGGCCGGGAGGTCAGCAGGATGCTGCCGCCGTGCTCCCGGGCGATCTTGCGGCAGATGGGCAGGCCCAGGCCCAGACCGTGGGGGGGCGGCTCCATCCGGTTTATCTGCCGGTAGCGGTCAAACACCGTCTCCTGCATCTCCAGGGGGATACCGCAGCCGGTATCGCTCAGCCGCAGCTCCACCATCCGCGCGCCGACGCGTACCTCCAGTTCTACCTTGCCCCCCTTGGGGGTAAATTTAAACGCATTGGACAGCAGGTTCAGCAGCAGGCGCTCCAGGCGGTCCGCGTCCATGGCGATGATGTGGGACGCCTTCTCGCAGGAGAAGGCCAGCTCCAGGCCCAGCAGCTCCGCGGGCTGCCTGGCCCGGTCCATGGCCGCGCTGCAGAACCCCACGATATCGTCATTCCGCAGACGGGCGTGGCCGGGATACTCCAGCTCGGCGGCGTCGGACAGGTTGTTTGCCAGCCGCAGCAGGCGGTAATAGCTCTGGCTGAGCACTGCCGCATACAGGTCTATATTTTTGTCCTCGTCCCGCAATTCCGCCGGTGCGACGCGCTCCAAGGCGCTGTGGATGTTCCCAAGGGAGCCCTTGAGCTGCCCCGCCACCTGCTGCAGAACGCCGCCGAGCTCCGCGTCCCTGTCAAAAATATCCTCTGCCATACAGCACCTCCTGCCAAGTAGTCTGCGCAACCGCCGCGCAAAAGCCAGATGGTAAATAAAGTCAGGTTTCTTTAAGTGCAATTTTCCACTAATAGCAGAGGTATCATATCAAAAATTTGTCGAAATTACAAGAAAATTATATGTGTGTCAAAAATCTCACAAAAAACGCTTTTCATTTCAAAAAGCGGGGTGTATAATACCATTACAGTGCCATTTTAAGAATTTGAGAGGAGTTTTTTACAATGAGCATTAAAGTTGGCATCAATGGTTTTGGCCGCATCGGCCGCATGGTTTTCCGCGCCAGCGTCAACCATCCTGAGATTGAGATCGTTGGCATCAACGACCTGTGCCCCGCCGATTATCTGGCCTATATGCTGAAGTATGACACGATGCACGGCCAGTTCGCCGGCACCGTGGAGTCCACGGAAAATTCCATCATCGTCAATGGCAAGGAGATCCCTATCTTTGCCGAGCGCAGCCCCGCTGACCTGCCCTGGGCCAAGGTCGGCGCTGAGTACGTGGTGGAGTCCACCGGCCTGTTCCTGACCAAGGAGAAGGCCCAGGGTCACATCGACGCCGGCGCCAAGAAGGTCATCATGTCCGCTCCTTCCAAGGACGACACCCCCATGTTCGTATGCG
Organism: uncultured Oscillospiraceae bacterium; assembly: GCA_902373635.1. Classification (GTDB taxonomy): domain Bacteria; phylum Bacillota; class Clostridia; order Oscillospirales; family Oscillospiraceae; genus Pelethomonas. The sequence continues at coordinate 1,535 of CABKMV010000028.1, forward strand.
GCGTCAACCTGGATAAGTACACCCCCGACATGACCTTCGTCTCCAACGCCTCCTGCACCACCAACTGCCTGGCCCCCATCGCCAAGGTCCTCAACGACAACTGGGGCATCACCGACGGCCTGATGACCACCGTCCACTCCACCACCGCCACCCAGAAGACCGTTGACGGCCCCTCCCTGAAGGATTGGCGCGGCGGCCGCGCCGCTTCCGGCAACATCATCCCCAGCTCCACCGGCGCCGCCAAGGCCGTGGGCAAGGTCATCCCTGCGCTCAACGGCAAGCTGACCGGCATGTCCATGCGCGTCCCCACCCTGGACGTGTCCGTGGTCGACCTGACCGTCAACCTGGCTAAGCCCGCCAAGTACGATGAGATCTGCCAGGCCATGAAGGCCGCCTCCGAGGGCGAGCTGAAGGGCGTTCTGGGCTACACCGACGAGGCCGTTGTCTCCAGCGACTTCCTGGGCGACGCCCGCACCTCCATCTTTGACGCCAAGGCCGGTATCGCCCTGACCGACACCTTTGTGAAGGTCGTCTCCTGGTATGACAACGAGATGGGCTACTCCAACAAGGTGCTGGATCTGATCGAGCACATGTACAGCGTCGACCACAAGTAAAAATCGCCGCATTCCAGCGCGCCGCCCAGATGGGCGGCGCGCCTTTTTCTGCCCTGGCTATCCAGTATAGCAGAAATCGGCGCCGCAGTCTGTCAAAAAGACCGCGGCGCCGATTCGCTTTTTCCCTTTTGATCAGTCGATCAGGCTCTTGCCGTCCATCTCCGGGGGGCACTCCAGGCCCATGATATCCAGGATGGTAGGAGCGATGTCCGCCAGGCGCCCGGGGTGGAGCTTGGCGTCCGCGCCCACCAGGATGAAGGGCACCAGGTTGGTGGTGTGGGCAGTCATGGGGGAACCGTCCGCCTTGCACATCTCCTCGGCGTTGCCGTGGTCGGCGGTGATCATAGCGATGCCGCCCATGGCCCGGGTAGCCTCCACCACGCGGCCCACGCAGGCGTCCACCGTCTCCACCGCCTTGACGGCGGCCTCGTACACGCCGGTGTGGCCCACCATGTCGCAGTTGGCGAAGTTCAGGATGATCACGTCATAGGCGCCGGACTCGATGCGCTCCACGCACTTGTCCGTCACCTCGTAGGCGCTCATCTCCGGCTGCAGGTCGTAGGTCGCCACCTTGGGGGAGGCCACCAGCACACGGTCCTCGCCGGGGAACACAGCTTCCACGCCGCCGTTGAAGAAGAAGGTGACGTGGGCGTACTTCTCCGTCTCGGCGATGCGCAGCTGGGTCATGCCCATCTTGCTCAGATACTCGCCCAGGCCGTTCTCCACCCGGATGCGGGGGAAGGCAACTTTGACGTTGGGCATGGTGGCGTCATACTCGGTGGTGCAGACATAGGTCAGGGGGAAGAACTCCCGCTGGAAGCCGTCGAACTCGGGATCCACAAACACCCGGGTGATCTCCCGGGCCCGGTCGGGCCGGAAGTTGAAGAAGATAATGCTGTCATTGTCGGAGATGGTCCCCTCGCTGTCGCAGACCACGGGCTCCACAAATTCATCGGTCACATTGTTGGCATAGGACCTGGCTACCGCGTCCACCGGGTCGGGGTTCTGTACGCCCCGGCCGTAGACCATGGCGTCATAGGCCTGTTCCACCCGGTCCCAGCGCTTGTCGCGGTCCATGGCGTAGTAACGGCCCATGACGGTGGCGATCCTGCCCACGCCGATCTCCCGGCACTTGGCGACCGTCTCCGCCACAAAGTCCTTGCCGCTGGTGGGGGACACGTCCCGGCCGTCCAGGAAGGCGTGAATGTACACCTTCTCCAGGCCGCGGATCTTGGCCATCTTCAGCAGGGCCCACAAGTGGGTGTTGTGGGAGTGGACGCCGCCGTTGGAGAGCAGGCCGTACAGATGCAGGCTGCTGCCCTTCTCCAGCGCCGCGTCCATGGCGGCGCAGTAGGCGGGGTTCTCAAAGAAGCTGCCGTCCTCGATGGACCGGGTGATCCGGGGAAGGTCCTGGTAGACCACCCGCCCGCCGCCGATATTGGTGTGGCCCACCTCGCTGTTGCCCATCTGTCCCGCGGGCAGGCCCACATCCAGCCCGGAAGCGGACAGGGTGGTGTGGGCGCAGGTCGCGAACAGATGATCCAGCACAGGGGTATCGGCGTTGGCCACCGCGTTGCCCTGCTGCTCGCTGCGCAGGCCGAAGCCGTCCATAATGATCAAAGTAGTAGGCGTTTTGCTCATAATAACCTCATTCCTAGAAAACAGACACAGTTCCGCCCAAGTCCGGTCTCCCGCATACCATGGGAGCCGGAAGGGGGGTCACTCCTGGTTCGCGGCGTTGATGATGTCTACGAACTGATCCGGCTTCAGGGACGCGCCGCCGATGAGGCCGCCGTCCACGTCGGGCTGGGCCAGCAGCTCCTCGGCGTTTTTGGGGTTCATGGAGCCGCCGTACTGGATGGTGACGGAGCGGGCCACCCGGGCGCCGTACAGGTTGCGGATGGTGGCGCGGATGGCGGTGCAGACCTCGGCGGCCTGCTCAGCGGTAGCGGTCTTGCCGGTGCCGATGGCCCAGATGGGCTCATAGGCGACGACGCACTTGCGCACCTTCTCAGGGGCTACGCCGGCCAGGGCGGACTTGACCTGCAGGGTGATCAGCTCCATGGTCACGCCCATCTCCCGCTGCTCCAGGCTCTCGCCCACGCAGATGATGGGGTGCAGGCCGGCCTCCAGGGCGGCGTGGACCTTCTTGTTGACCGTGATATCGGTCTCGCCGAAGTACTGGCGGCGCTCGCTGTGGCCGATGATGACGTACTTCACGCCCAGATCCTTGAGCATATCGGCGGATACCTCGCCAGTATAGGCTCCGCTGGGCTCGTAGTACAGGTTCTCAGCGCCAACAGCCACACGCATGTCTTTGAAAGCCTTGAGAGCGGCAGGAATATTTACGAAGGGCACGCAGACCACAACATCGCACCACTTGGCACGGGGCAGGATAGCCTTCAGCTCCTCGGCAAACTTCTTGGTATCGCTGGCGGTCTTGTTCATCTTCCAGTTGCCGGCGATGATGGTCTTGCGGTATCTACGATTCATGACGGTTCTTCTCCTATAGTTATGTTATATTTGATGCAGGGGCGGAACATGCCGCCTCTTAAGATCACAGAGCGGTCTTACTTGTCCAGCAGGCAGGCAACGCCCGGCAGCTCTTTCCCTTCCATAAATTCAAGGGAGGCGCCGCCGCCGGTGGAGATGTGGGTCATCTTGTCGGCATAGCCCAGCTGGGCCACAGCGGCCGCGCTGTCGCCGCCGCCGATGATGGTGATGGCGCTGGTCTTGCTGAGGGCCTCAGCCACAGCCTCGGTGCCCTTGGCGAAGGCGGGGAACTCAAACACGCCCATGGGGCCGTTCCAGATGACGGTGCCCGCGTCCTGCACCGCGCCGCAGTAGAGCGCCACTGTCTCCGGGCCGATATCCAGGCCCTGCCAGCCGTCGGGGATCTCTCCGGCCCTGACCACCTTGTGTTCCGCGTCGGGGGCGAAGGCGTTGGCCACAACGGTATCCACAGGCAGGAGCAGCTTGACGCCCTTCTCCGCGGCCTTCTTCACCATGTCATTGGCGTAGTCCTTCCAGTCCTCCTCCAGCAGGCTGTCGCCCACCTTGCCGCCCTGGGCGGCGGAGAAGGTGTAGGCCATGCCGCCGCCGATGATGATAACGTCGGCGATGTCCAGCAGGTTGTTGATGACGCCGATCTTGGAGGAGACCTTGCTGCCGCCCAGGATGGCCACCAGGGGGCGCTTGGGGTTGGCCAAGGCCCCGCCCATGATCTCCAGCTCCTTCTCAATGAGGAAGCCGCTGACAGCGGGCAGATAGGCGGCCACGCCGGCGGTGGAGGCATGGGCACGGTGTACCGCGCCGAAGGCGTCGGACACATACACCTCCGCCATGGACGCCATGGCTTTGGCAAGCTCCGGGTCGTTCTTGGTCTCGCCCTTTTCAAAGCGGGTGTTCTCCAGCAGCATGATCTGGCCGGGCTGCAGCGCGGCGGCCTTGGCCTTGGCGTCCTCGCCCACCACATCATGGGCCATAATGACTTCCTTCCCCAGCAGCTCGCCCAGGCGCTCCGCCACAGGGGCCAGAGACAGCTTCTTCAGGGACTTCTCCCAGTCCTCGCGCTTGACGGAGTCGGCATCCTTGCCCTTCTCCACCTGCTTTTTCACATAGGATTCAAAGGTGGCCGCCGGCTTGCCCAGGTGGGAGCAGGCGATCACCGCCGCGCCCTGGTCCAGCAGGTACTGGATGGTGGGCAGGGCGGCGCGGATGCGCTTGTCGTCGGTGATGGCCCCGGTGGCCTTATCCTGGGGCACGTTGAAGTCGCAGCGCAGCAGGACCTTCTTGCCCCTTACGTCGATGTCCTTTACGGTCTTTTTGTTGTAGTTCATTGGCTCGTTCTCCTTTCAGGATCGTTCAAAAGCAATGTGCGATCAGTAAACCATAGTATGCGCAGCGGCGCGCCCGCTACTCCGCGTCCCCCATCTCGCCGGTCCCCTGGAGACCGGGAAAGCCGTTTTGCCGCAGGGCCTCGTAGACCAGCACGGCCACGCTGTTGGCAAGGTTCAGGCTCCGCGCCTGGCTGACCATGGGCAGCCGGACGCAGCGGTCCCGGTATGCTTCCCGGAACGCCAGGGGCAGCCCCGCCGTCTCCTTGCCGAAAAACAGCCAGCTGTCCGGCGTGAAGCAAGCGCCGCTGTAGTCCCGGGGAGCCTTGGTGGTGGCCAGCCAGAGGTCGCCCGCGGCCTCGGGATGGGCGGCAAAGAGGGCGTCCAGACCGGGATAGGCCGAGACCTCCACCAGGTGCCAGTAATCCAGCCCCGCTCGGCGCACCGCCTTTTCTGATATGTCAAAGCCCAGGGGCTCCACCAGATGCAGGCGGCTGCCGGTAGCGGCGCAGGTCCGGGCGATGTTGCCACAGTTCTGCGGGATCTCCGGCTCCACCAGGACGATGTTCAGCATGGCTTTTCACCCCTCCGGCCCCTCGGGAGAGGGGCGCTTTTCAAGACGCGCCCAAATTTTAACGGGGTACATTGTAAAACAAATTCTTTGCAAATTCAAGCATAATCGTATAAATTCTTTGAGAAATTTTCCGAAATTGTAACAGAAAATAGAGGGACGTTCATGAAATTACAAATTTTGACGGCAAAACAGGGGGATCCTTGTGCAAAAAGCCGGGCTGAAAAATGTTTGCCGGGGATCTATGTGTAAATGCGGCGCAAATTTTGAAAAATCCCCCTTGCATAACCAGCCTCGTTTGATATAATGGGATTGACCATGTGCAGATGAGAGGAGGGGGTCCCAATGGGGAAAAAGTGTATCGTGGTCTTCCTGACGGAAGACGCCGCGCAGACCTATGATGGAAAGCCGCTGATGCTGCAGGACGTGCTGTTCTGCCCCGTATTGAATTGGTGTATGCGGGCCTGGATGGAAAAGGGCATCGGGCGGTTTTTTGTTGTTTCCGACCCGGAGTATCACAGCGAGGCGGCGGCCTGCTTCCCTGAGGGCGCCGTCGCCGCGGTGGGGACGGAGGACACCTACCGGCAGGACCTGGCCGAGTTTGCCAGGGGCTGCTGGATCGAGGAGGTCCACGAGGCCATGCTGCCTGTGGGCAGCATGATGCTGACCTTCCACACCATCCCGGAGCTGGTCCGCCTCCAGCAGGCGGTGAAGGAGGACATCGCCGTCTACCACCAGAATACCCGGGTTCACATCCTGGACCCCGACCACACCTATATCGATCCCCGCGTCACCATCGGCGCGGGCACGATGATCCTGCCCGGCACCATCCTCCGGGGCAATACGGTCATCGGGGAGAACTGCGTGATCGGCCCCAACGCCATGATCTGCGACTGCATCGTGGGCGACGGGTGCGAGGTCAACGCCTCCCAGGCCTATGACAGCACCCTGGGCAGGGAGGTCCATGTGGGGCCCTACGCCCACATCCGCCCCAAGTGCCGCGTGGGCGACGGGTGCAAGATCGGCGCCTATGTGGAGATCAAGAACGCCGTGTTCGGCACGGGCACCAAGCTCAGCCACCTGACGTACGTGGGCGACGCGGACGTGGGCAGCCGGGTGAACTTCGGCTGCGGCACCATCACCTCCAACTACGACGGCTTCCGGAAGCACCGCACCGTCATCGGCGACGACGTGTTCGTCGGCTGCAACACCAACCTGGTCCCCCCCGTCACGGTGAGAAGCGGCGCCTATATCGCCGCCGGGACCACAGTGACCAAGGACGTGGAGGAGGACGCGCTGGCCATTGGCCGGGTCCGCCAGGAGAACAAGCAGGGCTGGGCCAAGCGGCGGCGGGAGCTGCACAGAAAATAGGCAGGAACTCCAGCAAGTACAATATATAACAGGGATCGTCTTCACGCTGCAGGAGTTTTGAAAAACGAATCTACAACGATGAAAGAAGAGGGAATTGGAAAATGATTTCACACGGTAAGGACATGAAGGTGTTCAGCGGCAATGCCAATGTGGGCCTGGCAAAGGACATCTGCAAGCTCATCGGCATCCAGCTGGGCAACGCGGAGATCGGCCATTTCGCCGATGGAGAGGTGTGTGCCTCCATCTACGAGTCCGTCCGCGGCTCTGATGTGTTTCTGGTCCAGTCCACCAGCCGCCCGGTCAACGACAACCTGATGGAGCTGCTGGTGATGATCGACGCCATGAAGCGCGCCTCCGCCGGCCGCGTCACCGCCGTCATCCCTTATTTCGGCTACGCCCGCCAGGACCGCAAGGCCAAGGCCCGGGACCCCATCTCCGCCAAGCTGGTGGCCAACATGCTCACCGCCGCCGGCGCCGACCGGGTGCTGACCATGGACCTGCACGCCGCCCAGATCCAGGGCTTCTTCGACATCCCCGTGGACAACCTCTACGGCAACCCCATCTTTGTGGACTACTACGCCAAGAAATTCGGCGAGAAGTGCGAGGACATGGTGGTGGTCTCCCCCGACGTGGGCTCCGTCTCCCGGGCCCGCGCCTTCGCCCAGAAGCTGCACATGAACCTGGCTATCGTGGACAAGCGCCGCCAGAAGGCCAACCAGTGCGAGGTCATGAACGTCATCGGCGACGTGTCCGGCAAGGACTGCATCCTCTTCGACGACATGGTGGACACCGCCGGCTCCCTGTGCAACGCGGCCAAGGCCATCGTGGAGGAGGGCGGCGCGAAGAACGTCTACGCCTGCGCCTCCCACGGCGTGCTCTCCGGCCCCGCCATCGGGCGCATCAATGACAGCGTTATCACCGAGCTGGCCTTCCTGGACACCATCGCCCCCGTGGACCCCTCCCTCAGCAAGAAGATCAAGTACCTGACCGTGGCCCCCATGTTCGCGGAGGCCATCGAGCGCATCTACCAGGAGATCTCCGTGTCCAAGCTGTGGCTGTAACGGACGGCGGGCTCCCGGCAATTGATATCAGCGGCGGGACGGGGATCTTTCCCGCCCCGCCGGTATTTTCAAAGGAGCGATCCCATGATTTTTGGAAACCGGTCCGGCGGCGTACAGTGGCTGCTGGTGTGCCTGGGGAACCCGGGCAGGGAATATGAGAACACCCGCCACAACATCGGCTTTATGGCCGCGGACGAGCTTGCCCGCCGGGAGGGCGTGAAGTTCAACAAGCTGCGCTACCGCGCCCTCACCGGCGAGGTGACGGCGGGGGGGCAGCGGGTGCTGGTGCTCAAGCCCCAGACCTACATGAACCTCAGCGGCGAGGCGGTGAAGCTGGCCGGCGGGTTCTACAAGATCCCCCCGGACCATGTGCTGGTGATCTCGGACGACGTGTCGCTGCCCCTGGGGAAGCTGCGCATCCGGGCGGGGGGCAGCGCCGGGGGCCACAACGGGCTGAAGAACATCATCGCCCACCTGGGCACCGACCAGTTCCCCCGGGTCCGGGTGGGGGTGGGCGCGCCGGCCCATCCGGAACATGAGATGGTGGACTGGGTCATCGGCAGCTTCTCCGCCGCGGAGAAGAAGGTGGCCGCGGAGGCCGTGGGCCGGGCCGTGGACGCGGCGCTGTGCGTCATCGAAAAGGGCGTGCAGGAGGCCCAGAACCGGTACAACTGATCGCCGGACAGGATAAAAAATGGGGAAGGGCCTGGGATCCGAAGATCCCGGGCCCTTCCTTTTTGAACGGAGACAGAAGAGATCAGAAGTATGAAACGGTCTTGGAAGATGGGGTGACGGTTTCGCAGTAGGTGCCGTCTGCGGTGTAGACGCTGATGGAGGACACTACCTGGTATATATATCCGCGAGTGACGTACCGAATAGTATCTACTGTACCACATCCGTTGTCATCTACGTACCAGTCCTTTACGGATTCCCAGCCGTTATCTGTTAGGCGAACCAGGGAAACGGTTCCCACAACACGATCCGTAGGATATGAGGCGGTGACATCCAGAAAAACATCAGCCTTACCGGCTTCTGAAATACTAAGCCCCGCGGCTGTGGAGGTGACACGGACATAGTAGGGCGTGATGCCGTCGTCCGCATCAGAGGCCGCAGCCGTAAGGGGGACGCTGACCGTCAGGAGGAGACAGGCAAAAACAGAGCAGAGGACGCGATAGAGAGCGTTGTTGCGCTTAACCATAAATAGTAACTCCTTTTCCATTTTCCAGACATTCATAAAGACGCAAAGTGGATAAAAGCGCAACTTAAAAAGAATAGAGAGGCATCTGCCTCTCTATTCTTTTGAGTTTAGGCTAAGCAGATTAGTCCTTCCGAAATGGAGAGAAGAGTTTCTTCTGTACAGTGGAATGCAAAAACACTATAAATGTAGGACTGTGTAAGATCGGCCCATGCGACTTGAATCCGACTATCTTTGTGAACAAGCAGTCCCGGAAAACCGTTGCACTCAATATCAGACACAGAATCAGCGTTTTCAGTATCGATAGTAGTTTCAAACCCGGCATGAAAATAAACTCGGACAGTAATGATATCTTCATTAGATTTGCCAGCTAAAAATATAGTAGCTGATGCGTCAGTTGTCTTTTCATCTACGATATGATACCCCTCGGGCAGCCAAGTGATAGCAAACTTCCCGTCCCCAAAGATGACGGGGTTTTCCGCCGTAGGGTGGAGTTCCTCCGGCTCATCCTCGTTTCCAATTCGCAGAATAGTGAACTCCTCGCACACCTCCACCACCAGGTTGTACATGCCGGTCCGGAAGCTGGGGGAGGCGGCAAGGGCGACCGTGAACGTGAGGAGGATCGCCGCCGCGGCGCCTCCCGCCCAGGCGCAGGCTTTCCTGGCAAAGGCCCGGCGCCTGGCCCGCTTCTCCTCCCGCTCCCGCTGGCGGTAGGCCCGGTCGATGGCCTCCAGGCACCGCCGGCGGGCCTCCTCGGGCACGGCGGCGGCGGGGTCCTGCTTGAGGCGCTCGTTCTCCTCCATCAGCCGCCGGCCCTCGGACTCCGCGGCCTGGTCCATGAGCAGGGCGAAGAGGGCGTCTTCATACTGCTCGTACTTGTCCGCCGGCCCGTCCTGTTCCGGGAGGTTGCCCGGCTTCTTAGATGATTTCATCGCCATCCTTACTCCTTTCCAACTCGTGTTTCAGCCGCTTCCTGGCCCTGGACAGCAGGGTGCGGACGCTGGCCGGCTGGCAGCCGGCGATCTCCGAGAGCTCCCTGTCCGTCAGGCCCAGCCAGTATTTGCCCTTGAGCAGGTCCTGCTCCCGCGGGGCGAGGTTTTCCAGGGCGCTGCGCAGGAGATCCATGTCCGCCAGCCTGTCCAGATCGACGACGGAGGCCACCCGGATGAGCAGCGCGTCGATATCCCGGTCGTCCTCGTCGAGGGAGCAGGCGATGTGGGCATGCTCCACCTTCCTGTGCCGCAGGTAGTTGAGGGCGGTGTTCCTGGCGGTCTGCACCATGTAGGCGACCTGCTTGGGCGGGGACAGGTCCCGCCAGCGGTCCGGGTGCCGGATCATCTTCTCCGCCACGTCCTGCATGACGTCCTGGGTGTCCTTCTCGTGGCAGAGCAGGTCGTAGATCCTGCTGTAGAGCAGGCGCTCATATTCGCGCAGAAGGCGCAGGGCGGCTTCTTTATCTGTCATATCCGTCATGGCGATCACCCCGGGCGGGAAAACCCAGCCATTTCCGGTAAAATGAAGTTCGTCTGGACATTTTTCCCAACCAATACTATAATATCGACATCATAATAAACCATATGCGGGGAAATTGGCAATCCCTTTCGGGAGAAAAAGGGGAGAAAATTGCCTTTGCACACCAGAGGCTGTATGTTGGGAGGGGCCGCTTATGCGCGCCGATTTGAGGGAGAAGACCGTCCGGGAGGGGGCAGCGTCCGCGGACGGCCGGCAATTCATGGAGGAGCTGTTCCTCTCCTATGAGAGGATGGTGCTCTCCGAGATCCGCAAGCTGGTGGACGACAGCTGGGAGGCGGAGGACCTGCTGCAGACGGTGTTTGTAAAGCTGATCGAGAAGGAGGCGCTGCTGCGGACGATGGACGTGGGCAGGCGCACCGGCTATATCGCCGCCGCCGCGCGGAATACCGCCATCAGCGCCCTGCAGAAGCGCAAGCGGACCATGCTCGTCTCGCTGGACAACACGCCCTTTTTGGAGACGAAGTCGGACCTGGTGGGCGGGTCCGTGGAGGAGGAGTTCATCCTCCGGGAGGGCCTGGAGACCCTGCAGGGGATCTGGCCCGCGCTGGATGAGCAGACCCGGTACCTGCTGGAGGCGAAATACCTGCTGGACAAGCGGGGCGTGGAGATCGCCGCCGACCTGGGCGTGCCGGCGGCCAACGTGCGCATGGCCCTGACCCGGGCCCGGCGCAAGGTCAAAGAGCTGATGGAGACGGCGCGCCCGGGCAAATAGGAAGAACGGCCCCAAACGGCCGGCGAGGCATGCAAGACGCCCCGCCGGCCGTTTTTTTGCTTTTTTCCGCGGGGGTGTTGCGGTTTGGCGGGCGGAGGTGTTTATGGCTATGGGGAAAATGACGGCAGCTGGACTGGCCGGTGCGTAAACAGGCCCGCTGCATGTTGAGGAAGGGAGGGGCAGGTCCGGGACGGAGCCCTGCGTTATGGTAAGAGGACAAGGATCGGGATTTTCAGCTGCCAGCTGAGGGACGCCTCATGGCAGCACGCGATGAGCCTCGGTAAAATTTTCCTACTATGAACAAAACAAAGGAGAATTTGCACGATGCGCCATTACAAGGAGAGATTCAGATCGCTTTTCAGAGAGGAACTTTTGCAGGCGCGATGCAGGATGTGCCTGACACAGGAGGAGATGTCGGAGCGCATGGGCATCTCGGCCCGGTCCTACAGCGACCTGGAACGGGGGAAGCGGGGGCCTTCGGCCCTGTCCCTGATGGGGTTCCTCCAGATCCTGACACAGGAAGAGCGGCGCCGGATGGTGGAAGCCTTCCGGGCGCTGGAGGAAGAGGGGGGAGAGCAATGATATCGCCTGAGACTGAAAAAATGACGATCCGGGTCCATGACCTGCTGTTCCGCCTGGGCGCTTCGGCCAACTACAGCGGCTTTTTCTACACGACGCACGCTGTCCTGCTGGCTATGGAGCAGCCCAGGCGCCTTACGCTGGTGACGAAGTGGCTCTATCCCGGCGTGGCGGAGTACTACCGTACCAACTGGCGGGCGGTGGAGCGCAGCATCCGCACGCTGATCGCGGCCAGCTGGCCTTACAGCCGCGCCCTGCTGGAGGAGCTGGCCCGGCACGAGCTGGCGGAAAAGCCGCGGCCCGCCCAGTTCATCGGCATCCTGGCCAACCATCTGTCCGGGGAGGAGGCGCGCTGAGCGCGGCCGGGGCCTGACCGGATAAAAAGCAAAAAGCCGCCGGGCGGCAGGGATCTGTCCCGCCGCCCGGCGGGAAATTTCAGCTTCCTTATTTTGCCCGCCTGTGGTATACTGGAGGCGGAGATCGATATTTCCGCCCGGCAGGGCGGAGAGGAAAGGAACAAAAGATGGAACTGAGCAAGATTTTATCCACAGTGGACCACACCCTGCTGGCCCAGGGGGCGACCTGGGCCGACATCAAGGGCGTCTGCGACGACGGCATGAAGTACCGCACGGCCTCCGTCTGCATCCCCGCCAGCTATGTGAAGCAGGCCAGGGAATACGTGGGGGACAAGCTGGCGGTCTGTACGGTCATCGGGTTCCCCAACGGCTATTCCACCACCGCCGCCAAGTGCTTTGAGGCGGAGGACGCGGTGAAAAACGGCGCCGACGAGATCGACATGGTGATCAACATCGGCTGGGTGAAGGACCGGCGCTGGGACGACCTGCTCTCGGAGATCAGGGCCGTGAAGGCCGCCTGCGGCGGGAAGCTGCTGAAGGTCATCATCGAGACGTGCCTGCTCACCGACGAGGAGAAGATCAAGATGTGCGAGATCGTCTCCGATTCCGGCGCGGACTATATCAAGACCTCCACCGGCTTTGCAGGCGGCGGCGCCACACGGGAGGACGTGGCCCTCTTCGCCAAGCATGTGGCGCCCCACGTGAAGATCAAGGCCGCCGGCGGCATCGCCAATCTCCAGGACGCCGAGGATTTCATCAACCTGGGGGCTTCCCGCCTGGGCACCAGCCGCATCGTCAAGGCGGTGAAGGGGATCGAGGGCAGCGGCTATTGATGCGCCGGGCCATGTGACAAGGGACAGAGACAGACAGGAAAGAGAGGAAAAAGATATGGGTACACCGCATAATTCCGCGAAACAAGGGGACTTCGCCAGGACAGTCCTGATGCCCGGCGACCCCCTGCGGGCCAAATTCATTGCCGAGACCTTCCTGGAGGAGGCGAGGCTGGTGAACAATGTCCGGGGGATCCAGGGCTATACCGGCGCCTACCGGGGGACGCCCGTCTCCGTCATGGCCTCCGGCATGGGCATGCCCTCCATCGGCATCTACTCCCACGAGCTCTACAGCCAGTACGGCGTGGAGAACATCCTGCGCATCGGCTCCGCCGGCGCTATCAGCGACAAGCTGAAGCTGCGGGACGTGGTGGCCGGCCAGGGCGCCTGCACCAACTCCAATTTCGCCCGCCAATACCGGCTGCCCGGCGCCTTTGCGCCCATTGCCGACTTCACCCTGCTGGAGACAGCTGTGGCCGTAGCCCGGGAGATGGGCGTGGAGATGCCTGTGGGCAACCTGCTCTCCTCCGACACCTTCTATGACGCCTCGCTCTCCACCATGGAGTGGGCGAAGATGGGGGTGCTGGCCGTGGAGATGGAGGCCGCCGCCCTGTACATGACCGCCGCCAGCCTGGGCAAGCGCGCTCTGGCCATCTGCTCCATTTCCGACAGCATCGTCACCGGCGAGGAGCTCTCCGCCGAGGACCGCCAGACCACCTTCACCACCATGATGAAGATCGCCCTGGAGACGGCTGTGAGGATGGAAGGCAAGTAGGCGAAATTTTAGAAAACGATCAAAAATTCAAAAAAACTTTACCGATTATTTCCGGCTTCGTGAGGAATTTTGGTTGCTTTATGAAATGGGATAGAGTATAATAGAAGCGCGGTTCGGATAGTGGGACAGGCTGGATTGGGGCCTGTCCTTCCGGGGGCGGCGCCTCCGGGCGGTCTCTTTTGCAGGCCGGACCGCAAAACAAACTGAAAGAAAGGTTGATTGATTCCAATGAAGAAGTTACTGGCTCTGCTGCTGTCTCTTGCCATGGTGTTTGCGCTCGTGGCCTGCGGCAACAGCGGCAACAACAGCGGCAACAGCAACAATGACAGCACGAACAACTCCGACGACAGCTCCTCCGCCGCCAACCCCGCCGACGCCATCTCCGACGAGATGACCTCCGAGGACGGCAAGTACGAGATCGCTTTCGTCACCGACGTGGGCCAGCTGAAGGACAAGTCCTTCAACCAGGGCACCTATGACGGCGTGAAGCTGTACGCCAGCGCCGCAGGCAAGTCCTACAAGTACTACCAGCCCGCCAACGGCGACCAGGCCACTGACGAGGACCGCTATGACGCCATGAAGCTGGCCGCCGACAACGGCGCCAAGGTCATCGTGGCCGCCGGCTTCATGCAGGGCAACGCCCTGGCCCAGGCCGCGGCTGAGTTCACCGACGTGAAGTTCGTATTCATCGACGGTTGGCCCCTGACCGACGCCGCCGGCAACGTGCTCACCAACGTCACCGGCATCTCCTTCCAGGAGGAGCAGGCCGGCTATCTGGCCGGCTATGCCGCTGTGATGGAGGGCTACACCAAGCTGGGCTTCTCCGGCGGCGGCGGCGGCAGCAACGCTGCCTGCGACCGCTTCGGTTATGGCTTTGTCCAGGGGATCGACGCCGCTGCCGCGGCCAAGGGCGTTCAGGCTGAGGTCAACTACTCCTGGCTCCACGGCTCCAGCTTCCAGGCCTCTCCCGACCTGCAGACCATGATCAGCGGCTGGTACCAGAACGGCACTGAGGTGGTGTTCGCCTGCGGCGGCTCCATGTTCCAGTCCGTCGTTGCCGCCGCTGACGCTGAGGACGGCAAGGTCATCGGCGTGGATGTGGATCAGTCCTTCGAGTCCCCCACCGTTATCACCTCCGCCATGAAGGGCATCGGCGAGGCTGCCCAGCAGGCTCTGAAGGCTGCCGAGAGCGACAGCGATTGGGCTGAGTGGGGCGGCCAGGCCGTGGTCCTGGGCGCCGCCCAGGATGCGGTGGGCCTGCCCACCGATACCTGGAGCATGGAGAACTTCTCTGTCGAGGAGTATGAGCAGCTGTTCCAGGATATCGTGGCCGGCAACGTCAGCATCTCCGGCGATGATGTTCCCGAGCCCGACAGCACGGACAACGTCACCGTCAACATCGTCAAGTAAGATATCCGCTACATACCCCGGGGAGGGCGCGCACCAGCGCGCCCTCCCCTTTTCGCGTGTCAAAAAAGTGGCACGGCCACTTTTTTGAAGAGAGCCGCGCTACGCTCTGTGCCTCGGTTGTCCGCTTACAGCGGACAATTCGACGCTCGCTTCGCGAGAAGTGTTTTTCCGACGTACACGCCGCCGGAAAAACGATTTTATTTCTTTTCGCCGTTGCGGCGGCGAAACTCTGCGAGGCATTTTTTTGCAGTCTGAAATGCGGCGGCCCCCATGGGGGCCGCCGCACTGATAAGCAGGAAGAGAGACGGGTTAAATAACGCCGTATTTGTCAAAGGCGGCCCGGACGCCCAGTCCCCCTGCCATGTCCTGCCCCATACGGTTCTCCAGGTCGAACATCTCCTCGGCTTTCTCCAGGACCTCCAGGATGTGATCCTTGGGGATAGCGATGACGCCGTCGATGTCCGCCATCATAAAATCGCCGGGGTGGATGGTGATGTCGCCGATCTGGATAGGCTCCTGGTAGGAGACGATCCGCCAGCGGCCCAGGGAGCTGCCGCAGGAGTAAAAGCGGAAAAAGATGGGAAAGCCCTGCTCCAGGATGTCGTTGCAGTCCCGGCAGCCGCCGTCGATGATGGCGCCGGCACCGCCGGCCTGGCGGGTGCTGCGGGTCATCATGCCGCCCCAATGGGCGCAGCTGTCGGTCATGCCGGTCTGCCAGACGGCAATATCGTAGGGGGAGATGCTCTCCAGCATGGAGAAGCGGATCTCGTTGTCATCGCAGTTGACGTCGTCCACGGGCTCGCCGCGGCCGGTAAAGGCGGGGCCCGCCACGACCATGTCCGGCGTCAGCGGGCGGAGATAGGCGGGCAGCAGGTGGTGACGCAGGCCCAGCTTGTCCATCGCGTCAGATACGATACCGGTGTACATCTTTTTGAACCGGGCCACCAGTTCCTCCACGGGCACCATGCTTTTTTGTTCCATATGTTGCACAAACTCCTCTCAAATCAATGGGTTCAGCAGTCGGAAGGTGAAGCGGAAAACTTGCCTTCGATACCTTTATTTTAAAAAATTGGCCAGGGGAAGTCAATGCGTGCTTTGGCCAGAGTTTTCAAAGGGGGCTTATGGGATTTCCACAAAGAAAGCCAAAGTTTGTTTCATATATTGAATCATAGAGGGAGATATGCTATCATCAGAGAAAAGACGGGGCCTCCCGGCGGGGGAGGGCCGCGAGGGAGGGGTCTGCTGTGGAAAACAGGGGCGTTTACGCGCCTATACCGGCGCTGGACAGGGCTGGGGAGCTGCTGCGCCTGGTGCTGGAGCACGGCGCGCTGACGGCCAGGGAGCTGCTGCGCCTGTGCGGCTATCCCCGCACGTCCTTTTACCGGCTGCTGGAGTCCATGGTAGCCAACGGCTTTTTGAACGTTGACCGGGATACGGGAGCCTACTACCCGGGGGACATGCTGGAGGCGTCCTACACGCTGCTGGACCGGAGGGTGGCCCGGCTGCGGAGGGCGGCCCGGCCCGTGCTGGAGCGCCTGGCGGCGGAGACGGGGCAGACGGCGAAGCTGAGCCTGCTCTCCGGCGGGGAGTGTTATGTAGCGGAGGCCGCCCTCGGGCCTCAGAGCATCAAGGTGGTGGTGGACGACGGCAGCGTCTACCCGCTCCACGCGGGCGCTGCCAGCAGACTGCTGCTGGCGTCCCAGGGGCCCCAGGCCGTCCACAGCTATTTCCAGCGGGAGGTCAGGCGGTATACCCCCCGCACCATCGTGGATGAGAAGACCTTCCTGGACGCCGCCGGGCAGATCCGGGCGCAGGGCTACGCCTACGACTCCGGCGAGTTCACCCCGGAGATCAGCGCAGTGGCCTGCCCGGTGACAGGGGAGCACGGGCGGACAGCGGCGGCGGTGAGCCTGGTGTTCCCCACGATCCTGTTCCAGGCCCGGGACATCCCGGCACTGGCGGGGCTGCTGCGCCAGGCGGCGGAGGAGATATCCCGCAGCCTCAGGGAACCGGAGGGGGAGACGGGGGAGCGGCTCCCGCCGGTGCGGGAGGCGAAGGTGGACGGCCTGGAGGAGACTCTGGGCCGGGGCTATTGAGCGGCAAAAAGATGACCGACAAGGAGAGAGAACGAGACGTGAAACTGATTTTGCGCTATATGCGGGAGCGCCTGGGGCAGATCGGCGTCAGCGTGACGGCGAAAATACTGGCCGCCATGGGGGAGCTGATGATCCCCTACATATTGGAGTACATGATCGACCGAGTGGTGCCCAGGGGGGAGCTTGCGCCGGTGATCGGCTGGGGCCTGGTCATGGTGGCGGTGGCCCTGGGGGTGCGGCAGACCAACATTTTTTCCAATGAAACGGCGGTGAAGGTGGCGCGGGACTGCACGGAGAACCTGCGCCAGGACTTGTTCGTGCGGACCTGCCATCTCTCCGGCAATCAGATCGACCAGTTCGGCCTGCCCTCCCTCATTTCCCGGATGACCTCCGACTCCTACAATGTGCAGAATTTTATTGCCAACATCCAGACCATCGGCATCCGGGCCCCTATCCTCCTGGTGGGGGGGATCATCACCACATTGACCATGGACACGGCCCTGGCCTCCATCCTGTGCGTCATGGCGCCCATCCTGCTGTGCGTGGTGATCTTTGTCTCCCGGAAGGGCATCCCCATGTATGATCTGGTGCAGCAGCGGCTGGATACCATCGTGCGGGTCATGCGGGAGAACATCACCGGCATCCGGGTGGTCAAGGCCCTGTCCAAAAAGGACTACGAGAAGGCCCGCTTCCAGGACTGCAACGACCAGATGACCGCCAGCGATCTGAAGGCCAGCATCGTCATGGCCATCCCCGGCCCCGCGGTCCAGATGTGCCTGAATCTGGGGCTGGTCCTGGTGGTGCTGATCGGCGCCAGGCGGGTGGACAGCGGGAGCATGGAGCCAGGGGTCATCCTGGCGTTTCTGACCTATTTCCATATGATCCTCTACAGCGTCATGACCCTCAACCGGATCTTTATCTTCCTGTCCAAGGCGTCCGCCTCCGCCGAGCGCATCAGCCAGGTGCTGCGGACAGAGGACGACCAGCCGGTGCTGCCCCTGACAGAGGCATGCTGTTCCCAGACCGGCGCCATGCTGGAATTTGACCACGTGTCCTTTACCCACGCCGCCGGGGGGACGGAGGGGAGCGCGTCCTCCTTTGCCGGCGGGCAGAGGGCCAGATGCCTGGACGACGTGAGCTTCCGCCTGGAGCGGGGCCAGACCCTGGGCATCATCGGCGCTACCGGGGCGGGCAAGACCACCGTCGTGAATCTGCTGATGCGCTTCTATGACGCCGACGAGGGACGCGTCTATGTGGATGGACGGGATGTGCGCACCTATGAGAAGGGCGAGCTGCGCCGGAAGTTCGGCGTGGTGTTCCAAAACGACACCATATTCGCCGAGTCCCTGGCGGACAACATCTCCCTGGGCCGGGCAGTGAAGGAGGCGGACATCCGCCGGGCGGCGGAGGACGCCATGGCCGACGGCTTTATCCGGCAGAAGCCGGGGCAATACGACTACCTGGCGGACATTAAGGGGGCCAACCTCTCCGGCGGGCAGAAACAGCGGGTCCTCATTGCCAGGGCCCTGGCCGCAGAGCCGGAGGTGCTGATATTGGATGATGCAACATCCGCCCTGGACTACAAGACGGACGCCGTCCTCCGAGGGAACATCCGGGAGCACTACGCCGGCGTCACCTCCATTATTGTCGCCCAGCGGGTCAGTTCCATCCTCCAGGCAGATCAGATTTTGGTGCTGGAGGAGGGCCGGGTGATCGGCTGGGGGAAGCATGAGCAGCTGCTGGCGGAGTGCCCGGTGTATCTGGATATCTACCAGTCCCAGATGGGCGAGCTGGCGTAAGGGGGGAGAGACATGGCAAACCGTGAGACAAAAAAAGAGCGCCCCAAGGACGCCCGGGGGACCCTCCGCCGCATCCTGCGCTATATCATGGCGTACCGGTGGACCCTGGCGGGGATCATCGTGCTGCTGCTGGCGGGCAATGTGCTGAGCCTGCTGGGCCCCTCCCTGGCGGGGAAGGCGGTGGGCGCGGCGGCCGCGGGAAAGGGGAAGGTGGACTTTTCCCTGGTGTACCGCTACGCCAAATGGATGCTGCTGTGCTACGTGGGGTCCTCTCTGGTGACGTTTGTTGTCAACATTGCTATGATGCGTACCGGGAGGCTCATTGCCAGGAAGATGCGCAACGATGTGTTTTTCAAGCTTATGGAGCTGCCCGTGGGTTACTTCGACCGGAACCAGGCGGGCGACATCATCAGCCGTGTGTCCTATGACGTGGATGTGGTCAGCACCTCCATCTCAACGGACATCGTGCAGATCCTCACCAGTGTGATCACTGTTATGGGCTCTCTGGTGATGATGGTGGTCATCAGCCCGCCCCTGGCGGCCATTACCCTGGTGACGATCCCCCTGGCCGTGTTCTATACCCGGCGGATGAACCGCATCACAAGGCCGCTGTTTTCCAAACGCTCGGCGGCCTACGGCAGGATGAACGGGTTCGTGGAGGAGAAATTCTCCGGCCTTCGGACCATCCAGGCTTACGCCCGGGAGGACCAGGTGGCCGGCGATTTTGCCCGGATCAACCGGGAGTCCGCCGACGCCTACTGCCAGGCCACCCAGATGGCCAAGCGGGTGGGCCCCAGCGTTGGCTTCATCAACAACCTGGGCCTGGCCTTGGTGGGCATGGTGGGGTCCGCGCTGTTCCTGGGCGGGTATGTGGACCTGGAGAAGATCTCCTCCTTTGTCCTGTACTCCCGGAAATTCTCCGGGCCCATCAGCGAGATCGCCAATATCACCAGCGAGATCTACTCCGCCCTGGCCGCGGCGGAGCGGGTGTTCCGTCTGCTGGACGAAGAGGAGGAGAGCGCCGACCCGCCCCAGGCGGAGGAGCTGGCCAACGTCCGGGGCGAGGTGAGGGCGGAACACGTGTCCTTTGGCTACGAGCCGGGCCGCACCGTGCTGAAGGACTTCAGCCTCTGGGCCAAGCCGGGGCAATTGGTTGCCATTGTGGGGCCCACCGGCGCCGGGAAGACCACGGTCATCAACCTGCTCATGCGTTTCTATGACACGGAGGAGGGCGAGTGCCTGGTGGACGGACGGGATATGTACGGCATGAAGAGGGAGAGCCTGCGCCGGGCCTACGCCATGGTGCTGCAGGACACCTGGCTCTTCCGGGGCACGATCTTTGAAAATATCGCCTACGGCAAGGAGAACGCCACCATGGAGGAGGTGGTGGCCGCGGCCAAGGCCGCCCGCATCCACTCCTACATCATGCAGCTGCCCCAGGGCTACGATACGGTGATCAGCGAGGACGGCGGCAACATCTCCAAGGGCCAGAAACAGCTGCTGACCATCGCCAGGGCCATGCTGTACGACGCGCGGATGCTGATCCTGGACGAGGCCACCTCCAATGTGGACACCACCACGGAGCGGCATATCCAGAAGGCCATGCGCAGCCTCATGGCGGATAAGACCTGCTTTGTGATTGCCCACCGGCTCAGCACCATCCAGAACGCCGACAAGATCCTGGTCATCGACCAGGGGCGCATCGTGGAGCAGGGGACCCACGGAGAGCTGATGGCCCGCCGGGGCGTCTACTACCGGCTCTACGCGGCCCAGTTCGAGTAGGCGGGCATAAGCGAGAAAATTCCCTGTTGCATGTTGGGCGGCTTGCCGGTATAATAGACCATACTTGCGTTCGATATACGGACGCCGACAATACCTCATGAGCAGCCGGATCGCGGCTGCTTCCGGAGAACCCCTACAGAGAGGAGCCCTATGAAAAAACTTCAGCCTATGAATGAAACGCTGCTTCCCACCGGCGAGCCGGCTGATCTCTCCGCACTGCCCCAATCCCAGGCCCGGCTGGAGCAGATGAGCGGGGAACTGGTCGGGGCGGTCGAGGAGGCCGAAAAGGAACTGGCGGCCAGCTATGAGCGCCTGGCCCGGGTGGCGGGGGACGACGAGCCCACCAGCGAGCTGGACCAGGATACCCGGAACAAGATCGACTCGCTCAAGCGGGTCAACACCAACCTGCTTGTCGCCTACCAGCGCACGGCCGCCATGGAGGATGAGCTCAGCGCGCGGTTCAAGGATATGCGCACCAGCCGGGACCGGAAGTGGTATCTGCCCAACCCGCCGGCCAACGGCGCCATCGACCTGGAGGAGCAGCAGTCGAAGCACTTTGCCCGGGGGATCAACCTGTATAAGCTGCTGCTGATCTGCTTCGTGGGCAGCTTTGCCGGCGTGGTGGTGGAGCTGATCTGGTGCCTGCTGCGCAACGGATATCTGGAGAGCCGCTCGGGGCTCGTGTACGGCCCGTTCAACCTGCTCTACGGGGCGGGGGCCGTGGCGCTGAGCCTGGCGCTCTACCGCTACCGCAACCGGGGGCGCTGGCTGTCCTTCCTGGGCGGTATGGTGGTGGGCAGCGTGGTGGAATATGTCTGCTCCTGGGGGCAGGAAGTGCTGATCGGCTCCCGCTCCTGGGACTACAGCAACATGCCCTTTAACGTCAACGGCAGGATCTGCCTGCTCTACTCCATGTTCTGGGGCGTGCTGGGGATGTTCTGGATCAAGGACATCTACCCCCGGATGGCGAAATGGATCCTGAAGCTCCCCAACAGGGCCGGAAAGATCCTGACCTGGTGCGTGACGGCTTTCCTGGTCGTCAACTCCATTGTGACGCTGGTGACGGTCTGGCGCTGGTCCCAGCGCGTCCACGACGTACCGCCCTCCAGCGGCTTCTGGGAGCTTGTGGACGAGCGCTTCCCGGACGAGAGGATGGAGCGGATCTTCGCCAATATGGAATTTGGGGAATGACGCGGAAACAGGAAAGGCGCGGGCTCACATGTGAGCCTGCGCCTTTCAAACTATGAAAAAAGTTCCGGGATTTTTTCGAAAAAGGGCTACACAAACCGGATTTAGTATGATACAATGATTCCTACAAAAGCCGGGCTTTCCGGCGGCAAAAGGGTACCCTTTTGTTTCGTTCTCCATGGAGAACGAAAAGGCGCTTTTGCCTGTCCTGTTGATGGGGGGTGGTAGAGGAATGTACGCGGCCCGGCCTGCGGAGGCAGGCAAACGATATAAAATTTGAGATCGGAGTGAAACAGAAATGAGAATGCGCAGGCGCTCTATCAGGAGAGTCCTTTCCTCTGCTTTGGCTGCTGCGATGCTTTTGGGTGTGATGACGACCACTGCGTTTGCGGAGAACACCTGTGACGATGGATGCTTTGTCGTCAACGGCATTACCTATCTGCCCATTTCGGAAACAACGAACGAGGTCGAGGTCGTAAATCCGGGGCATCATCCTGTGAACGGGGCAACCGTGTCCACCTACACGGGAGAAATTAGCATCCCCGCTACAGTGGAACACAGTGGAACAACCTATTACGTGACCAAAATCGGCCTTGGAGCTTTTTCTCGGACCCCCTCTGACCCGCAGGTTACAAGTGTGACGATCGCCGAGGGCGTGAAGGAGATTGGGGAAACAGCTTTTCAGGGGTGCAGCGGCCTGACCGCTTTGTCGCTTCCGTCCACGATTACCACAATTGGCCCTGGCGCTTTTGGGCAGTGTACGGGACTAAAATGCTTGGAGATTCCCGCCGGTGTAACAAATGGGCTGGTGCAGGCCCTGACCTGCGGTTCCATTGGCGGCTACCAAACTTTTTATCCATACAACTTTCCCTATGACGAAACGAGCGGGGAAGGGATCAAGTTCGCTCAAGGTTCTTCGTATGAGTTCGTGACTGAAACTGACGGAACCAACACCGCGAATTTGCTTTACAATGGAACGATTTTAGACGGAGTCCTGCGGACGTACACTGCAAGTAATAATGAGATCACCGGGGATGAGCTCACGAGTCTGACCATCCGTGAAGGAACAACGGAGATCGGGCCTTCCGCAATGGCAGCCATGAAAAACCTTGAAACGGTGACTATGCCGGCCGGAGGAACGCTAAAAACAATTGGCTACGGTGCGTTTGCCGATTGTGCGGCGCTGGCCTCCATTGACCTGTCCAGCGTGGAGATGATCGGCGTCATGGCTTTCTCCGGAACAGCGTTGACTTCGGCGAATCTCTCATCGCTTAAAACCTTTGAAACAATCACAGAAGAAGACTATGAGTTCTCAATGGCTTTCTTTGGATGCGAGTCGCTGACAACGGTGCTGTTTGGGGACGTAGAAAAAGTTCCGGCCGACGCCTTTAGCGGTTATGAAGATGAAGCCGCCCTTACATTTGTAATGCTGGGGACAACGCCGCCAGAGTTTGGCGAAGATTTCTATCTTGAAAATCTGACCGTAATTATTCCTGCCGGTTCTGAAGAGGCTTACAAAGACAGCGCTCTTGGAGAGTATATTCAAAGCGAAGACAGCGAAACCAAGCCCGGCATTACCTATAGCCTGGCCCTGGCGGCCACCGCTGAGGTCAAGGTGGGCGAGACTGTCACCTTGGACACGACTGGTACCGTTGTCCCCACCGGCGCTTCCCTTGTTTGGGAGAGCGATAGCGCGGCGGTAGCCACCGTTGCGGAGGGCGTTGTCACCGGCGTGTCCGCCGGGACGGCGAACATCACCGCCAGCATCGTGCTGGGCGGCGTGGAGCTGGTTTCCAAGACCTGCGCTGTCACCGTCAAGGCGGCGGACGTCCCGTTTGTCCCCGTGCCGCCGGTCGCGCCCACCCAGCCCACGAAGCCCACTGAGCCTGACCAGCCGGACACCCCGGTCATCCCCGGCGCTCTGCCCTTCGTGGATGTGTCTGCCAACGACTGGTACTATGAGGACGTGGCCTACGTCTACGCCCAGGGCATCATGACCGGTTCCACCGCCAGCACCTTTGCCCCCAATAACGCTATGACCCGGGCCATGGTCTGGACGGTGCTGGGCCGCATGAGCGGCGAGAATGTGGAGGGCGGCAGCCCCTGGTACGCCCTGGCCCAGGCTTGGGCTGTCAGTGACGGCGTGTCCGACGGCACGGAGCCCAACAGCTCCATCACCCGTGAGCAGCTGGTGACGATGCTCTATCGCCAGGCGGGTTCCCCCGAGGTTGGCGTATCCGAGCTGGCCCTGCTGGGGCGGTTCACCGATGGGGAGAGCGTCAGCAGCTGGGCGGAGGAGGCCATGGCCTGGGCTGTGTCCCAGGGGATCCTCACCGGCGATGGCGACCTGCTGAACCCCCAGGCCACTGCCACCCGCGCCCAGGTGGCCGCCATCCTGGCCCGCTTCTGCGCGGGCAGCGAAAACTAAATCAAAAACAACAGGAAAGAGGAGCGGCCAAAAGGCCGCTCCTCTCACAGTCTGCCCCAAAAGTCCGGGGACTTTTGGGGCAGACTTTTCGTTTGCGTTAACCCGTTCCCCGCGGCGGGCCTGCCGGCGGGGCGTCTATTCCCGCGAGGGGGCCCCGGACCGCGGGGAGCCGGAGGCGGCTGGCAGCTGGGCCAGCAGCACGGCGGCCAGCATCAGCACGCAGCCGACGATCTCCCGGCTGCCCATCCGCTCGTGGAGCAGGACCGCGCCGCCCAGGGCGGCAAACACGGACTCCAGGCTCAGCAGCAGGGAGACGACGGTGGGGTTGGCGTCCTTCTGGGCCAGGATCTGGAGGGTGTAGCCCACGCCGCTGGAGAAAAAGCCGGCGTACAGCACGGGCAGCAGGCACTGGGACAGGGCCTGGAACGAGGGCTGCTCCAGGGCGAACATGCCGGCGCCGGAGAGGACGGCAGCCACCAGGAATTGGACGCAGGAGAGCTGGATGCCGTCCACCGCCGCGGAGAAGCGGTCGATGACCAGGATGTGGAGGGAAAAGAGGAACGCGCAGATGAGGACATAGAAGTCGCTGCGTTCAATGCGGAAGCCCTCGTTCACACACAGGAAATACAGCCCGGCCACGGCAATGGCCACGCTGGCCCACAGCAGGGGAGTGGGCCGCTTTTTTTGGAACAGGCCCAGCACCGGGACGATGACGATGTACATGGCGGTGATAAAACCCGCCTTGCCGGCAGAGGTGCCCGCGATGCCCAGCTGCTGCATATTGGCGGCCAGGGCCAGCGCCAGGCCGCAGGCCGCGCCGCCCAGAAGCAGCACCCTGCGCTCCCCGGCGTCCAGCTGGAACATGGTCTTCCGCCCCGGCGACAGCCGGGAGACGATCTGATCCAGCGCCAGCAGGAAGAGGAAGGCCACGAGGCTGCGGGCGGCGTTGAAGGTGAGGGGGCCCATATAGGCGGTGGCCACGCTCTGGGCAGAGAAGGCCGTCCCCCAGATCAGGGCGGCCAGCAGGGGGAAAAGCGTCTGACGGATGTTGCGGTTCATGGGTAATGGGGTCCTTTCACTGTTTGCCGATATGGTTTGCGATCCGTTGCATGATCATGTCCAGGGCCACCAGGTTGTGGCCGCCCTCCAGAACGATGATGTCCGCGAAGCGCTTGCTGGGCTCAATAAACTGCTCGTGCATGGGCTTGACGGTGGTCAGGTACTGTTCCACCACCGACTCCAGGGAGCGGCCCCGCTCCTTTACATCCCGCATGATGCGGCGCAGGATGCGCACGTCCGCGTCGGTGTCCACGAAGATCTTGATATCCATCAGATCCCGCAGATCCGGATTCTGGAAGACCAGCAGCCCCTCCACGATGACGACGCTGGTGGGCTGGATCTCCACAGTGTCCTGGGTGCGGTTGTGCTCGGTGTAGGAGTAGACGGGGCACTGGATAGGGATGCCCGCCTTCAGCGCCTTCAGGTGGCGGACCATCAGGTCTGTTTCAAAGGCGTCCGGGTGGTCGTAGTTCTGGCGGCAGCGCACCTCGAAGGGCATGCCGGACTGGTCCTTGTAGTAGTTGTCGTGGTAAATGACGCTCACGTCATCTCCAAAGCGTTTCTTGATGTGCTGGGTCAGCGTGGTCTTTCCGCTGCCGGTGCCGCCGGCGATACCGATAAAGATCGTGTCCATCATGGGGAACCCTCCGTGTACGGCGTTTTTCCTTTCCGCAGTTTATTCAACAGACATTATTATAGGGGCGGCGGCGGGGAAAAGCAAGGCGGGCGGGAACAAATTTTTACAAATTGCGTCAAAACAGAAAAAGGCGGTTGACTACTGCTGAAAAACTGGATATTATGTAAAGTAGAAAGTAATGCCCCAAGGAGGAGCCTGAAGATGAAAAATATTCGCTGCCCCAAATGCGGGGAGGAGTATTCAGATACATATAAATCCTGCCCATTCTGCCAGGAGGAGGAGGCGATCCGCCGGGGGAAGACGCCCCGCCGGCGCGGCAAGCGCCTGGATAAGCGCAAACGCAGCAGCGGCGCTGGCGGCGTCATGCTGCTGTTGACGGGAATCATTATCCTGGGCGTGGTGGGCTATGTGTTCTTCGGCGATCAGGTGGCGGCGTTTATGGGCATCCGCTCAGAGCAGGGACAGGAGGATGCGGACGGGACACCGGCGGAGGACGGCCAGACGCCGTACATGGGACAGCAGGATCCCACTTCTGGGGAGAATGAGGATGGGCAGCCCGACGGCGAGGAGGATCCCGCCGTCGGGGAGGAACCCACGATTCCTGGCCCTCTGACCCTCTCCCAGTCCGATATTACCATTCCCTCCGGGGAGAAGGCCCTGCTCACCGTCACCGGCGGCACGGGGGAAGTGAGCTGGTCCACCTCCAATGAGAACATCGCCACCGTGGACGGGGGCAGCGTCACCGGCGTGGCCGGGGGGACTGTCACCATCACCGCCACAGCGGGGGAGGAGAGCGCCTCCTGTAAGGTGACGGTCACTGGGGATCCCTGGGTCAGCACAGCGAACCTGAGTTTGAACAAGACGGACTTCACCCTGCCCGCCGGCGACCCGCCGGTGCAGATGAAGGTCAACGGCACCGACAGCCCTGTTACCTGGGCCAGCAACAACACCAGTGTTGTCACGATCAGCGAAAGCGGCGTTGTCACACGGGTGGGGAGGGGCACCACCACCATCACCGCCACGGTGGACGGGCAGGTGCTGGAGTGCATCGTCCGCGTCCCGTAAAGGGAAAACAAAAAGGGAAAAGGAGCGCCGCCCCAATTGGGGCGGCGCTCTGCTGTTTGAAATAAATACAACTTACTTAACGGCGGACTCCAGCTTTTTGTCCCGACGCTCCTCCATCTTGGAGATCAGCACCGTACCGGCCAGATCGCCCAGGCAGTTGTTGGTTGTGGTACCCATGTCGAACAGACGGTAGAAAGCGGCGATAATACCGACGATTTCAGTGGGCAGACCGAAGGCGGACACGACCACCATCAGCTTGACGATACCGCTGCCGGGGATACCGCCGCCGCCGGTGGACAGGATGGCGGAGATAAGGACAACGCGCAGCAGCATCTCGATACTGACGCTCTGCCCCACCATCTGGCAGATGAACATGATGACGCAGCCGTACAGGATCACGCTGCCGTCATAGTTCATCTGGGAACCCAGGGGAACGGTGAAGCTGGAGATGCGGTCGGGGACGTTGAACTTCTCCCGGGCTACCTTTATGTTCACGGGGATGGCGGCCACACTGGAGCAGGTGGAGAGGGTATAGACCCACAGCTCGGCGCTGTCTTTGATGAAGCGGAAGGGGTTAATACCCGCGCCGATCCAAAGAACGACGCCGTAGACCAGCAGGATATGAACGATGCAGGCCAGGTAGTAGGTCCCCACCAGGGTGGCCATGGAGGTGAATATGCCGGCACCGTACTTGCCGAAGGAGGCGCCCATCAGGAAGAAGATTCCGATGGGGGAAACCTTCATGATCATACCGATAAGGGAGAAGACCAGATCGCACAGAGTGGAGCAGCCGGAGATCAGCTTGGCCCGGGTCTCCTCGTTCTTGACCATCATAATGGCCACGCCGATCATGACAGCGATGACCACGGTCTGGAGAATATTGGAGTCGGCAAAGGTGACGAACATGTTGCTGCTGAACATGTTGGTGAAGAACTGGGCAATGGTGATGTCTGTGGAGCCGGAGATTTCCTGCCCTTCCAGACCGGTGAAGTTGGCGATCTTGCCGGGCTGAAGGATACCGGCTACTGCCAGACCGATGACGGTGGCAATGAGGGTGGTGGCCACATAATAGATCATGATGCGGACGGCGATGCGGCCCAGGGACTTCAGATCCTTCTGGGAAGTGACGCCGGTAATGATGGTCATGAGGACCATGGGTACGACGATCATCTTGATGCAATTGAGCCAGATGGTGCCAATAAACTCCAGCTTGACCATGACATCGCCGATGATGAGACCCAGGATGGCGCCCAGGATCATGGCGGAGAACACCTGGGTGCTCAGTCCGATTTTCTTTCCTTTGATTTTCATAATTTCGCCCTCTCTTTTTTTGTCTGTTCTATGTATGTGTGCGGGTTGGTCTACAGCGCACTGTCCAGCGCAAGGATGATGTTGGCCGCGACCTCCGCGTCCTGGCGGGTGATGCCTTTATAGAGAACCAGCCGGACCCGGTAGTTGTTGCGGATGGGCCGGATGTATAGGCCCATGGCCTTGGCACGGGCGCAGAACTCGCCTGCCAGAATGCCAGCCTGAGAGAGATCCAGCATCAGAATATTGGTCTGGACCTCCTCCTGGAGCTTGAGCTTGCGGAGATTCCCCTGGAGCATGGAATGGATAAGACGGGTGTTGTCGATGTCCTCACCCAGCCGCTCCACATTGTGCTCCAGGGCATAGATAGCGGGAGCAGCGACCACCCCGCCCTGGCGCATGACGCCGCCCAGCAGCTTCCGGGTGGACCGGGCCTTGGCGCAAAACGCCGCCGTGCCGCACAGCAGGGAGCCGACGGGGGCGCCCAGACCCTTGGACACGCAGAACATGACGGAGTCCACGTACTGGCAGATCTGGTCCGCGGAAACCTGGAGATGGGCGGCGGCATGGAACAGCCGGGCGCCGTCCAGGTGGATGGGCACGCCGTGGCGGTCCGCTACCTGGCGGATGGCTGCCATGGTGGGCAGATCGATGCAGTAGCCGCCGGAGAAGTTGTGGGAGTTTTCCAGGCAGATCAATTTGGCGCCGCTCTCTGTCAGCAGCCGGTCGATCTCGGCGGGATCGGGCATATGGCGGGCGTCCAGGTGGTAGCACACCGGTGTCAGCCGCCCCAGATCGGGATCGAAAACAAACTTCTCCGTCAGCAGGATGTGCTGCTCCTCATCCACCAGGACGGTATCTCCGGTGCGGCAGTAGGTCATGATGGCCGTGCTGTTGCCGAAGGTACCGGTGGGCATGAGAATGGCGGCTTCTTTGCCAACCATGGAGGCGGCCATGTCCTCCAGGCGGTTGATGGTGGCGTCTTCTCCGCGGCCGCTGGCGTCGGTGCGCCCGTCGTCTCCCAATTTGGCGGAGAGGATTGTCTCCAGCATGGCGCGGTCGGGCATGGTCAGGGTGTCACTTCGTAAGTCAATCATAGAACTTGTTTTGTCCCCCTTGCATAAAAATGGTCGAAGATCTGCAGATCTTTATATGCAAAAATTAAAACACAGTCTTGACAAATAAACAAATATAAATATAAATA
>CABKMV010000029.1 GCA_902373635.1 uncultured Oscillospiraceae bacterium
GATGGCTCTGCCCCATTAACAGGGCCAAAGGCCGAAGTTGGACCAGAAACCCGGCTGAGATCAGATGCCCGAAGGATTTCTCATTCAGTGGCTGGATCAATCAAATCCTCGCCGCACTGATCGGACAAGGGATTCTTAAACCGTAGGTTTAAGCGATCTTTTGGTTACTTTTCAATCGTTTGAAAAGTAACCCGCCCGTGGGTGCGGGAACCCACAAAAGAATCGAAAAGAAAAAAATACTCCCTCGCACCGGGACGGCGCGAAGAACCCCCGCCGCCCGCAGGGCGGCCAAAGAAGAAAGGAGTCCTCTCCATGAGAATGTTTCTCGCGATCATCGTCTGCAAGATCCTGCGCTTTATCGGAAAACTGGTGGGAAAGGGCAGCTCCCTCCCCGGCAAGTACGCCCTGAAGCTCTGCCCCGACGTGCTCAAGCGCGTCAAGCTGCCCCCCTACATCATCGCCGTCACCGGTTCCAACGGCAAAACTTCCACAGTGGAGATGATCGCCGCCATCCTGCGGCAGGGCGGCAAGCGGGTGGTCTATAACGAGGAGGGCTCCAACCAGATCGAGGGCGTCACCACCCTGATCCTGTGCAACAGCTCCCTCACCGGCAAGATGCGGGGAGACGTGCTGCTGCTGGAAAGCGACGAGCGTTATGCCAGGCTCTCCTTCCAGTGGTTCCACCCCACCCACTTCGTCATTACCAACCTCTACCGGGACCAGCTGACCCGCAACGGCCATCCCGAGTGGGTCTACGACGCTATAGCTCCCGCTATCCACCTGGAGACCACCCTGGTGCTCAATGCAGACGACCCGCTGGTGTCCTGCTTCGCGGGCAACCATGGGAAGGTCAAGTGGTTTGGCCTGGAGGAGTGTTCCATCAGCACCAGGGAGCACCGCGGCGTCTACCATGACGGCGCGCGCTGCCCGGTGTGTAAGGGCAAAATGGAGTACTCCTGCTACCACTACGAGCATATCGGCCACTACCGCTGCACAGCCTGCGGCCACCACCGCCACGCCCCCGACTTCGCCGTCACGGCCCTGGATCTGACCGCAGGTAAGCTGGTCATCGATGGGGAGACGGAGATCGATCTGGCCTTCCGCAGCATTTATAACGTGTATAACATCCTGGCAGCCTGGTCCGTGTGCTCCCTGGCGGGGGTGGACAAGGGAACCATGGCCTCGGTCATCAACAACTACATTCTGAAAAACGGCCGCATGGTCCAGTTCACCCTGGGCGCCCACCACGGCACCCTCCTCACCAGCAAACACGAAAACTCCGTGGCCTATGACACCAACCTGGGCTACATCCGCTCTACAGGCAAGCCCTGCACAGTGCTGATCATTGTGGACGCCATCAGCCGGAAATACTTTACCGGCGAGACCAGCTGGCTGTGGGACATCGACTTTGACCAGCTCAACTGTGATACTGTCCAGCGGGTGGTACTCTGCGGGAAGTATGTCAACGACCTGGCCATGCGCTTTGACTACACCGGCATTCCCGGTGAGAAGGTCGCCTGCTACGACACCGTGGCCCAGGCCGCCGAGGCGCTGAAATCGGAGGGGGACGAGGACATGTACGTCGTTACCTGCTTCTCCGACCGTGACAAGCTGCTGGGCCTTGTGCAGCGGCAGCAGTAAAGGAGGAAACCCACATGGAACTGACGATTTTGCATCTCTATCCGGAGCTGATGAGCCTGTACGGCGAGTATGCCAACCTGGCGGTGCTGCGCCGCCACCTGGAGGCCCTGGGCGTGACGGTGGAGGAGACAGCTGTCTGCTGTGACGACGCGCCGGATTTCTCCGGGGCGGACATGATCTACATGGGCGCGGGCACCGAGCGCAGTCAGAAATACGTCCTGTCCCTGCTGCTTGACCACGCCGGCGAGCTGCAGGCCGCCGTGGACCGGGGCGCGCTGATCCTCTTCACCGGCAGCGCCATGGAGGTGCTGGGCGCCTCCGTCACCGACGCCAAGGGCAAGGTGTGGCAGGGCCTGGGCCTTGCCGGCTACACCACCGTGGAGACGGAGAAGCGCACCCCGGTGGACGTGATCGCATCTCCCACCCTCTGGGACAGCCCGGCGGTGGGCTTCATGAACAAGTGCTCCGTCACCAGCGGCGTGACCACGCCCCTCTTCTCCGCTCTGCCCCTGGGATTTGGCAACGATCAGGAGCACGGGGCGGAGGGCTATGTGTCCGGCAACGTCTTCGCCACCCATATCACCGGGCCGGTGCTGGTCAAGAACCCGGACTTTACAGATCTTCTCATCCGGCGGCTCTTCGCGGCCAAAGGCTGGGAGCTGCCGGAGACGCCGCCTGTCCTCCCCCACGAGCGGGAGGCCTACGCCGTGACGCTCCACGAGCTGCAGGCCCGGATGGGAAAATAAGCCGCGCTATAAGGAGGAGCGCCGGGTTTCACGTTGAAACCCGGCGCTCCTCAGACTGTCAAAAAAGCCTCGCAGAGTTTCGCCGCCGCAGCGGCGAAATAAAGTAAAATCTGTTTTCGACTGCGACATGTGCGTGGGCGAAAACACTTCTCGCGGAGCGAGCGTCGAATTGTCCGCCTTCGGCGGACAACCGAGGCACAGAGCGCAGCGCTTCCCCCTTCAAAAAAGTGGCCACAGCCACTTTTTTGACTCACTCCTCCTTTACTTACCGCGCCGCCAGCCGGTTTACAAGGCTGTACGCCTGCTCCTCCCACAGGACCAGCAGGCTGCCCTGGCGGACGGATACGCGGGCCGGCTGCCCTGTGAAGCTGTTGCTGACCCCCAGTGGGAAGCCCGCCGTCAGCGTCGCGTCCTTCAGGGCGTAGTGCAGACCCTCCTCGTCCACGCCGACGGCCGGCTCCCCGGGACAAAACACGGAGATCCGCCCCCGGTGCTCCGGGCCAAAGCACAGTTCATCGTTCCGGATCACAGTGGCCGCTGTCCCGTTCCCCAGCAGCCAGCCGCGGGCCCCCTGTTCAGCCAGATAGGCCAGTGTCTGCAAATTGGCATAGGTGTGGTCCAGGCCGCCCCCCACGCCGCCGTACAGCACAAACTCCCGGCAGCCCCGGCTCAGCCCGGTCTTGACCGCCAGCAGCATGTCCGTGTCGTCCTTCTCCACCGGGTGGCGGATCACGTTGCCCCCGGCGGGGACCGTGCCCAGGGAGTCAAAGTCCCCCACGATGAGATCCGGGGCGATCCCCTGCCGCTCCAAGTGGACCAGCCCCGCGTCCGCGGCGATCACCAGAGCGGGGTGCCGGGGCGTGATCGCTATCTCCCCCGGTTCCACAGCTCCCACAATATAGCAGATCGTCTCCAACTCCGGTAGCCTCCTTATCCCTCTGTCCGGTCCAGTATACCACAAAAATTCCACCATAGAAATGATTTTTTGCTTACATAAGAGGAATTTTTGTGGTACAATGAGGATACAGAATAGGGCATTTCCGCTCAATTCTGCCGGTTTTGTGTCTTGGAAAGGAAGGGAAGCAATGTATCAGGTCGGCGAGATGATCATTTATGGCGGAGAGGGCGTCTGCAGGGTGGAGGCGGTCGGCAAGCTGAATATGCCCGGCGTCAGCAAGGAGAAGGTCTACTATACCCTCTCCCCCCTCTATCGGGACGGAAAGATCTACACACCAGTGGATACGACTGTGTTCATGCGGCCGGTCATTTCAAGAGAGGACGCGGAGGAGCTGATCCGGTCCATCCCGGACATCCAGGCCGCCGCCTGCAAGGACCGGAACCTGCGTGTCCTCACCGAGCACTACCAGGCCCTGATCCGCTCCCACAACTGCTCCGACATGGTTCAGGTGATCAAAGCGGCCTATGAAAAGCGGCAGGAAAAGCGCTCCCAGGGCAGCAAGCCGGGCCAGGTGGACGAGCGCTATATGAAGCGGGCGGAGGAGCTGCTCCACGGGGAGCTGGCTGTGGCCCTTGGCATATCCCGGGATGAGGTGGGGGGCTACATCGCCGATGTGGTCCAGAGCATCCAGTCCTGACACCTGCGTACAAAAAACTCTGTTCCGCTTCTGCGGAACAGAGTTTTTTTGCGCATCAATCCAGATAGCTGCCGACGGGGCTGGTGTTGTACTGCTTCTTGACCTCCAGTATCATGGAGCCGTCCGGCTGCTTCTCCTCGCGGACGATCTGGTACCGTGTGCGGATGCGGTCCAGCCTGGTCTTATACTGCGCGACCTTCTCCGCCACAGCCTGTGCGGCAAACTGGGGCGCCGTTCCCTCTTTCGGCGTAAAATGCAGCACCTGCTGGAGGCAGGCCGCCTTCACTCTCTTCATGCAATAAGAGCCTCCTTATCTAAGTTGGCTCCATTGTACCATTTTTTTGATTTTCTCCGCAAATATAAAATGTTGCGTCCAAAAAAGTTTGGTGATTTGGCGCATAGCACAGTCCCGGCCCCTTGGGCGATTTGCCCATGTCGGCGCCGCCCCGGACAGCCTCACAGGGCCTCCCGCCACTCCGCCTCCCGGAAGCCGGGCAGGACCTTCTTCTCCGTCACCAGGATGGGGCGCTTGACCAGCATGCCGTCGGTGGAGAGCAGCGCCAGCTGCTCCTCCTCGCTCATGGAGGGCAGCTTATCCTTCAGCCCCAGGGCCTTATACTGAAGGCCGCTGGTGTTGAAAAAGCGCTTGAGAGGCAGGCCGCTGCGGCGGTACCAGTCTGCCAGCTCCTCTTTTGTTGGGTTGTCCCCCTTGATGTCCCGCAGGGTATAGTCTGCCCCCTGCTCGTCCAGCCACTTCCGCGCCTTCTGGCAGGTGGTGCATTTGCTATAGCATAAAAACAGCATATTTTTCTCCTCTTTCCTTTAATATTCCCGCAGCACCAGCTCCGTGATCCCTGGGTTCAGGCCCAGCTCCAGTCGCCTGACCTTGGGATGCCTGGCGTAGGTCTGCCGGATCATGTCCCGCAGCTGGGTGCCGCCGTGGTAGCCGTGGACCAGTTCCAGACGGTAGACCGATCCGCCCGCCCGGCGCAGGGCCGCGTCGATGGCAACCTGTGCCTGGCAGCAGGTCATGCCGTGCAGATCCAGACGCAGCTTCCCGCTCTGCATAGGCCGCCTCCTTCCGCCGGCTGCCCGCCCGGCGCATAATTTTCTCCGTATTGGGCAGGAATAGGGTATCTGTTTTGATGATACCACACTCCGTCACTTTTGAAAAGGGCGGCGGCAAAAAGGAGATTAGATATGGAGCCGCAGCTTGGAAAAAAATACGGCCTGTCCACCGCCATCGCCATGGTGGTGGGGATCGTGATCGGTTCCGGCGTCTTTTTTAAGGCGGAGGCTGTACTGGCCTCCACCGGCGGCGACGTGGGCCTGGGCATCCTCGCCTGGGTGCTGGTGGGCCTTGTTATGATCGTCTGCGCCAACGCCTTCGCCACCCTGGCTGGCCGGTACGGGCAGGTGGGCGGCGTGGTGGACTACGCCGAAGTGATGGTGAGCCCCCGGTATGCCTACTATTTGGGCTGGTTCATGGCCACCGTTTACTATCCCACCTTGGCGGCGGTGCTGGCCTGGGCCTCAGCCCGGTATCTGTGCGTACTGCTGGGGCTGGATGCCAATGGTGGCGGCGCTATGCTGCTGGCCGCGCTGTTTCTGTGCCTGTCCTTTGCTGTCAACACCCTGACGCCCCTTCTGGCCGGGCGGATACAGACGTGGGCTACCCTCATCAAGCTGATCCCCCTGGTGCTGATGGCAGCGGCCGGCACCGTAGGCGGCCTGCGCTCGGGGCTGCTGGTGGAAAATTTCGTCCACCCGCCCCAGGGCGCGGGCAGCGGCAGCCTCCTGTCCGCCGTTGTCTCCGTAGCATTCGCCTATGACGGGTGGGTCATCGCCACGTCCATCAACGCCGAGCTGCGCGATGCCAAACGAAACCTCCCCCTTGCCCTGACGGCAGGCTCTCTCATGATTGTGGCAGTATATGTCTTCTACTACATTGGCCTGACCGGCGCCGTGACCACCGGGGAGCTGATGGCCTCAGGGGAGGCGGCGGCGCGCCGCGCCTTTGCCAGTGTGTTCGGCGCAGGGGCGGGGACCGCCATCTTTGTACTGGTGGTCGTCTCCTGCCTGGGCGCCCTCAACGGCATGACCCTTGCCAACTGCCGGGGCATGTACGCCCTGGCGGCCAGGGGAGAGGTCTCCCCCATCTTCGGCAGCGTGGATCCCGTCACCCACATGCCCATGGGCTCCTCCGTCCTGGGGCTGCTCCTGGCCTGCCTCTGGCTGCTGCACTACTATGGCGGCAGGCTGGCGCAGCCAAGCTGGTTCGGCCTCTTTGGCTACGACACCTCCGAGCTGCCCGTCATCACCGTCTACGTTCTCTACATCCCCATCTTCCTGATGACAATGGTGCGGGAGCGGGATCTGCGCCCTTTCCGCCGTTTTGTGCTCCCGCTGCTGGCCCTGGCGGGCTGCGTCTTCATGGCGGCAGCCTCCGTCCTGGCCCACAGGGGCGAGGTGCTGCCCTATCTGGCCGTCTCCTCCGCCATCATGGCCATTGGTGCGATCCAGCTCCGACGCCGGCAATAGCCCGCTATAGACAGCAAGAGACCGCTTTCAGGTGAAAGCGGTCTCTTACTTGATGGAGAAGATTGAGGAAAAACGATACAACGGTTTAGGTTCTCTCCTAAACTGGTTTTAGTTTACCATTCTGGAGCACTTTTTGTCAATGTTGATATTACCCAAATTTCAAATTATTGATTAGGGCGTATCGTAAATTGTGACAAAAAAGTTTCGATTTTCTGTCAAATATGCACAAAACTGTTTTAT
Organism: uncultured Oscillospiraceae bacterium; assembly: GCA_902373635.1. Taxonomy (GTDB): domain Bacteria; phylum Bacillota; class Clostridia; order Oscillospirales; family Oscillospiraceae; genus Pelethomonas. The sequence continues at coordinate 6,764 of CABKMV010000029.1, forward strand.
TTTGCCCATAAGCGGCGGACAGCGCGTTTTACTTCCCCTGCCGCTGGCCATCCACGAATACGGCCTTCAGCCCCAGGTCCTGGTCCAGCACCACCAGATCGGCGCATTTCCCCATCTGGATGGATCCCACATCGTGAAGCCCGACAGCCTGAGCCGGCGCGGTGGAGGCGGCATACACCGCCTCAGGCAGGCTCAGCCCGAACCGCACCACGTTGCGCAGCGCGTCGATCATGGAGATGGAGGACCCGGCCAGGGTGTCCGTGCCGGTGAGGGTGGCCCTGCCGCCCTTGACGGTGATGGGCTGGCCGCCCAGCATATAGTCCCCGTCGGGCATCCCCGCACAGCGCAGGGAGTCGGAGATCAAATTCAGCCTGTCCCCAAAGAGCCGGTGGGTGGCCCGGATGACAGAGGGATGGATGTGGAGCCCGTCGCAGATGAGCTCTACGCTGGCCCCGCTGTCAAAGGCCGCGCCGATGACGCCGGGGGCCCGGTGCAGGAAGGAGGGCATCCCGTTGTACAGGTGTGTGGCGTGGCTGGCCCCGGCGGCAAAGGCCGCCATGGCGGTGTCGTAGTCTGCGGTGGTGTGGCCCAGGGACACGATACACGTTTGGGACACGTTACGGATGAAGTCAATGGCCCCCTCCTCCTCGCAGGCCACGGTCACAAGCTTCACCTTTCCGCCGCTGGCCTCGTTCAGACGGTTAAAGAGGGGCACATCCGGCTTGTGCAGGTTCTCCGCCGCCTGGGCGCCCCGCTTGGCATAGCAGAGGAAGGGGCCCTCCAGGTGGACGCCCGCGCACTTGGCGCCACCGCTGCGCCGAAAATCCCGGATGGTATGGAGAGCCGGGGTGAGGGTCTCCTCCTTCAGGGTCATGGTGGTGGCCAGGAAGCTGGTCACACCGTGGGCGGCGTAGTAGTCCGCCAGGGGCTGCATGCCCTCCGGCTTACCGTCGGAGAAATCCTCCCCCACCGCACCGTGGGTGTGGATATCGACGAGGCCGGGGATCACATAACCGCCCCGGGCGTCCAGATCGGCCTGACCCTCCAGCCTGCCAACAGCGGTGATCGTTTTGTCAAACTGGATATCGGCGTCCACAAAGGACCTGCCGACAAACACCTTCGCGTTTTTAATGAGCATGACGGCCCCTCCTCTACTTCTTCAGCTCCGGCAGGCTGGCCGCGGCCATGGACTGGCCCACCCGGCGGAACTTCTCGTCAGGCAGTTCCGGCAGGATCTTCCCCTCCAGCTCCGGGTACTCGTCCGCCAGGACGCGCTTGGCGGTATCCAGGATCAGATCGCCGCCCTTGCCGGACATGACCCGGCCCAGCAGCAGCACGTGCCGGCAGCCGTACAGCTCATAGTAGTATGCCAGGGTGTGGCCCAAATATACGCCGATGGACTCATAGACCTGGGCGGCCCGGGGATCGTCCTCCGCCATCAGCTTCTGGACCGCCTTCAGCTTCTCCGCCGGGCTCAGGCTCTCGTCCAGCTCGATCCCGGCCCGGGGGGCCAGCTTGATCACGCCGTCCTGGGAGAAGTACTTCACGCCGCAGCCGATATCTCCGCTCCACTCGTCCCGCATGGCGTCGGGGGCGGCGTCCACGGGCACGAAGGCCAGCTCGTTGAGCCAGCCGGTGATGCGGCCCTGGTCGTCCACATAGCCCACGGCCTCGCTGGTGCCCATGGCGATGCCCAGCACGCTGTTGTCATTGAGGCTCATGGCCCCCGCCAGGGCGGACACGTCGCCGTCGTTGATGACGGAGTAGGGCACGTCGCCGAAGGTGTCGGTGATGGCCCGGATGTAGATGTCCTTCACCTTGGCGTCAAAGAGGTCCTTGGGCACCTGCAGGAACAATGAGGCGTTCATAGTGCGGTTGTTGATGTATACGCCGGCGGAGCTGACACCCACCGCGTCCACCCGGGGCATATGCCCGGCGGCGGACTTCAGCGCGGAGACGATGCCCTCGTAGTGGTAGTCTGGGTCGGAGTTGGTCTTGGGGAACCAGACCACCTCCTCGGAGTAGACCGTCTCGCCGTCCACCACGGCGGACACCTTCCGGTCGCTCCCGCCCGCGTCAAAGCCGATGCGGCAGCCCTCCAGGTGGCCGCCCATGGCCTTGGGAGAATCCTTGGCCTCGGGCACCTTGTCCACCAGCACCACCTCAAAGGGGTGCTCAAACACATTTGCCATGTAGTCCCAGTCAAATTCCTGCTGCCCGCCGGCGCTGTAGGCCTTCTTCAAATACTCGTACACGGTTTCATCGCCGGACACATAGACCTTGAAGCCGCCCTTCATCCACAATATGGTCTTCACCAGGCGCTCGATGTAATAGCAGTCCGCCTCCTTCATCTCCTCGGTGCCGTGGATAAAGGTGTGGCAGGCGGCCATCTGCCCATCGGCCCGCTCCACAGCGATGGATACCGGTTTTTTCGCGTCCTTCAGAAACGCCCGGTTAAAGCGGTGGATGGGGATAAACGCGGGGTCCAGAACGGGGACCTGTTTCAATTCTACCGGAATACCAAATCTGTTCATAGCATTTCTCCTCACAATCATCAAATTGGGGGCCGGCTGATCCAGGACCGGCAAAACCTTGTCCTCTGGTACCCGCTATTGTATCACGGTTTTGCCGGCCTGTCACCTGCAAACAAAAATTTTTTCGAAATCTTTTTTCCCGATTGCAAAATAATTTCGTCAATGCTACAATAGAGACATCCAAGGCTTTACATTGATCATGATAACGGGAGGTTTCTGAACAATGGATCGCAACAAACTGCAAGAGACCCAGCAGTGGGTGCGTGCGGAGCTGGAGCGCTCCGCCCAGTTCTGGCTGAAGCACGGCATGGATCCGGTGTATGGCGGCGTGTACACCTGCCTGGACCGCAAGGGCGAGATCTACTCCACCGACAAGAGCGTGTGGATGCAGGGCCGCTGCGGCTGGATGTTCGCCCACCTCTGCCATGTGTACGGCGTGAAGGACGAGTGGCTGGCCGCCTCCAGGAGCTGCCTGGACTTCATGGAGAAGTACTGCATCAACCGTCAGGCCGGCGAGCGCATGTACTTCACCGTCACCGAGGACGGCAAGCCCCTGCGCCAGCGCCGCTACTATTTCTCCGAGGCCTTCTACGCCAGCGCCAACGCCGAGTATTACGGCGTCACCGGCGACAAGGCGTGCCTGGAGCGGGCCCGCAGGGCCTACAACCTCTACTGGGATCTGGCCCACGGCGGCGTGGACCCCGTTGGCATGGGCCCCAAGACCATCCCCGAGACCCGCACCGGCCGCTCCTTCGGTCTGCCCATGATCATCCTCAACGTCATCGGCATCCTGCTGCGGGTGGACCCCGAGCACAGGGATGAGTACGAGCAGCGGGCCCAGCAGTGCGTGGACGAGATCTTCCAGTACCACGTCCATCCTGAACTCAAGTGCCTGCTGGAGAACGTGGACGTGGACGGCACCCCCAGGCTCTACTACACCGAGGGCCGTACTGTCAACCCCGGCCACGACATCGAGGGCGTATGGTTCATCCTGGAGCACGCCAGGCGCACCGGCCAGACCGATCTGGTCCCCAAGGCCGCCCAGATCTTCGACTGGGCCATCGAGGCCGGCTGGGACAAGGAGTACGGCGGGCTGCTCTACTTTATCGACGCCCTGGGCAAGCCCCCGGAGGCCTACGAGCACGACATGAAGCTGTGGTGGCCCCACAACGAGATCCTCATCGCCTCCCTGATGCTCTACCGGGACACCGGGGACGAGAAGTATCTGGACTGGTTCTATAAGACCGTGGATTACTGCAAGGCGCACTTCTCCGACCCCGAGTACGGCGAGTGGTACGGCTACCTCCGCCGGGACGGCAAGCCCACAGAGCCCTCCACCAAGGGCAGCACCTTCAAGGGCCCCTTCCACATGCCCCGCAGCATGATCATGGTGGACACCATGATTGACCAGATTTTGGGCAAATAATCCTAAAAAGCCGCATCCCCCCGGGAGACACCGGAGGGATGCGGTCTTTTTTGTTCCTATGCTTCCTTTGCTTCCTTTCCCGCTTCCAGACGGTCAAAGTTGTGCAGCCAGTCTGCCTTGAAATAATAGATCAGGAAAATGACCGCGCTGATAGACCATGTGACCGGGTAGGCAGAGAAGATCACCAGGATGCTGTGCAGCCAGCCCACCATCACCGTGATGTAGCCCACACGGAACACGCACCAGACGATCAGCATCACAAACATGGGGATCGACGCCTTGCCCGCGCCCCGCAGGACGCCCGCTATACAGTGGTTCAGCGCCAGAAGGCAGTAAAAGAAGGAGATCACCCTTGCCTGACGCACGCCGTAGGCCACCACCTCCGGATCGCTGTTGAAAAGGGCGATCAGAAAGGGTGCGAGCGCCCAGATCAGCACGCCGATGACCTCCGCCGTCACCATGGAGCAGATGATGCCGAACCTGGCCCCCCGCTTCACCCGGTCGTGCTGCCTCGCCCCCAGATTCTGGCTGACAAAGGTGGCCAGGGCCATGGAGAAGCATGTCACCGGCAGGAACGCGAAGCCCTCTATCTTGGAGTAGGAGCCGCAGCCCGCCATGGCGCTGTCCCCAAAGGCGTTGATATTGGTCTGGACTATGACGTTGGCAAAGCCGATCACCGAGTTCTGCACGCCGGAGGGCAGGCCGAATCGCACGATCATTTTCAGCATCGGCCAGTTGATGCGGATCTTCCGGATCTCCACCCGGTAGATCTCTTTCGTTCTGGTCAGCTGGAGCAGGCACAAAATGGCGGAGACCGCCTGGGAGATCACCGTCGCCGCAGCCGCAGAGGCCACGCCCCAGTGAAAGCCCGCCACAAAAACCAGATCCAGCGCCACATTGATGGCGGAGGACAAAATCAGGTAGTACAGCGGGTGGCGGCTGTCTCCCACCGCCTGAAGGATCCCGGTGGCGATATTGTACAGGAACACCGCAGTGCTTCCGAAGAAGTACGTGCGGAAGTAATCGATGGAGCTGGGGAGCACATTCTCCGGGGTCCCCATCAGCCGGAGGATATAGGGCGTCAGTGCCACGCCCAGCACTGTCAACAGCAGCCCCGCCAGAACGCCGAAGGCCAGATCCGTGTGGATGGCGGTCCGCATCCGCTCGGTGTCCTTGGCCCCATAGTACTTGGAGATCAGCACGCCCGCGCCCATGGCCATGCCGTTGAGGAATCCCACCATCATGAAGATCAGATTCCCTGACGAGCTGACCGCCGCCAGCGCCTCTTTCCCGATAAAGTTTCCGACGATCAGCGTGTCGGCGGTATTATAGAGCTGCTGGAACAGGTTCCCCAGGAAAATGGGGACCGCAAAAGAAATGAGCCCCTGCCAGATGGGCCCTTCGATCATAGAGGGCTGCGGCCTGTCAGCTCTCGAAAATAAGCGGCTCAAGATGGGTCCACGCTCCTCCCCCGCTGTTCAGCGGCAAAAATAACTCAGCAAGAAGGTATTATACATCCTTTCCCCCTTTTTGGGAAGAACAAATTTGATTTTTTTGTGTTGCCGATCGCGGACGGGCCAGCCGCGGATCCCCGTTGCCTTTTGGGTCGTTTTGTGATAGGCTTTTGAAAAAAGGGGGCGGAACCATGGAGCAAAGAGAGCGCCAACAGCTCATACTGGCCCGACAGCACCTGACCGCACCGGCGGACCGGCTCACCGTCTGCCGCGATCTCAACGGCCTGCAGGCTCAATTCCTGTCCTATACCCGCCACGCCCTGGCCATCCGGTGCCGCGACGGGCTGGGCCCGGACTGGGGCGGCGGGCTGGTGAAAAGCTGGACCATCCGAGGCACTATGCATATCTTTCGGGAGGAGGAGCTGCCCCTGTTCCTCCACCAGGACCGGACGCACTTTTTGCGGGATGTGGACCAGTTTGTGGACGACCCCTATGCCTCCCTGGAGCGGAAGCAGCTCTTTGCCGCCTATATCCTGGACTGCATCGATCAAGGCGTCGCCGGCCGGGAAGGGCTGCGGAGGGCCTGCCGGGAGCGTGGCATGACGGCGGCGGAGGAGCGCAGCTTCTTTGACAGCTGGGGCGGGCTGCTGCGGGCCATGTCGGAATCCGGGATGATCTGCTATGAGGTGCGGGAGGAGAAGGTCTTCCGCCGCTGTCCGGAGTTTGTCCCCATGGAGCGGGAGGCGGCCCGTCTGGAGCAGGCCAGGCGCTACTTCACCCACTATGGCCCCGCCACGGTGCGGGACGCCGCCTATTTCTTCGGCGCGCCGCAAAAACAGGTGCGCTCCTGGCTGGACCGTCTGCCGGTAACGCGGGAATCCTGCCTCGGGCAGGACTGCTTCTGGATCGACGACGGGCGGCGGGACGCGCCGGAGATCCCGGACTGCATCCTGCTGGCGGGCTTTGACCCGCTGATGCTGGGCTATGAGAAAAAGGACAGCCTCTTTTTCGCGCCGGAACACCTGCGGGGCGTTTTCAACCTCTCCGGCATCGTGCTGCCCTGCGTGCTGCTGGACGGCCAGGCGGCGGCGCGGTGGAAGGCGTCTGGATCAAAGTGCGCCGTCACAGCCTTCCGCCCCCTGAGGACCCGGGAGAAGCGGGCCATTGAGCGGGAGGTCCTGCGGTGGTTCCCAGAGACAAAGCAGGTCGTGTGGGAGGAGTAGGCTGAGCGGTATCCGCTCCTCTTCTGGTCAGGGAAAACAGCTTCCGCCGGACATCCGACTTTCCTGTATGTCACAACAGACAGCCGACCCGCCGGTGTGCAGAACACCGGCGGGTCATACTATGTCAGTCCTGATTCGTTTTTTTCTGCCTGCGGAAGAACACCAGCAGCAGCCCGGCGGTGACGACCACCACCGCGCCCACCAAAATATAGGGCATATAGGCCGCGGTGGGCAGCTCCGGCGTTTGGGCGGGGATCAGCACCCCCGCGTCAAACAGCTGGTCCGTCTCCGGTATGCACGAGAGCATGACGTTGTCATACCGGGGGTTGGTCAGGCAGACCCAAAAATTCCGGTCCCCATACAGGTAGCCTACATAGCCCCAGATCTCGCCCTGCTCGTCCGTATACACCTTTGAAATGCAGCTGGGTGTGCCGGTCGTCCCCACCAGCGCGGTGAGATAGTCCTCGTTTTCCTCCAATACCCGCCTGGGCTCAGGCGCGTTGGGGTACTCCCAGAGCATGATCCCCTCCGTGGTCCCGTCATAGCCGGCAAATTCGCCGTTATAGTCCCGGAACTGATCGCCGTATTCCTCTTCAAAGGAGATGTGGTCATAGACCAAATACAGGTCCGCCATGGGCGCCCATCCGCTGATCTCCCCTGTCTCGTCGCCCCATACGGTGATGCATCCCCAGTCCTCATAGCGCCAGTAGACCCGCAGTTTAGCGCCATTCTGGAACTGGCCCTCCACCACGGAACCGCCGGGGGCGTCCCACAGCGTCACAAACCCCTCCTGCCCGTTGGCGTAATAGCTCCGGCCCACATACTCGCAGTCGCCATAGTGCCGCTCATAGAAGCTGTTGTTGGGCGTCCACAGCACATCGGCCCGGGCAGGCGCGGCCAGGGCCAGGAGCATCAGCAGGGCCAGCGCGCAATTTACAACTCGTTTCATGTTCCACACCTCACTTTTTTCTCCCGATCCACACCAGTACAAGGAAGGTGAGGACCAGCGCCAAGATAACCAGGAATACCGGCAGGTCCTGCTGCCATGTGAGCACGATCAATTGTACCGGGCTGAGTATCGCGTCGGCATAGGCCACTCCCGTCAGCCCCGCAGCCGACAGCAGAAGCAGGCACAATGTCAAAATCCGTCTCATAAAATCCCTCCCATCCGCGAAACTCCGTTTCGCGGCAAAGTTCTTTATGTGCCCTGTGGGTAAAGTGCCCTGTGGGTAAAGTGCCCTGTGGGCATGATTCTTTTCTTTCAAGAAAAGAATGTATGCCTTGGAATCCTTACAACAAATTGATGATGCACCCCACGCCGTAGGAGAAGGCGTTGGCCAGAAGGGCGAAGAGGAAGGGGCGGCGCAGCTGCTCTGAGCAGGCGCGGTAGAAAAGCCACTCCACCAGCACAGCGGCGCTCTCCAGCACAAGCGTCACCGGGACAGCGCCTAAGCGCCAGAGGCCCACGGCGGTGTGGTACAGCAGCACCACCGCCGGGTTGGTCAGGATGTTCACCAGGGCCACCACCGCCAGCTCCCGCCGTCCCCTGAGCCCCCAGGCCAGGGCGAAGCCCTCCTCCAGCAGGAGGGTCAGGGCCAGGGAGAGAGCCAGGACCGTCAGCACCGCGCCGCCTCCCCTCCCAGGGGCGGCCACAGCAGCGCCAGGGACAGCAGCGCCACGGCGGCATAAGCCCAGGGCCCCGCCAAGAGGGACGGCCATCCCAGCCAGGATGGGAGGTAGCCCAAAAAGAGGCCGAAGGTCAGCAGCCCGAAGGTGAACCCCTTGGCCCCCGGCATCACCCGCGCCACCGCCCAGAGGGTGATGGGCATGGTCATGTTGAAGAGGAATACCGCCAGCGTCCCGGCCAGGGGCAGGCCGCTGATAAGATACAGCGCCGCCGCCAGGGCCAGGGACCAGGCCGAGGCGGGCCGGGGCCCCAGCCTGTCCATCAAAAAGCCCCCCGCCGTCTTGCCCAGCACTAGCGCCAGCGTCAGGGCCAGGGCCCACTGGCCTGTGCCCTTCCAGGCAAAGGATTGGTTCATCCCCATGTAGGACCGGAGAACCACCACCAGGAACAGGGGCGCCAGCGCTCTATAGCGCCCCACCGGCGTAAGGTCCACCGGCGCGTTCCCGGAACGCAGGGAACCCAGCGTCCGGCGGCAGAGCCAGAGGATCGCCGCCGCCAATATCAGCAGCCCCAGCGGCCCCAGCCACAGCGGAGGGGCTTCCCCCCAGCCCCAGAGCGTGCCGATATACAGTCCCAGAGCTCCCGGGGAGACAAAAATAACCAGAGCCGCCGCTCTCTTTTCGCTGGTATTGAGCACGTCAATGCCGCCGCCCAGGTGGAACAGGGCGTTGCCCACCCCGGCGGTAACAGCGGACAGGAGGGGCGGAAGCGGGAGATACCCCAGCGCCGCCAGGACGCACCCCGCAGCGGCAACAACTCCGTTTCGGTCCAGCCTGTCCGCCAGCAGGCCCAAGGGCATCTGCATGGCAAAGGCGCAAAAGTTGTAGAGCAGCAGGCACAGCGCGAAGTCCGGTCCGCCGGAGAGCGTCCGGAACATCAAAAACGCACAGCTCAGGTCCACCCAGAAGTGGGCTGCGCTGTAGATCGCCAAAAGGGGCTTTCTCTGCATATGGCCTCCTCCGTCTCACCATTTTATCTGCTCCATCTGCCTTTTCAGACGCAGCCGGGCGGCACATGTGCCGCCTGGTAAAAAATTTATTTTCCCCGGTGGTTCACAGGGTTGTAGGGGCAGCGCCGCCCAATGCACTCCCGGTTATTTTGGAAGAAGGAGCAGACGATCTCCTCCGGCAGCTCCAGCTCCACGCCCAGGCGCTCCCTGCAGAAGGCAGCGGCCTGGGAAATGGAGAGGAAAGCGTTGCGCTTGCAGCAGCGGGGCCCGCCGATGTCGCCGATAGCCTGGAGGGCGGCGGCGGTCATCTGGTTGGCCATGCCCCAGGTGTCCGTGGTCAGCGGGGTGGCGCCGGTGACAATGCTGATGAAGATCCCCGCGCTGACCGCCGCGCCGCAGCAGCCCCAAAAGCCGCAGACGCCGCCGGGCACCTGGCTCCCCCGCCGCACCAGCTCCTCCAGCGCCGTCTCCCAGTCCACCGCGCCGCCGGCATTGCGGTAGGCGGTCAGCAGGGCCGCGCCCACCAGTACATGGTTCTCCGGCCCGTGCATGTGGACAAAGGGGTCCTCCATCAGTTTTTCCGCGATCTCAACCGGATTTTTTCCAGTAAAGCGCCCGCATGCCGCCGCGATATTCTCCAGGGCCCTCCTGCTATGACAGGCGTCGCAGACATAGTGTCCTGCCTCGCAGGCGGCATTGCTCAAAAATTTCCCGTGGCAGTAGACGCACTCCATCTCCCGGGCGGTCTCATCGTATTGAAGCGGCGCGCCGCAGACCAGGCACGCCTCCGCTCGCTTCTCCATCGTTTTTTCCTCCCCGTGTTTTTCCTTAGATTCCCCTTCAGCATACCACACCGGCTTACCTGCGGCAAGGGGTTTCCCCTGGCGCAGAGGAGCCGGCCCCGCGCAAACGGGGCCGGCTCCTCTGTGTCTTACGTTGTCCCCTTTCGCGGCGGGGTTTACTTCTTGTCGGTCTCCACCAGGGCCTGAACCCCGGCTGCCAGGCCCGCCAGGGACTGGATCTCGCTGGGGATAATGATCTTGGTGGCCTTGCCGTCGGCGGCGGCCTGGAATGCCTCCAGGGCCTTGAGCTTCACCACCTGGTCGTTGGGGGCGGCCTCGTTGAGCAGCTTCAGCGCGTCCGCGGTGGCCTGCTGCACCCGAAGGATGGCCTCGGCCTGGGCCTCAGCCTCCATGATCTTGGCCTGCTTGGCGGCGTCGGCCCGGAGGATGACGGACTGCTTCTCGCCCTCCGCCACCAGGATCTGGCTCTGCTTCTGGCCCTCGGCCTGGAGGATGGACTCGCGGCGCTCGCGCTCCGCCTTCATCTGCTTCTCCATGGCGTCCTGGATCTCCCGGGGCGGGATGATGTTCTTCAGCTCCACGCGGTTGACCTTGATGCCCCAGGGATCGGTGGCCTCGTCCAGAATGGCCCGCATCTTTGTGTTGATGTGGTCGCGGCTGGTCAGGGACTGGTCCAGCTCCAGATCGCCGATGATATTGCGCAGGGTGGTGGCGGTCAGGTTCTCAATAGCGCTCATGGGGTGCTCCACACCGTAGGTGTACAGCTTGGGATCGATGATCTGGAAGTAGATGACCGTGTCGATCTGCATGGTGACGTTGTCCTTGGTGATCACGGGCTGGGGCGCGAAATCCACCACCTGCTCCTTCAGGCTCACCCGCTTGGCTACCCGGTCAAAGATGGGCAGCTTCACATGGAGCCCCACGCCCCATGTGGCGTGGTAGGCGCCCAGCCGCTCCACCACAAAGGCCCTGGACTGCTGCACCACATGGATGTTGGTGATCAGCAGGACCAGCACGATGACGCCGATGGCGATCAGGACGTATTTCATGACAGTTCCTCCTCATTTTTCCACAGATTGTTGGGTGTTAAGATGTCGTTCAGAATATCCTGTTTTATTATACCACACCATCTTTTCTTTTTCCACTGCTATTTTGCCTTTCCCCTGGCCCAGGCCAAAATTGACACCAGGGCTAACCCATGTTAGAATGGTTATATATAAGTCCCTGTCCTGGTTCCATTCTGTGCGGAAGGAGGCCCCTGATGTCTGTCTCAGAAATCATCCTGGAAACACTGCTTGGCCTGTTCGCCGTCTATATGGGGTACCGCGTAGGGTGGACGGGATCGACGGCGGCCATCCACCGTTACCACTACGCCTTTGTATCCGAGGCGGACCGGCCAAAGTTCTGCCGGAGGCTGGGGATCGCTGAGATCGTGCTCGGCGCCGGCATAGCCGCCATGCCCTGGCTGAACCTGCTCACTGGGTCCGACCTTGGCTACTGGATCGGCGCGGCCGCGGCCGCTGCCGCCGCCGCAGGCATCGTCTGCACCATTATCAAATACAACGGGCGGTTGTTCTAGCTGCTTTCTTCCCCCCGTGTCGTCAGGCCCCGCAGGAACCCCTGCGGGGCTTCAGGCTGTCAAAAAAGTCCGCTGACTTTTTGACAGCCTGAAAAATGCCATTGCTTTCGTGTCCCTTTGGGGCGTAAAAATCCTCGCTGCGCTCGCCGCAGGCCTTGCCCAGCAAGGCGCTGCGGAGCGTTTGATCCTACTCGAGATGGGCTGTGCCCCCTCGAGCTCCCCCTTTGTCCTTCCCTTCCCGCCGGGGCCGCGAAAACCGGAATTGCCCCGTTGCCTTTTCCCGCGGGATTTGCTATACTGGACGGGACATTTAAGAAAAGCGGGAGAAATTATGCTGACTTTTTCGATCCCCTGCCTGTTCGGCCTGGAGGGCCTGGTGGGCGACGAGCTGCGCCGGCTGGGGCTGGAGGGCGTCCAGGTGGAGAATGGGCGGGTCCTGTGCAGCGGGTCCCTGGCCGATATCCCCCGGCTCAATATCAATCTCCGCTGCGGTGAGCGGGTCCTCCTGCTGCTGGGGAGCTTCCCGGCCCGCAGCTTCGAGGCCCTGTTCCAGGGGGCGGCCGCCCTCCCCTGGGAGGAGTTCATCCCCCGGGACGGGCAGTTCCCGGTGAAGGGCCACGCCCTGGACTCCCAGCTCCACTCCGTCCCGGACTGCCAGAAGATCGTCAAGAGGGCCGTGGCCGGGCGGCTGGGCCGGGCCTACGGCCTGGAGCGCCTGCCGGAGACAGGTGCCAAATATCAGATTCAGTTCGCCATCATGAAGGACCGGTGCGACCTCTTCCTGGACACCTCCGGCGAGGGGCTCCACAAGCGGGGCTACCGGGCCGTGGGCGTGGAGGCCCCCCTGCGGGAGACTCTGGCCGCCGCCATGGTGACGCTCAGCCGCTACCGTGGCCGGGATCCCTTCCGGGACCCCTTCTGCGGCTCCGGCACCATCGCCATCGAGGCCGCGCTGATCGCCAAAAACCGGGCCCCCGGCCTGGACCGGGCCTTCGCCGCCCAGAAATGGGGCTGCGTGGAGAGCCGGGCCTGGCTGGACGCCGCCGGGGAAGCCATGGACCAGGAGTTCCAGGGCAGCTACGACATCTGGGGCGGGGACGTCGACCCCAAGGCGGTCCGCATCGCCCGGGAGAACGCCGTCAAGGCCGGGGTGGAGGATCTGGTCCGCTTTGATGTGGCGGACATGCGCAGCCTCCATTGCCAGGGGGAGTACGGCCAGATCGTTACCAATCCCCCCTACGGGGAGCGGCTGCTGGAGAAGCAGGAGGCGGAGGCGCTGTACCGCGCCTTCGGCCAGGTTTACCGCCAGGTGCCCCCCAGGTGGCGGGTACTGGTGCTGACCAGCCACCCGGAGTTCGAGCGCTTCTTCGGCCGGAAGGCGGAGAAAAAGCGGAAGCTCTATAACGGCATGATACGGTGCGACCTGTACCAATTCAGCCGGTAAGGATATCCCGCAGCGGGCGCTGCGAAATGACAGAGAAGGAATGGGATCTGACCAATGAAGCACGTTTTCATCATCAACCCTACCGCCGGGAGAAAGAACTGTACCGCCGAGCTGATGGAGATGGCCAAGGGCCTGGAGGCCCGCCACGGCCTCCAGGTGGACTGCATCCTCACCAAGCGGCCCGGCCACGCCACCGAGACCGCCCGCGCCATCGCCCGGACCGGGGAGGACGTCCGGTTTTACGCCTGCGGCGGGGACGGCACCGTCAACGAGGTGGCCAACGGCATCGCCGGCATCCCCAACGCCGCCATGACCTGCATCCCTGTGGGCACGGGCAACGACTTTCTGAAAAACTTTGGGGAGAGCGTCCCCCTGTTTTCCGACGCGGAGAACCTGTGGAACGGCCCCCAGTTCCCCCTGGACGCCATCGACTGCAACGGCCGTCTGGCCCTGACCATCGCCTGCTCCGGCTTTGACGCCCAGGTGGCGGCGGACGTACATAAATATGGGCAGTTCCCCCTCCTGGGGAGCCAGGGCAGCTATATCGCCTCCCTGGCCGTCAACTTTCTGATCCGGGGGCTGAGCCACCAGTGGACCATCACCCTGGATGGAGAGGCCATGCCGGGGGATTACGCCCTTGTCTCCGTGTGCAACGGCCGCTACTATGGCGGAGGCTTCATGCCCATGGCGGAGGCCCGGATGGACGACGGCGTTCTCAACACCATGGTGGTGCCCAGGGTCAGCCGCGCCACCTTCCTCAAGTTCGTCGGCCCCTACTCCAAGGGCGAGTACTACAACTTCCCCCAGTACGCCCGGGGCTACACCGCAAAAGAGGTCGTGATCGAGTCACAGGACAAGGACATCGTCACCTGCCTGGACGGGGAGTCCGTCTACAACCGCCGCGTCGCCCTGCGCATGGCCGACGGGAAGGTCAACTTCTTCGGCCCTGCCGGCTGCGACCCCAACGCCACTTCCCGTCCGCTGCCATAGCCCAGCCGGTTGCCCTGTTTGTGAACTTTTTGTAAAAGCGGCAAATTTTTTCAGTTACCCTCTTGCAATATGGATAGGGATGTTGTAAGATAAGCACCGTTAGCACTCCGGTTATTCGAGTGCTAACGGTGTCAATTTTTGTGTTCAAAAAAATATTCATATAGGAGGAACCAAATTATGAAACTCACTCCCTTAGCAGACCGCGTCGTGCTCAAGGCCATGGAGGCCGAAGAGACCACCAAGGGCGGCATCATCCTCACGTCCAAGGCCCAGGAGAAGCCCTCTGTGGCAGAGGTCGTGTCCGTCGGCCCCGGCGGCACAGTGGACGGGAAGGAAGTCGTCATGACCGTCAAGCCCGGCGACAAGGTCATCACCGACAAGTACGCCGGCACCAACGTCAAGATCGGCGACGAAGAGTTCACCATCGTCCGCCTGGGCGACATCCTGGCGATCGTTGACTAACGTCAGCGACTGCATCTTACTTTGAGGCGGGCCCGGCCCCCTCAAGCTCCCCCCAGCGGGGTAAAAACGATAAATATTTGGAGGTAATTCTGTTATGTCTAAGCTTATCAAGCGGGGCGAGGAAGCCCGCAAGGCATTGGAGACCGGCGTCAACCAGCTGGCCGACACCGTCAAGGTGACACTGGGCCCCAAGGGCCGCAACGTAGTGCTGGACAAGAAGTTCGGCGCGCCCCTCATCACCAACGACGGCGTGACCATCGCCAAGGAGATCGAGCTGGACGACCCCTTTGAGAACATGGGCGCCCAGCTGGTGAAGGAAGTTTCCACCAAGACCAACGACGTGGCCGGCGACGGCACCACCACCGCCACCCTGCTGGCCCAGGCCATCATCGGCGAGGGCCTGAAGAACCTGGCCGCCGGCGCCAACCCCATCGTCATGAAGAAGGGCATCGCCAAGGCCGTGGACGCCGCCGTCGCCTCCGTGAAGGCTGACGCCCAGAAGGTCAACGGCACCGCCGACATCGCCCGCGTGGGCACCGTCTCCTCCGGCGACGAGAAGATCGGCTCCCTGATCGCCGAGGCCATGGAGAAGGTGGGCCATGACGGCGTTATTACCATCGAGGAGTCCAAGACCGCCGAGACCTACAGCGAGGTCGTCGAGGGCATGATGTTCGACCGCGGCTATATCACCCCCTACATGGTGACGGACACTGAGAAGATGGAGGCCGTCGTGGACGACGCCTATATCCTCATCACCGACAAGAAGATCTCCGTCATCGCCGACATCCTGCCCATCCTGGAGCAGCTGGTCCAGTCCGGCAAGAAGCTGGTCATCATTGCCGAGGACGTGGAGGGCGAGGCCCTGAGCACCCTGATCGTCAACCGTCTGCGCGGCACCCTGAACGTGGTCTGCGTCAAGGCCCCCGGCTTCGGCGACCGCCGCAAGGAGATGCTGCAGGATATCGCCATCCTGACCGGCGGCCAGGTCATCAGCGAGGAGCTGGGCTATGAGCTGAAGAACGCCGACGTCTCCATGCTGGGCCGCGCCCGCCAGGTCAAGGTCACGAAGGAGAACACCGTCATCGTGGACGGCGCCGGCGACGGCGAGGCCATCAAGGCCCGGGTCGCCCAGATCCGCAGCCAGATCGGCGTGACCACCAGCGACTACGACAAGGAGAAGCTGCAGGAGCGCCTGGCCAAGCTGGCCGGCGGCGTGGCCGTCATCAAGGTCGGCGCCGCTACCGAGACCGAGATGAAGGAGAAGAAGCTGCGCATCGAGGACGCCCTGAACGCCACCAAGGCCGCCGTTGAGGAGGGCATCGTGGCCGGCGGCGGCACCGTGTATGTCAACGCCATCCCCGCCGTGGAGGCCCTGCTGGGCCAGGTGGAGGGCGACGAGAAGACCGGCGTCCAGATCATCGCCAAGGCCCTGGAGGCGCCTATCCGCCAGATCGCTGCCAACGCCGGCCTGGACGGCTCCGTCATTCTGGAGAAGGTCCGCACCTCCGGCAAGACCGGCTACGGCTTCGACGCCTATAAGGAGGAGTACTGCGACATGGTTTCCGCCGGTATCGTGGATCCCGCCAAGGTGACTCGCTCCGCCCTGGAGAACGCCGCCTCCGTGGCCTCCATGGTGCTGACCACCGAGTCCCTGGTGGCTGACAAGCCCGAGCCCCCCGCTCCCGCCGCTAACCCCGGCATGGGCGATATGGGCGGCATGTACTAAGAAATACCGCAAGCTCTTGAAATGTATGAGCGCCGCTGTCTGCAAGTTGCAGACAGCGGCGTTTTCATCAGCGGGGGTCCGACAGAAAACCGGGCAGATTTCCATCATGGGAAATCCGCCCGGTTTTCATACAGTCGCGGAGCATACCGGCCAGTACCGGGCCGGTCCCCCGAAGGAACCACGGCCCAGAATCTGTGTTAGCTCCAAATTACCTCATGGCATCCTCCATCACCCGCAGCGCGTTTCGATAAAATATCTTCTCGATCTCGCCGCCGGTAAATCCGCCCTTGCCCAGGCCCTGGACCAGCAGATCCATCTTGTCGCAGCTGCCGATCTCAAGTTCGCCGAAGATGCCGTCGAAGTCTGTGCCGATGGCCACCACATCGATGCCGCCAACGTTTTTCTCATGTTGGACCATAGCCACCATCCGCTCCACGGTGCTGTGGGTATCGGTGATATCATCGTTTAAAAACTCCGGCCCGAAATTGAGCCCCATGACGCCGCCCTTGTCTGCCAGCAGACGGATCATATCGTCAGTCATATTGCGGGTATGGGGACTGAGCGCCCGTGCGTTGGAGTGGGTAGCCACAAAGGGCTTTTGGCAGATCGCGGCCACGTCGTAGAAGCCGCCGTCAGAGAGATGGCTCACATCCACCAACATCCCCAGCTCTTGCATGTACCGGACGGCGTCTTTTCCGAAGGGAGTAAGGCCTTTGGACATGATCGCCGGGTCCTGGCTGTTGGGGGCCCCGAAGCAGTTCTCAAAGTTCCACGTCAGACTGAGAGCCCGGACGCCCAGGTCGTAAAAGGCTTTGAGATTCTCTAACTTCCCGTCCACCGCTTTGCCGTCCTCCATGGTGAGCACGGCGCTCATCTTTCCCGCCGCCTCATTGTCCAGAATATCCTGGACAGAGCGGGCCCCGGCAATGATGTCGCTGTGGAGAGCCAAATTCCGCTCCAGGATGGCGGCGCACTCCCGGATGTACTGGTCATCGGGAATGGGGTCCATCTTCATGTAGGAGTACGTCTCCTGGGGGACAAGAAAGATCGCAAAGAAATTTGTGGTCATTTCCCCCGCCTCCATCCGCCGCAGATCCACCATCGACTGGGGGAAATCCAGCAAATCTGCCTCCATGCCGCTCATAACACGGGCCAGCATAAGGGTGTCGCTGTGCATGTTGACGCTCTTCATAGCCATTCCTTTCCTTCCGTCGTTACTCAGCAGCCTGTGCTTTTTTCAAATCAATGCGATAGCGGATGTAGGCAATCACCAAGGCCGCCACAATGCAGATGAACATGGTATATCCGGACAGGCTGGGAAGAAACGCATTGATCAGCATGGTGATCAATACGCCGGCGCCAGCGTAGCAGATGATGTTAAGAAGCCCACCCTTGATGTTCCGGGTCCCATCGGCACGCTTGGTGAACTGACCGGCGAAGATCGACGTGAGCATGCAGCCGATCACGGCTACCATGGTGTAGTCAAAGGCGCTGATCACAGCGTCTGGCAGGACACTGAGCAGCCACTCGCCGCTGAGAACGATGATCAGCAGGAAAATCAGGCAAGCGGGGACGGAAGCCGCGATGCCCACAATGGTGGCCATCTGCCCCCGGGGGGTATTGATATCCGCTTTTAGCTCCTGCTGGACGGTGACAGCCACTGGGAAACGAACAGTAGACACATTGCCAGCGAAGTAGGACATATATGTGCCGGACGCGCCCAAAGTGGGGAAGTACGTCATGGGCTCTGACAGCCACATGAATAACAGCATGGGGGCAAGGGAAAGAAACACGCCAATATAGGAAGATAGGGGCATGGCCTGGCCGCGGATAAAGACGATATAGAACACCGGAGCCAAGCATAGACATATCTCAAACAGCATGGAGATGCGTCCAACCCTGTGGACCTGGGGCACGAAGTTTTTTGCATAGTCCTCTTCGGGGGGCAGCTGGACAGTCTTCTTCTCAGTATTCTCAACGCTCATTGCTTTTCCTCCTTAACTCAAATATCCGCTGGCGATCTGACCGGCAGCCATGGCGACAAGCATAGCTACGCCCATATTTAAACTGCTGATAAACGTGTTGCCAATCTTCTTGGTCACTGCGTTGTAGGCTAGATAGGCCACAGCGGCAGTGATCGCCGCCACCAGGTTCGCGCCGCCCTGCAAAAGGTAGGTGTACATCATGTAACCGAACAGGCACATCATGGCGGCGGGGCCGATATAACTGATAAAAGAGATCGATTGGCCGCTCTTCCGGCTCTTTTCCTTGGTCTTCTCAATGACCATATCGACAGGCTTGAGGGTAAGGATCAGGTTGACGGCGTAGGGTACGGAGGCCATGGTCATCATAAACAGGACCAGACTGAACACTGCCTCTGTGAACGCTTCGGAGCCGAAGGATACACCCGCATAACCTGCGGCCATCTGGGCAATGTACATCTCAAACAGCGGCGCGCCGATGACGCCGCAGCGGATGAAGGTGGCGCCGCTGCCTATCATTACGATCAGAGACAGGGCAAACACTGCGCTGCTGAAAGAGGGGCCGATGGATGCCACCGCGCCGGTAGTGGCGCAGCGAGTCAGCTCTTCCTTGGTCAGAACATGGTTCTTCTTGTTGAAGCGTAGGGCCATACGGAGAAAGAGGAATGCCTGAATCAGTACCGCGCCGATGATGATAGCGGCGAACACCCACATAATGGGGTTCAGGGTTTCAATCGTAGTACTCATTTTTGAGAAATTCCTTCCTACCTTTCTGGTATCAATGGTTGTTGTTACTTTTTCACCTCAAAAACTTCCTCGAACCGGTAGAACGCCTCCTGGACCATGGACCTGGGGGCGGGGATACAGATGCGCTGGAAGCCAGCCCCGGTCTCCTGGTCAAACATCTCGCCCCGTTCCAGAATGACGCCGGCCTTCTTCAGGATCAAATCGTTTACCTCATCGGGAGTCATGCCGTAGCCCCGGAAATCCATCCACAGGATGTAGGTCCCTTCAGGACGGCGGAGCTTCAGCCGGGGCATATGCTCCTTCGCAAAGGACTCGATCCAGTCGAAGGTCCCATCCAGATATTCCCGTAGCTGCAGCAGCCACTCCTCTCCGCCGTTGTACGCGCCGATGGTTGCGGCAATGGTAACAATGTTGGGGAAGCCAAAGCCCAGCTCCTCCTGCAACTTTTTCCGCAGATCCTCATTGGGAACAACCACGCTGGTAGCTTTTAAATCTGCAATATTGAAGGTCTTATTGGGCGCGATGCACGACACAAGGTTTTGTCCGTCCACCAGAGAAGCCAGCGGATAGAATGTCTGATCCATACGGAGCAGATCACCGTGGATCTCATCCGCTACAACAACCACGCCGTTGGCGGTGCAGATATCATACATCCGGACCAGTTCCTCCTTGGTCCACACCCGACCGGTGGGATTGTGGGGACTGCAAAGGATAAACACCTTTGTGTTGGGGTCCTTGGCCTTCTCCTCGAAGTCTGCGAAGTCAACCGTGTAGTATCCGTCCGTGTTAATCAGAGGACTGCGGACCACCTTCCGCTTGTTATTCTCAATGGTCATGGCGAAGGGGGAATAGATGGGCGGGTTAATCAGAACCCCCTCTCCCTCCTCCGAGAAGGCCAAAATAGCCTTCTCCACAGCCGTGATGGTTCCGGGGGAGTAGAGAATGGTCTCCGGGTCGATTTTCCAGTTGTGCATACGCTCATACCAGCCGGTGATCGCGTCGAAATATGCTTTATGGGCTTCCACTCCTTGCATCGCGCCGGAGTAGCCGTACAGGTTTCTGTCCACCACCTTCTGGAGTTCCTGACGGATTGAGTCGGCACACGTAAAGTCCATATCCGCCGTAAACAGGCAAATCGGTTCCTTCTCACACTCTTCAGCGCCGGGCAGGAATAAGCTGCCCAGGTCCCATTTCATGGAATACGTGCCGCGCCGGTCGATGCGTTTGTCAAAATCGTAGATCATGTTGCTTCCTCACTTTTTTTCATTCCGCTGAATCCGCCACTCTAAGGATGGCCACCGCCTCAATCTCCACCCTGGCGTCCTTCGGCAGTCTTGCTACCTGGAAAGCCGCCCGCGCAGGATAGGGGTCAGAGAAGTAGGCGGCGTAGACCTCATTCATTGCGGAAAAATCGCTCATGTCCGCCAGCAGGACAGTGGTTTTGACCACCGAATCCATACCCTGTCCCGCCTCGGCCAGAATAGCCTTGATGTTTTCAAGAGATTGCCGGGTCTGACTGGTAATGTCATCCCCCGCCAGCGCCCCGGCAACTGGATCCACCGGAAGCTGGCCGGAGATGTATAGCGTCCCGCCGCAGCGGATGGCCTGGGAATAGGGTCCGATGGCAGCCGGCACCCGGTCTGTGCGTACTTTTGTTTTCAAGCCGTAAATGTTCCCCCTTTTTGTCAATTTAAGTTAAGCAACTTAACTAATGTACAATAATACTACTCTGTTTTTTGTAAAAATGCAAGAATAATTTTTCTATTTTGACTAATTTTGTCATAGTTTCTAAATTTATTCGTGCATATTTTTCACATCTCACAAAATCGTCGGCGAAGTTTATTAATTCACTTCACAAATAGTCTGTCAATTGTTCGCTACAAAAAGGCAGGCGGCCCGCCTCAAAGGAGGAAGCCGCCTGTCAAAACAGATCATAATACGCATCCAAAACCTTATAAAAGGTGTCAATCTCCTCTATGGTGCAAGTCCGGAGCAGATCGTTCTTCGTCTGCATGATATCCATATTGTCATAGAGTTTATGGGCCGTGCTTAACCGGACCCCCTCTTCCGTGGGATAGAGGTGCAGCATCTTGGCGTCGTTTTCATCCGGGACCCGGTAGACCAGTCCCTTGGCCTCCAGCTTCTTGATATTCTGGGATACGGCGCTCTTGGTCCTGTCCCACTGTCTGGCCAAGTCGCTAACAGTGACTCCCGGCTGGTCCTCGATCATCGTGAGAGTGTGGACCTCCACCATATTGATCAGCCGTCCTGTGCCGTAGTCCTTCGCCTCATTGATGTAATCTGAGTAGGCCATAACAAATCTGTAGAGTTTATCCGCCCGCGGACTAAGTTGAGCGTAAACCCGATCAATTTCATCTTTCCCGCTAACCATATTCATAAAAGTTTCTCTGTGTCCCTCCCGTTATGTTGCTGTTCACTTGTTAATTAATATAACAAACAAGCGCAGAAACGTCAAGGCCTCTCTCCTCTCTAATTTGGGCCAAAAACTTTCGGATTTATAAAATTAAGGGACAGCCAGGAAAAACCAGTACGCCGGGGCAGCCCACTTGGGGCTGCCCCGGCGCGCTGGTTTCTGCGCTTTCTGGCAATATTCTCCTGTCAATCGCCGAAGCCGGTGTCGGCGTCCCGGGCGGTCTGGATCAGCGGGTGGTCCACCGGCAGGAACTTGGTGCGGCTGGCGGCCTCCTCCGGGGGCACATGGACGATGTTCCCCGCCTGGATGCCCACCATGTAGCCATACTTCTGCTCCATGATCATCCGGGCGGCGGCGGTGCCGAAGCGGGTGGCCAGGCCCCGGTCATAGGCGCAGCCGTTCCTCCATCTCCCTGCTCTGCTTCAAAAGCTTTGCTCCCAACTGGGCATCCAATATGCGTTCTCATTCAGAACCAGTCTGTTCTTCGTCCGCTCAAACAGGGGCACACCCAAACCCTTCCTCCAGCTTTTTCATAGACTGGCTCAACGCGGGCTGGGAAATGTGCAGCTCCTCCGCCGCCCCGGACAGCGTGCCCCGTCGGGAAAAGGCTGCGAGTTGTTCCAACAGGTAAAGCTCTATCATGAAAGCCCCTCCTTTCAGTATTTTTCGGAAAATTACAAATTTCCCCCCAGGGCCTATGGATCATCCATTAGAACATTGCCAAGGCAGCCGCTTCGCCCTGCGACGCGGGAAGCAGCTCGGTTTAGACAAAACCGGCTGTGCCTTGGGTGTAAAAAATAAAAACATGGAGGAGGTTCTTAGGAGGGGCTGGCCCCTCCTAAGCGCCCCTTTGGTACTCTCCCGGCGAGGGGAAAGTACCATAACCAGAAGAAAAAAGAACAGCTCCCCCACTTAGGGAAAAATCCGCCCCTTAGCATTGCAAAGCGCCCCGCCGTGTGCTACACTTGTGGCAAAATTAAGAAGAGAGGAACTCCGTATGGCGAACTACATCTTTGGTTTCATCGGCACCGGAAGCAGGCAGGTGCGGTGATGGAGCTGCGGCCCTACCGCCCCTCTGATCTCCCCGCCGTGCTGGGTCTTTTTTACGACACGGTCCACTCCGTCAACTGCGGGGATTATACGCCGGAGCAGCTGGACGCCTGGGCGGATGGCCGGCCCGACCCGGAGCGCTGGAACCAGTCCCTTTTGTCCCACCACACCCTGGTCGCTGTGGAAGATGGCCTGCTGGTGGGCTTTGGGGACATGGACGGCACAGGGTATCTGGACCGGCTGTATGTCCACAGGGACTATCTGCGGCGCGGCGTCGCCACCGCGCTCTGCGACGCTCTGGAGCGGCGTCTGTCCCATGGCGTTTTCACCACCCACGCCTCTATTACGGCCCGGCCCTTTTTTGAGGGGAGGGGCTACACAGTCCTTCGGCCCCAGACCGTTTACCGTCACGGCGTCGCCCTGACCAATTTTGTTATGGAAAAATCAGGAGGAAACACCATGTCCCAGTATATTTTTGGTTTCATCGGCACCGGCAACATGGGCGGCGCGCTGGCCCGGGCGGCCTGCAGGCGCCTCGCCCCGGACCGCGTCCTGCTGTCCAACCGCACCGCCGCCAAGGCGGAGGAGCTGGCCAGGGAGCTGGGCTGTCACGCGGGCGCCAGCGCCGAAGCCGCCGCCCAGGCCCAGTACATCTTCCTGGGGGTGAAGCCCCAGATGATGGCGGGGCTGCTGGAGGAGATCGCCCCTGTCCTGGCCCGGCGGACGGACCGCTTCGTGCTGGTTTCCATGGCCGCCGGCCTCACCATGGAGCGGATCGCCGCCATGGCGGGGGGCAATTATCCCGTCATCCGCATCATGCCCAACACCCCCTGCGCCGTGGGGGCCGGGATGGTCCTCTATGACGCCAACAGCCTGGTGGCGGAGCAGGAGCTGGAGACGTTCACCGCCGCCATGGCGGGGGCCGGGGTCCTGGACCGGCTGGAGGAGCGCCTCATGGACGCGGGCAGCGCGGTGGCCGGCTGCGGCCCCGCCTTTGTCTGTCAGTTTATCGAGGCGCTGGCCGACGGCGGCGTGGCCTGCGGCCTGCCCCGGCAGAAGGCCCTGCTGTACGCCGCCCAGATGATGGAGGGCACCGCCCGGCTGATGCTGGAGACCAGGCAGCACCCCGGCGCGATGAAGGACGCGGTGTGCTCCCCCGGCGGCTCCACTATCGCCGGCGTCCGGGCCCTGGAACAGCACGGCGTCCGCGCCGCCGCCATGGACGCGGTCATCGCGGCCGTGGAGCGGACCAGGGAACTGGGCAGGTAAGGCGCTCCCCCGGAATATCCCAGCGATCCTGCGGCCCCGTCTGGTCCGGGCCGCAGGATCGCTTTCATTTTGCAAGTTTTCGACAGATCCCTTTCAAAAATGCAATAGAAGTATTGCACAAGGTTCTCCCCCATTTGAAAATTTTTTTGGAACATTGATAGAACTTCCTGTTTTCAAGGCTTCAATGGATTGACAGCGATCCCCCCATCCCGTATAATCCCTCTTAACAAAGCCGGGGCGCGCGGCAGTTCTCCGGTGGGAGCTGCCG
>CABKMV010000030.1 GCA_902373635.1 uncultured Oscillospiraceae bacterium
CGGGTTCATTATGTAAACTTATTTCCCGGCGGCGATCACCGGCTCCAGGTTCTCCCGCTCCAGCAGCTCCGGGGAGCGGAGATAGCGCTGGAGGGTCTTGTTGAAAAGGGCGTAATCGTGGCCCGTGCAGATACGCTCGTCCATGACCACGCTGATGGGGATCAGCTTCTTGTCCAGCTCCCCGGTCATGTAGTTGGGGATGGACTTGCCCACGCTCAAAAAGACGCTGGTGGTGCCGAACTCATAGACGTGGTGGTAGATGTGGGTGGTGTTGATAGAGGCCAGGTTGGTGATGAACATGCTGGTATGGAAGGGGCTGAGGTTGATGAGCGCCCGGGGCAGCAGGCCGAACCGATCCAGGAAGCGGACCAGGGCCATCACCAGGTAGGGCAGCACCGGCATGGAAAACATGAAGCTGGCGAACTTGTCTGTATTGTTGTTGTGCTTGGGCTCGCTGTTCTTCTCGATGGTCTCGTTGATGCGCTGGTTGATGGAAAAAATATCGTCCTCCGGGGTCATGAAGATCTTCACCGTCGTCTCGTCCGGGGTGCCGTCCGCCCGTTTCTTCAGCATCACGAAGCTGACGCAGAAGTGGTTGCGGTCATAGACCCTGCTGCCCACCACAAAGCGGTTGATATAGGGGTGGTGCAGCGACGCCAGGTAGTAGGCGGCGACCACCACCGCCATGCGGGTCAGGCGCACGCCCTTCTCCCGCCGTACAGTGCGGATATAGTCCTTGATGATCTCCTCGTCCACAAACTCCGTGACATAGTTCTGCGCGTCCACGCGCTTGGGCATGATATGTGGTATCGCCTGTTCAATGGCGGTAAGTCCCTTGGTCCTGCGGCCGTCCGCTCTCATGTCATCCCTCCTGTAACCTTAACAGAATATTCACAAATATTATAAGCGCTTTTCCCACGGATTTCAATACCCTATCCCCCTCCTTTGCCCCTGCGCGCCTCCCGAAAACTTCTTTTTGCCGGCAAAAATTTTTCCTGTTTCCTATTGACAAGGGCATACCGCTCTGCCATAATAAAATATTGTGTGAATGTGTAATGATATACTGTTTTTCCTCTTCTCCCCGGAGGGAGCGCCCAAAAACCACCCGCCTCTGCGGCCGCGCCAGCTGCCGCCGTATCCCCGCGGTGGTTTTTTTGCGGCCAAAAGCAACCAACCGACAGGAGGTCCCCTATGAAGAAAAAAGACGTGGTCATCATCGGCGCAGGTCCCGCCGGCATTTTCACCGCGCTGGAGATGCTGAAAAAAGGCAGCAGGCAGCGCATCCTCATTGTGGAAAAAGGGAAGGCGGTGGAGGACAGGCACTGTCCCAAGGAAAAGACCCGGCAGTGCGTCAACTGCAAGCCCTACTGCCATATCACCACTGGTTTTTCCGGCGCGGGGGCCTTCTCCGACGGCAAGCTGAGCCTGAGCTGCGAGGTGGGCGGCGACCTGCCCACCCTCATCGGCGCGGACCTGGCCCAGGAGACCATCCACTACGCCGACCAGATCTACCTGGAGTTCGGCGCGGACGAGCACATCGAGGGTCTGGGCAACACCGAGGAGGTCAAGGCCATCCGCAAGCGGGCCATCCAGGCGGGGCTGAAGCTGGTGGACTGCCCCATCCGCCACCTGGGCACCGAGAAAGCCCAGAACCTCTACTACGCCATTGAACAGTATCTGCTGGAAAACGGCGTGGAGCTCCTCTTCGGCTATGAGTGCACCAACCTGATCCTGGAGGGCGACGTGTGCAAGGGCGTGTGCGTCACCAACGGCAGGGAGGAGCTGGAGATCGGGGCCGCCCACACGGTCATCGCCACCGGCCGCCGTGGGGCGGACTGGCTGGAGAGCCTGTGCGCCGAGCACAACATCGCCCATCAGCCCGGCACCGTGGATATCGGCGTGCGGGTGGAGGTGCGCAACGAGGTCATGGAAACCGTCAACCGGGTGCTCTACGAGTCCAAGCTGGTGGGCTATCCCAAGCCCTTCAAGAACAAGGTCCGCACCTTCTGCCAGAATCCCGGCGGCTTCGTCAGCCAGGAGAACTACGACAACGACCTGGCGGTGGTCAACGGCCACAGCTACAAGGAGCGCAAAAGCGACAACACCAACCTGGCGATCCTGTGCAGCCACAACTTCTCCTACCCCTTCAACCAGCCCATCGCCTACGCCCAGAAGGTGGGGGAACTGACCAACATGCTGGGTGCGGGCCACATCATGGTCCAGCGCTTCGGGGATATCCTGGACGGCAAGCGGACGTGGCAGAAGGAGCTGGCTTTCTCCAACGTGCGCCCCACCCTGCCCGACGCCGTGGCCGGCGACATCACCGCCGCCATGCCCTATCGTGCCATGATCAACATCATCAACTTCATCCAGGCCATGGACCAGGTGGTGCCGGGCTTCGCCTCCACGGAGACGCTGCTCTACTCCCCGGAACTGAAGTTCTACTCCAACCGCGTCAAGATGGACGAGGATTTCAACACCAACATCCAGGGTCTCCACTGTCTGGGCGACTCCAGCGGCTGGACGAGGGGCCTGATGATGGCCTCCGTCATGGGCGTGCTCATGGGCCGCAAGCTGGCGGAGCGCGAGGGGTAACGGGGTCTGCATCCTCTACATCCTTTTTCTTGAAAGAAAAAGGATCCTACCCGCAGGGCACTTTACCCGCAGGGCACTTTACCCGAAGGGCACTTTACCCGAAGGGCACTTTACCCGAAGGGCACTTTACCCACAGGGCACTTTACCCACAGGGCACTTTACCCACAGGGCACATAAAAGAACTTTTGGCGCGAAACTTCGTTTCGCGCAGGCGGCACAAAATAAAACAGGGCGGCGGCTGATTCCTCAGCCGCCGCCTTGCGGATCTTCCTCCATCTCTATTCCATAAGCAGAGAGGAGCGGCTTTTGGGGCCGCTCCTCTTACTATTTATATTTTTTGGTTTACTGTTCCATGTTTGCGCAGAAGCGGGCCAGGATGGCGGCCACCTGGGCGCGGGTGGCAGTAGCCTGAGGTTTCAGCAGGTCGCCGTCGCCGGTGAGGATCCCCTGGGACACCGCCCAGGCCATGGCCTCCTCCGCCCAGTCGCTCACCGCTTCCCCGTCGGTAAACCGGCCCAGCAGGGCCAGCTCAGATACGCCGACTTCAGGAGAACCCGCTTGGCGGTACAGCATGGTGACGAGCTGCTCTCTCGTGATGCTGTCGTTGGGGCCGGTGCCGTCGGACACGCCGTCACTGACAGCCCAAGCCTGGGCCAGGGCGTACCAGGGCGTTCCGCCCTCCACGTCCTCGCCGCTCATGCGGCCCAGCACCGTCCAGACCATGGCCCGGGTCATGGCGTCGTTGGGGGCGAAGGAAGTCGCCGTGGAACCAGTCATGATCCCCTGGGCGTAGACGTAGGCTACGTCTTCATAGTACCAGTCGCCAGCGCTCACGTCTACGAAGGGCAGAGCGCCGGGGATGACCGGGGTGTCCGGCTCTTCGGGCTGGTCAGGCTCGGCGGGCTTTGTGGGCTGGGTGGGTGTGACCGGCGGCACGGGGACAAACGGGACGTCTGCCGCCTTGACGGTGACATTGCAGGCGGCGGAAACGAGTACAATATCATCCAGCTTGATGCTGGCGGTGATCGTTGCCGTGCCTTCCTTGACCGCTGTAACAAGGCCATTGGAAACGGTTGCTACCGCTGGATTGTTGCTGCTCCATTCGATCGTGGCCGTCTCCGGAACGGTGCTGGAGAATGTTGTAGTACTCCCAATGGTCAAGCTCGTGTCTTGGAGAGACAGCCCGTAAGCAAGCTCTGCATGGTCATCATCCTCCTCGGCGGCGATATAGCCAGACAGCGGATAGTCTGTGGCCGTATAGGCGTCTTTTGCCGATTCTGGATAGTAGATGTGCAAGCTGGCCGTCTTACCGGCTTCTGTGGCAAATGCTCCTTCACCGATTTCAGGCGGAGTCGTGCCCTGCATGATAACAACAGAAGAACCGTCCTCTTTCAGGCCGCCTTTTAAGAAGTCTTCACCAATGCTTGTAACGGTAGATGGGATGTTGATCTGTGCCACAACGTTTGCAGGAGTAGAGCCTGGTACAGTAAATCCAGGAAGAGGAATAGTCGGGGCATTAAGATTAGGCGCATAGTTGAATGCTCCATCGCCGATCGTCTCAAGCCCTTCTGGCAAATTTATGGTCGCCAGATTTGTACATACATAGAAGGCGCAGTCAGCAATCGTTTTTGTACCATCTTTCACAGTGACGGATGTAATTTCATCATCCAAGGCAACGCAGAGAGTGTCTCCCTTATACAAGACCCCATTTTCATCCTTATAGTACGGACTTCCTTCTGCAAAGGTGACATTTTTTGCATTCACCCAGCCATTCAGCGCGCCCAGATTCCGTGTTCCATTTTCTGCAATATGGTCCAGTCCTAAATCTGTGACGCCAGCGGGAATCTCCAACGTTGTTAGTTTACCGCACTGACCGAAAGCAGACTCCGCGATTTCTGTTAACTGGCTTCCTGAAGCAAATGTGATGCTTTCAATTTGACAGCCTTCATCGCGATCATTGGAGAAAACGGGCGTGGAGTTGTCTCCCCCGCCAAGGCGTGTGACTGATGCAGGAATCTCGATCGATGCCAACGTAGAGCTTGCAAACGCTCCGCCGTCAATGTACTGCAATCCCTCCGGCAACGAAATACTGGTAAGCTTTGCACAGATAAACGCAAGTGCGTCAATTCCGACGACAGTATATTCTGTGCCATCATTAGTCACTGTTGCTGGAATCGTAACATCTCCAGAATAGGTGGAATCCGGCAAGTTGACTACTGGTTGATCGCCGGAAGAGTGAATTACTTCGACCGTTTTTTCTGTTTCGTCTAAAATCCTGTATCGAATATTGCCTGCTGAAAAAATAGAGGCACTTGTACTGGATTCATCGGCCAAAACCGCAGGCGCGAGGGTGAGCATCAGGCTTAGCGCCATCAGCAGGGACAGTATCCGTCTCTTCATAGTCCTCTCTCCTTCAACGTACATAGTTCTCCTTCTGTTCTGCGCGCAGAACAGAACAAAAGGGTACCCTTTTGCGGCCGGGAAGCCCGGCTTTTGTGCCATCAATTGTATCACACATGATCCCGTTTGTGTAGTGGTTTTTGGAAAAAAGTAAAAATTTTTGTCCGGAGGCTATCCCCTCTGGCAGACCCTGCCGTAGGCGTCCGCGACGACCGCCACGCAGCCCTCCACTCCCAGCCGCCCGCTGTCCAGGCAGAGGTCATAGTTGCGCACGTCGCCCCACTTTTTGTCCGTGTAAAAGCGGTAGTGGTGGGCCCTGGCCTTGTCCCGGCGGGTGAGGATGGAGGCCGCCTTCTCCGGGTCCATGCCGTGTTCCGCCACAGAGCGCTCCACCTTGTAGGGCATGTCGGAGTGGATGAACACGTTCAGCGTGGGGAACTTCCCCTCCAGCACATGGTCCGCGCAACGGCCCACGATGACGCAGGGCTCCTTCGCCGCCACCTCCTTGATAATCTCGCATTGGGCCTGGTGGAGCTGGTCAGTCAGGGAGCTGCCGGTCTTCAGGGAGCTGTCGAACCGGGTGCCGTAGCCGATGATATGGCCGATGGAGCCGCCGTGGAAATACTCGCCGTGGGCCTGGATAAAATCCGGGGACAGCTTCGTCTTCGCCGCCACCATCTCCACGATCTTTTTATCGTAGAAGGCCAAGCCCAGCCGCTGGGCCAGCAGCTTGCCGATGGTGTGCCCCCCGCTGCCGCACTGGCGCCCTATCGTGATGATGCAATTTGCCATAAGGACCCTCCCCCTTCTTTCTTGATGTTATGATTGTATCACGGTTCTTTCGCTGCGTAAAGGATTTTCTTCGCTCAGGCAGGCCCGGCTTCTCATCTGCAGGAAAATTTTCTTGACAGAGGCAGTCTGCGGCCCCTATACTGGCTTTATCGAGGAAAGGTGGTCAGGCTATGGGCAATTTTGTGGGGACGCTGATCCGGCGGGAGCGGCTGCGGCAGAATCTCAGCCAGGAGGGGCTGTGCCGGGGCGTGTGCGCGGTGAGCTATCTCAGCAAGATCGAGCAGGGCAAGGCGGAGGCCGGGGACGACGTATTGCTGCCCCTGCTGCGGCGGCTGGGGATCGAGTGCGAGACGGACGGGGAGTTCCTGTCCCAGGGAAGGGCGTCTGTGGAGGCGCTGTATGAGGACCTTTTCGCCGGCATGAGCGGCCTGCCCCCCTTCCATGAGAAACTTGAACTGGTCGAAAGGCAGCTGCCCCGGTATCTCGCCTCCCCCTATATGCTGGATGTCCTGCTGCTGCGGGCTGTCCGGGACCATGACATGCCGGAGGGCCTGGCGGAATTTATTCCCTGCATGACCAGCCGGCAGTACCAGCTCTATCTGCTGCTCAAGCTCTACGGCCGCGACGACAGCGCGGCGGAGGAGCTGCTGCGGCTGAACCCCTGCAGTTTTTTCACCTGCTCGGCGGGTATGGCCCGCTACTGGCGGGGCCGCTATCCGGAGGCTGTCGACCTGCTCAGCCGGGGCTATGACCTGGCCGCCCGGGAGGGCCATGTGTACCTGATGTGTACCGCCAAGCTCTTTCTCGGCAACTGCTACTGCGACAGCGGGCAGAAGGAGCTGACGCTGGAACACTACCGGGTGGCGCGGCGGCTGGCCGCGGCCCTCCAGGGCACGGAGGAGTGGCTGGCGGACATTGATTACAACGTGGCCAGCACCTATCTGGAGCAGAATATGGCGGAGGAGGCACTGAAGCTGCTGCAGGGCCTCAAGCGGCGGGACGGGCTGTACTTCCACAAGCTGGCCGTCGCCCTGGAGAAGCTGGGGCGGCGGGAGGAGGCCCTGAAGGCGCTGGAAAGCGCCCGGGCCGCGGGGGCTCACGGGCCGGCGGAGGCGGTCATGGGGGAGATGCTGGACCTGGTGGAGTACCGCCTGCGCCACCCGGACTACCTCCGGGACGGGACCTACCCCGCCTTGATGGAGAGCGTCTTTTCCCGCCTGCGCCGGGACATGCCCAGCGGGTTTGTCCGCTTCCATCTGCCTTACATGCTGGAGGCCCTGGAGGCGGAACGGCGGTACAAGGACGCCTACAGGCTGTCTCTCGAATTTTCCCCTTATATCTCCTCTTAACCAAATTAAGCGGTTTATTAAAAGAAATTTTTCTCAAAACAACTGGATTTTCTTCTGTTAAGTTCCCGTGTTAGAATAAGGGCAGCAACACAGGAGGTGCCACCCATGAAGAAGACCCTTTGGACGAAAAATTTCACCATCGTCACCCTGGGGACCGTCATCAGCGCCATTGGCGGTACAGCCATGAACTTCGCCCTCAGCTTCGTGGTCTTTGACAACACCGGCAGCACCCTGCTGTCCGCGCTGTTCACCGCCGCGTCCTCCCTGCCCCAGATCCTGCTGCCGGTGCTGGTCTCCCCCTATCTGGACAACTTCCGGCGGCGGCCCATGATCTTCGGCCTGGACTATCTCAGCGGCGTTATCTACCTGCTGTTTGGGTGGTACCTGCTCCAAAACTCCTTTCATCTGCCGCTGTATCTGATCTTTTCCGTCCTGACCAGCAGCATTGGCTCTATCTATAGCCTGGCCTACCAGAGCCTCTATCCCAACTTGATCCCCGTGGGCTTCGCCCAGAAGGGCTATACCATCTCAGGGATGATCTATCCCACCGTCATTATGGTCATGACCCCAGTGGCCAGCATCCTGTATACCCAGCTAGGGCTGGGGCCCATCTGCCTGGGGGAGGGCATCCTTTTGCTGCTTGCAGCCACGGTGGAAACCGGGATCAAGGTGGATGAGCAAGTACGCAAGGGCGGGAGGTTCTCCTTCCGGGACTATCTTCAGGACTTCCGGGAAGGCTTCACCTATCTGAAAAAGGAAAAGGGCTTGCTGCGCATCTATGCCTATATGCCCATCACCCAGGGGGTCAGCCAGGCCACCGATCCCCTGATCCGGGCCTGGTTCCGCACCGCGCCGGGGCTGGACATCACCCTGTACGCCTGGTTCACCACCGCCCAGTTCGTTGGCCGGACCATCGGCGGGCTGGTACACTACAAGTTCGATATTCCCCCGGAAAAGCGCTTCTCCGTGTCCTACGCGGTCTACCTCGCCTACAATGCCATGGACGCGGCCCTGTTGTGGCTGGGCTTCCCGCTGATGCTGGTCAACCGGGCGGTGTGCGGCTTCCTGGGCATCAACAGCGCCACCTTGCGGGAGAGCAGCGTACAGAACTATCTGCCTGACAACATGCGGGCCAAGATCAACGCCGTGTTTAACGCCCTCTACGCCCTGGTGCCCACGGTGCTGACCGTGGCGGTGGGCGCCCTGGGGGAGGTCATGGACTACCGCCTGTGCGTAACGCTGGTCAGCCTGCTCGCCATGCTGCCCTGCTACCTCATCATGTGGCGGGGCCGGGAGGACGTGAAGAAGGTCTACAACCGGGTCTGTTGATCCCGCTTCCATCCAGGAAAGCGGAATATTATGTTAACTAAAGGTGCTGATATGGAGCGCCCGGCGCTGCGGAAGATGGACTTTCACAAGCGGGGGACGGATATCGTCTGTCCCCCGCCCCCCTGGCGGCTGGATAGGAATAAAGCAGGAGCGGACAGCGGGCCCGCTCTTGTGTTTTTTTCACGCCTGTGGTATCATTTCCTGAGAAATTGTCAGGAGGTATCCTGTCTATGCGGATGCGAAAGAAAAAGAATCTGATCCCCCGGATGGAAAAGTGCGCCCCGGTCCATGTCCGGGACGGCTTTGCCCTGAAGGGCCATTGGCGGGAGGCGCTGATGCCGGAGGCCAGGGAGCTGCGGGTGGAGCTGGGCTGCGGCAAGGGGCGCTTCACCGTGGAGACCGCCCGGCAGAGCCCGGACGTGCTCTTCATCGCCATCGAGAAGGTACCTGACGCCATGGTCATCGCCATGGAGCGGGCTATGGCCCAGGAGGTGAAAAACGTGTTCTTCCTGGTGGGGGATGCGGCCCTGCTGCCGGACTACTTCGCGGAGGACGAGGTGGACCGTATCTATATCAACTTCTGCGACCCCTGGCCCCCCAAGGGCCAGGCCAAGCGCCGCCTGACCCACCGGGGCTTTCTGGCCAGCTACCGGAAGGTGCTGAAAATGGGCGGCCAGGTCCACTTCAAGACCGACAACCAGCCCCTCTTTGAGTTCTCTGTGCTGGAGTTCCCTGCGGCGGGTTATGCGCTGAGCGAAGTGACCCGGGACCTCCACGGAAGCGGCCCCCAGGGAGTCATGACCGACTACGAGGCCAAATTCTATGACCAGGGCCTGCCCATCAACCGCTGCGTGGGCACGAAAGTGGAGTGGGCCGCGCCGCAGGAATCAATGGATCTATGAAAAACCGCCGACTGCGAGAGCAGCCGGCGGTCCTGTATGTATCACGCGATATGCTTAAAATTCCCCACGGTCTCATTGACCTCTGAGACATAGGCAAAGGAGCCGGGATAGCGGGCCAGGATCCTCTGGAACTGGACGACCTGGTGGCAGTTGACCACGCAGATGAGCAGCTTCGTGGGCTGTTCGGAGTACATCCCCCGGGCGGGCAGGAGCGTGACGCCGTGGCGCAGCTCCTTCATCAGCTGCCGGGATATTTCCTCCGCCCGGTCTGTGACCACCTCGAACTTCACCGCCCGCTTGCCGCCCTTCAGGATGCTGTCGCTGATGCGGGAGCTGAGGTAGCAGTAGATCAGACACAATATCACCGGCTCAAACTGGCAGCCATAGACAAAGAAGGACAGCACCGCCACCGAAGCGTTCAGCCCAAAGATGATCCACACCAGGCTTGCCTCCGGGTGCCCCTTCCGCACCCAGGCGGCGATGATGTCCGTGCCGCCGGTGGAGCCGTTCTGCCGGATCACGATGCCGTACACCGCGCCGCTGACTACGCCCGCGGCCACAGGGCCCAAAATGGCGGAGTTGCCATTGGAGGTGTGGTAAGCGATGCCGCTTAGATCAACCCGGTTCAGCGCCAGCGTCACAGCGGAAAACACCAGGACGAAGGTCAGGCTCTTCATGGCAAAGTCCCGATCCACCTTCCTCCAGGCCAACAGCAGCAGAGGGATGTTGATCACCAGGGAGAAGTAGCCGATGCTGATGTGGAACACATACTGGATCATGGTGGCAAGGCCGTTGATCCCCGCCGGCGCGAAGGCGTTGGGGAATACCAGAAATTCATAGCTCAACCCCATGACCAGGGCCATCCCCGCCACGATCGCGTAGCTTTTTACCTGCTGTCCTGCCACATTTTTCATCGTAACCACCCCTAGTATGCCGGTCGCTTCAACCAATATCCGGGATGAGTATAGCGCCTCCGCCACAGAAATGCAAGAAAAATTTCTTTATTTGCAAGAAAAGTTTTCCTTCTTGCAAATTTGCCGCTGCACCGGGTTTTCTCTGCGGACAGCCTTTTCCTCCGTCTCCAGAGCTGGGCCTGTCCCCGCGCCGGTCTTCCCCATCGTCCAGGGCGCCGCAGGGCGAAAAACGTCCCGGCGCCTTGCGGCGCCGGGACGTCAATCGATTCTGATCATGAAATGTATCAGGCGTTGGCCTTCTTGGCCATCTCGCACAGCTGGGCGAAAGCGGCCTCGTTGTTCACAGCCATCTCGGCGAGCATCTTGCGGTTGATCTCCACACCGGCGGTCTTCAGGCCGTGCATGAAGGTGGAGTAGTTCATACCGTTCAGCTTGCAGGCGGCGCTGATGCGGGTAATCCACAGCTGCCGGAAATCCCGCTTCTTCAAGCGGCGGCCTGTGTAAGCATAGGTCAGGGACTTCATCACCTGCTGGTTCGCCATCTTGAAGTGCTTGGATTTGGAGCCCCAGTAGCCCTTCGCCATCTTCAGGACCTTATTTCTTCTTTTACGGGTCATCATTGCGCCCTTAACTCTAGCCATTGTAAAAGCCTCCTATTCTAAAGCGTATCGTATTCTTATTTGTAGGGGATCATCTTGCGGATCGTGGCCTCGTTGGTCACGTCGGCATAGCCGCCCGCACGCAGACGACGGGTACGCTTGGTATCCTTCTTGGTGAGGATATGGCTCTTAAAGGCCTTGGCACGCTTGACCTTCCCGCTCTTGGTCAGGTTGAATCTTTTCTTGGCACCACTGTGGCTCTTCAGCTTAGGCATAGTAAAAAACTCCTTCCGTATATTTCCTTGGGTCACAAAATAAACATGGATCATTTCTTGGGGGAGAGGAACATGGACATGTTCCGGCCCTCCAGCTTGGCGCCCTTATCGACATTGGCCACTTCGGCGCACTGCTCTGCAAACTTATCCAGGAGCTTCTTGCCGATGTCTGTGTGGGCCATCTCACGGCCGCGGAAGCGGACGGAAACCTTCACACGGTTGCCATCGGTCAGGAACTTCTGCGCGTTTTTCAGCTTCACATTGAAATCCCCCACGTCGATACCCGGGGACATGCGAATCTCCTTGATCTCCACGACGTGCTGGTTCTTGCGGGCCTCCTTCTCACGCTTGCCCTGCTCGAACCGGTACTTGCCGTAGTCCATCAGCTTGCAGACAGGGGGATTGGCCTGGGGAGAAATCTTCACCAGATCCATACCCTGCTCCTCGGCGATCCTCAGGGCCTCGTCCGCGGACATGATACCCAGCTGCTCGCCGCCGCTGCCGATCAGGCGCAGTTCCTTGTCACGAATGTCCTCATTCAGTTGATGCATTACACTGCTAATAACCGAAGCACCTCCTTCAACAAATTGCCCAAAACACCGTATGGCGCAAAACAAAATGCGGATGCCCACAAGCATCCGCACAGCACAATACGCCCCCATTGGGACGTTCGTTACCATCTTGACCCCTTCGCCTTGCTGGGGGTGAGGCGGATGCATCCAGCCTGCTTTATTTTGCGTAGGTTAGTATACCAGAAGGATCGCTGGCTGTCAAGAAGAATTTTCAGAAATTTTGGCTGCAAACAGGGCGGGCCGCCTGCCGGGACATGGCAGGCGGCCCCTCCCCCTATTTCTCGTAGGGGGACAGCTCCAGGCGGATAAAATATCCCTGGTCGTGGTCGCACACGGGGCACTTTGCCGGGGCTTGCTTGCCGGTGAGGACATGGCCGCAGTTGAGGCAGATCCAGCCCGTCTCCACGTTGCTGACAAACAGCTTCCCCTCCCGCATCAGTTTAGCGAAGCGCTCGAACCGGTCCGCGTGGGTCTTCTCGATCTCGGCGATCTGCCGGAAGTGGCGGGCAATCTCCGCGAAGCCCTCCTCCTCCGCCTTGTCCGCGAAGGCGGGGTAAACGTCGCCGTACTCGTCCATCTCATGATCCCGGGCCAGCTCCAGCAGCTTCTCCGGCTCATCGCTGAGATCCACCGGGTAGCCCGCGCCTGCGATGGTCACGTTCTCGCAGCCCGCTTTCTTCAGATGGTTGTAAAAGATCTCCCCGTGTTCCTTCTCCTGGTTCGCCGTATAGAGGAATACCGCCTCGATCACATGCAGGTTCTTCTGTTTTGCCGCTGAGGCGGCGAAGGTATAGCGGTTTCTGGCCTGGCTCTCCCCCGCAAACGCCCGCAGCAAATTTTCTTTGGTCACACTGTCCTTCAATTCCATGAAATAGGCTCCTTTCTGATAGCGGATACCCTTATTCTTTTACGGATTTTTCCTTTTATTCCCCAGGAATTATGTATAATGCCAAAATTATGGGGAAACAATAGGGGCGTACACTCTTGGAAAGGAGGTTTCGCTTTATGAGCAACAACCAGAACCGGAACCAGAACAATAACCAGAACCAGAACAACCGCAGCCAGAACCAGAATAACAACCAGAACAATAATCAGAACCAGAATCAGAGCGGCAACCAGAACAAGCGCTGAGTACAGAGCGGACAGGGCGGCGGGCTCTAGGCCCGTCGCCCTGACGCCTCTCCGCCTACCAGTATTGACACTCCGGGCAGATGGTCAGCTCCACGCCGTGGAGGTGGGCGCGCTCAAAAAAGATCGTCCTCCGCCCGCAGAAGCTGCATCGTCTTGCACATCCTGTCAAAAGGACCAGCAGCAGCAACGCCGCCAAAACCGCCGCCAGTCTGCGCACCGCACGGCGGCGTCCCGCCATTTTCCCTCTCGGGGCCACTCTGCCCACCTCTTTCTCTTTTTCCTCCCCTACAATTTACACCAGATTTGATGTATTGTCAATTCTTTTCATCTGCGATGTGAAATAATATGGAAAATATACGCTGAGGAGGTCGCCCTATGAAATCCTGTCCAGAGATCCTGCGTGACCTGCGGGAGGACCGGGACTACACACAGGCGCAGATCGCGGCGGTGCTGGGCACCACACAGCAGGTCTATTCCCGGTATGAGCGGGGGATCAATGAGATCCCTGTGCGCCACCTTAAAAAGCTGTGTGAATTTTACCAGGTCAGCGCGGATTTTGTATTGGGGCTCCCCTCTTATCCAAAGCAGCCGTTTTTGAAATAGCAGCCCGTTGATGGCTGCTGTTTTTCTTTTTACTCCGGATACCGGCCCCTCAGGATAACAATCACTTCATCGGCGCATACCAGATCCGGAAAATTTTTCTTGACAAACAGGCCCTCTTGCCATATAGTTCATTTTATGAACTATATGGAGGCGCCTATGGAACCACTCAACGAGGAGCTGCTCAAAGTCTGGCTGCAGATGAATGTCACCATCAACAACCAGCGGCTTGTGACCGGCCTGTCCTTCAACGAGGCGTTGGTCTGTCATCTGCTGCTCCGGGCCCAGGAACAGGGCCGCAGCCTTACCGCCAGTGAGCTGTGCGCCCAGACCCGCATTCTCAAGTCCCAGATGAACGCCATTCTCCTCTCCCTGGAGAGGCGGGGCGCCATCCAGCGCTGCAGATCCCAGCTGGACCGCCGGCAAGTCGAGCTGCGGCTGCTGCCGGAGGGACTGAAAGATTACAGCGCATCCCATGCACGCGTGCTGTCCCTGGTGGACCGGCTGATCGCCGCTATGGGCGAGACGCAGATCCGTCAATTGATCCCACTGCTCCACCAGGTGGTGGATACCTTTGATCCCATCCAACAGGAGGTCTGACCCCATGTCTATCCGCATCATCACCGACTCCGCGTCCGACTTTGACCCCGTCCTCGCCCGTCGGCGGAAGGTCGATATCGTCCCCATGGCGATCCAGTTCGGCAAAGCTACCTTTTGGGACGGCAGAAACCTCTCCGGCGAGGTGTTTTACAAGCTCCTGAAGGAGGGGAAGGAGAATCCCACCACCTCCCAGCCTACCCCCGCCGCCTTCCTCCAGATCTTTGAACAGGCAAAGGCGAAGGGCGACCAGGTGGTGGCTATCCTGCTCTCCAGCGCCCTCAGCGGCACGATGCAGAGCGCCCTGATCGCCAAGGGCATGTGCGGCTACGAGCCTATCTACATTGTGGACAGCCTCAGCGCCACCGCCGGGATGCAGATCCTCATCAACTATGCCTGCAAGCTGCGGGACAGCGGTCTGAGCGCAGCTGACATCGCCCGGGAGGTGGACGCCCTCAAGGATCGGGTGCGCATCTTCGCCGTCATCGACACCCTGGAGTATCTGCGTCGGGGTGGCCGCCTCTCCACCCTCCAGGCGGGGCTGGGGGCCGTCACCAAGCTCAAGCCGGTGGTCACGGTACGAAACGGGGCGGTATCCATCGTGGGCAAGTCCTTCGGCACCGCCGCCGCGGTCAAGCAGCTGCTCAAGCTGATCGCGGAGCACCCGGTGGACGACCTCTTCCCCTCCTACTTCCTCTATACCGACGACAAGGGCCGGGAGGAATTGCTGCTGCCCAAGCTGCGGGAGCAGGGCCTTCTCCCCCAGCGCCTGCACTATGCCGGCGTGGGCCCCACCATCGGCACCCACATCGGCCCGGGGGCCCTGGGCCTGGCCTATGTGGAGCGGCGGTAGCATTCCTTTCTATTTATACAAAATAAAGTCAGCGCCCCCGCCGCGTGGTGGAGGCGCTGACTTTTTTCTGATCGTCATTTCTTCCCGCCGGAGTCCGCCTGGAGCAGCGGGACAATCTCCCGGCGGTAGACATACCGGTGGAACAGGATGCACAAAGTGACGGAAAACAGCTCCGCGAAGGGGAACGCCCACCACACCAATTCCAGCCGGCCGCTGAGGCTCAGCAGCCACGCCGCCGGCAGCAGCACCACCAGCTGGCGGACCAGAGAGACGATCAGGCTCAGCATCCCGTGGCCCAGGGACTGGAACATGGAGGAGGAGACGATGCAGAACCCCGCCAGCAAAAAGCTGATGCTGATGATACGCAGGGCGGGGACGCCGATCTCCAGCATGTAGTCCGACGCCTCAAAGAAGCCCAGCAGCGTGCCGGCAGCAAGCTGGAAGACGGCAAATCCAAGGGCCATGATGCCGGTGGCGTAGAGAACGCTCAGCTTTACCGTTTTGAGCATCCTGTCCGGCTTCCGGGCCCCGAAGTTGTAGGCCACGATGGGGACCATACCGTTATTCAGGCCGAAGACCGGCATGAACACAAAGCTCTGCAGCTTGAAGTAGACTCCCAGCACCGCAGTGGCGGTCTTGGTAAAACCGATGAGAATCTGGTTGAGCCCAAAAGTCATCACAGAACTGATGGAGGCCATGATAATGGAGGGCAGGCCCACGGAGTAGATGCCGCCGATGATCTTCCCGCTGGGGCGGAAGCCGCGGAAGCGGAAGGAGATATCCTTGTTCCTGCGCAGGTTGAACCAGACGCCGAAGCCCGCCGCCACGATCTGCCCCAGCACCGTGGCCACAGCTGCCCCGGCCACGCCCATGTCCAGGGTAAAAATAAAGATCGGGTCGAAGATGATATTGATCACCGCACCCAGGGTCTGGGTGAACATAGTGTACATGGTCCGGCCTGTGGCCTGGAGCAGCCGCTCAAAGGTAATCTGCAGGAACATGCCGAAGGAGGCCGCCATACAGATGGAGAGGTAGGCCGTACCACCCTCCACAATGTCTGCAACATCCGTCTGCACCTGGAAAAACCAGCGGGAGAAGAATCCGCCCAGCAGGGCGAACACCACGTAGCTGCACACCGCCAGAAACACGGCGTTACAGGCGGTCAGGTTGGCCCGCTCAAACTCCTTCTCCCCCAGGCTTTTACTCAGCAGGGCGTTCACGCCCACTCCGGTGCCGGTGGCCACAGCGATCATGAGGTTTTGAACCGGGAAGGCCAGCGACACCGCGTTGAGGGCGTCCTCGCTGATCCGGGAGACGTAGACGCTGTCCACCACATTGTACAAAGCCTGGACCAGCATGGACACCATGATGGGCACTGACATGGAGACCAGCAGGCGTCCCACCGGGAGGACCCCCATTTTGTTCTCCGGCTTCTGTATTTCTTTCTCTTCCATAGGTTTCCTTTCCAGGGGTATGCCGTCCCTATTTCCTTCTCCGTCCGGCCTGGCGGCAGTATTCCTCTCTCAAAGTTATCATTTTTTCATTATGCTGGCTGATTCGGGTACAAAAATAGTTGCTGCGCAACTGCTCTAAATGATAACAAAAACCAATTTTATTGTCAACGCTTTTCCGGCCCGCCCCTGGGGCACGACCAAGCCCCCGGCCAGAGGCCGGGGACTTAGTCTGTCAAAAAAGCCTCGCAGAGTTTCGCCGTCCGGAGACGGCGAAAAGAAATGAAATCGTTTTTCCGGCGGCGTGTACGTCGGAAAAACACTTCTCGCGGAGCGAGCGTCGAATTGTCCGCTGTAAGCGGACAACCGAGGCGCAGAGCGTAGCGCTTCCTCCTTCAAAAAAGTGGCTTAGCCACTTTTTGGACACGCTGAAGCCCCCGGCCAGAGGCCGGGGGCTCCCTGTATTCTCTTTCGGTCAGCCGTAAACGCCGTTTCGCCGCCTGAGGTAGAACCGGACGGACAGGCGGAAAGACAGCACGGACAGCGCCGCCAGCAGCACGACGGCTGCCGCCGCCAGCATAAGCAGAGGCAGATCCTTTACCAGCTCCAAAAAAGCGTTGCCAGCAGGGGACACAATCAGGAACAGGAAGCCGCCGAGCACCACCACGAGAGCCGCCATCACAAAGAAGCGCCCCTTGTCCGCGCCGAAGCGGTACATCGTGGGGAAGCACAGTGCGTTCAGCAGAACACATGCCACGCCAATGCCCGCCACCATGGCCAGATCTTCGGGATCTACCGGTTCTTTTTCCGCCAGGGCCTCCACAAGCAGCCCCAGCAGCAGTACCAGGACGCTGTACACCACCAGCAGATAGGAGAGGAGGTACTTGCTCAGTATGATCTGCCGTGGCGTATAAGGCAGCATGGCTGCATATTTGTCCCACCTGCACTTCTCGTCGTAGGCAACGACGCTTACCGGCATCATATAGGAAATCATGATAGCATAGGTACTGCCGACGGCATTGGCAACAGGCACGACGGAG
Organism: uncultured Oscillospiraceae bacterium; assembly: GCA_902373635.1. GTDB lineage: Bacteria > Bacillota > Clostridia > Oscillospirales > Oscillospiraceae > Pelethomonas. The sequence continues at coordinate 17,400 of CABKMV010000030.1, forward strand.
AGCACCAGGGCCAACACGATCAACAGGCGCAGTTGCTTATCCACAACGTAGAGATCCTTTCTCAGAAGGGCCTTCATTTCTTCTCCTCCTTCACAAGATACAGTATGATATCCTCCAGCGCAGCCCGCTCCACCAACAGGTTGTGGGGCGCTTTCTCCCGCTCCACCAGGGCCTCCACGCCGTACTCCCCCACCCGCTTGCCGTGGATGGCGGCAGGGTCTACGCTCTCCAGCTCAGACCGGCTGCACTTTAACAGCCCATAGCGGTCCAGCAGCACGTCTTTCTCCTCGCACAGCAGCAGCTTCCCCTTATGGAGGAAGGCGATATAGTCGCAGATCTTTTCCAGGTCGCTGACAATGTGGCTGGAGAGCAGCACCGCATGGTCCTCCTGGGCGGCGAAATCCGCGAACACCTCCAGCAGCTCCTCCCGCACCATGGGGTCCAGCCCGCTGGTGGCCTCGTCCAGCAGCAGGAGCCTGGCGTTGTGGCTGAGGGCCACGGCAATGCCCAGCTTCATAGTCATGCCCCGGGAATACTCCTTGAACTTCTTGTCCTGGGGCAGTCCGAACCGCTCCAGCCAGCCGTCATAGGCCGACTGGTCCCAGCCGCGGTAGGTGTCCGCCATGATCTTCCCCATCTGTTTGGCAGTGATGAACTCCGGCACACAGGTCTCATCCAATACAACGCCGATCTCGTCCTTGATATGCTGGAACTCCTTACTCTTGTTGTCCACTCCCAGCACCTTGACCTGGCCGCCCTCCCGATCCGTGGCGTCCATAATGAGGCGGATGGTGGTGCTTTTCCCCGCGCCGTTCTCCCCTACCAGGCCCAATACGCAGCCCATGGGCAGTTCCAGATCCAACCCCTGCAGGGAAAATCCCTGGTAGCTCTTTGATAATCCCTTGATCTCAATTGCGTTCATCGCCTTCACTCCTCTTCACTCAATACCCGCAGCATATCCCGCAGGTCCCCGCATGTTAAGCCGCACTGCCGGCCCAGTTCCACCGCCGCCTGCAGATGCTCCTCGATCTCCCGGAGACTGCTCTCCCTGGCCAGCTCCAGGTTCTGCTCCGCCACGAAGCTGCCCTTGCCCGCCACGGTATAGATAAAGCCGTCCCGCTCCAGCTCCTCGTAGGCCCGCTTTGTGGTGATGACGCTGATCCTCAGATCCCGGGCCAACACCCGTATGGAGGGCAGCGCCTCCCCCGGCTTCAACCTGCCGGTGGCGACGGCCCCCTTGATCTGCCGGCAGATCTGCTCGTAGATGGGCTGTCCGCTGGAGTTGCTGATAATAATGTCCATCGTCCTATCTCCGTTCTTGCGTATATGTACAGTATACACAGTATTTACAGTTTGTCAAGCAGTCTGCCTCTATTTCCCTAAAAAATTTCAACGTGGCCGCTTCCAGTCAAATCATGGCAAAACCGACGCTTTTGTGGGGATTATTTTTGCTTTTTGGGCTTGTTCTTTTCTCCGGAATGTGGTATAACTTGCTTGCTCTGCTGAATACGAAAGGCCTTTGGACGTCTTTCCCGGATATTTTTGATGGAAGGGGACCTCTCATATGGAAAAACAGAAACAGGGCTACCGCATCGATATGGTAAACGGCCCCCTGGCCGGAAAGCTGCTGCTGTTTGCGCTGCCCCTGATGCTCTCCAGCATCCTGCAGCTCCTGTTCAACGCCGCCGATGTGATCGTGGTGGGCCGCTTCGCCGGCAAGGAGGCCCTGGCGGCCGTCGGCTCCACCACCTCCCTCATCAACCTGCTGGTCAACCTCTTTATCGGCTTCTCTGTGGGGACCAACGTGGTGGTGGCCCGGGATCTGGGGGCCGGCCGGCAGGAGGACGTCCGCCGCAGCGTCCACACCTCCATCGCCCTGGCCCTGGGCAGCGGTCTGATCCTTTTGGTAGTGGGCACGCTGCTGTGCCGGCAGATGCTGGAGCTGATGGGCTCTCCGGAGGATGTGATCGGTCTCTCCACCCTCTATCTGCGCATCTACTTCTGTGGGATGCCCGCCAATATGCTCTATAACTTCGGCGCGGCCATCCTCCGGGCCCAGGGGGACACCCGGCGGCCCCTCTATTTCCTGTCTGTGGCCGGCGTGACCAATGTGGTCCTGAACCTGGTCTTTGTTATTGCGTGCCATCTGAGCGTAGCGGGCGTGGCCCTGGCTACCATCATCTCACAATATATCTCCGCCGGCCTTATCCTGCTGGCCCTGATGCGGGACCAGGGGCCGCTCCATCTGGATCTGAAGGCCCTCTGCCTGGATAAGCGGGTGGTGCGGCGCATCCTCCAGGTGGGCCTCCCCGCCGGGTTCCAGGGGGTCGTGTTCGCCATCTCCAATGTGGTGATCCAGTCCTCCGTCAATTCCTTCGGCTCTACCGTCATCGCCGGCTCCTCCGCCTCCAGCAACATCGAGGGCTTCGTCTACGCCAGTATGAACGCCTTCTACCAGACGGCCCTCACCTTCACCAGCCAGAACTACGGCGCCTGCCAGTGCAAGCGGGTGGACCGTGTCCTGCTCCTCTGTATAGCCTACAGCTCCATCATTGGCCTGGTCTTAGGCAACCTGGCCTACTTCTTCGGCCACCCCCTGGCCTCCATCTACGCCCCCGGCCAGGAGGACGTTATCGCCCAGGCCGTGGCCCGGCTGGGCGTCATCAGCACTACCTATTTTGTCTGCGGCCTGATGGACGTGCCGGTGGGCGTGCTGCGGGGCATCGGCTACTCGGTGGTGCCCATGATCGTCTCCCTGGTGGGGGCCTGCGGCACCCGGCTTCTCTGGGTGGCCACGGTGTTCCGGATGGTCCATACCCCCACCATGCTGTACATCTCCTACCCCGTCAGCTGGGCCATCACCGCCCTGGTACACTATATCTTCTTCCTCTCCATCCGTAAGCACGCCTACGCCAAGGTCGCCGGCCTCCACGCCATTCAATAAGGCCCCGGAGTTCCTTATATGACCATAACAAAGCATCGGTCCCGTTCAACGGGACCGATGCTTTGTTATGGTCAAAAACCCTCTTGGTTTGTGAAAAACGGGGCGGCTTAGGCGGGGGAGCTCGAGGGGGCACAGCCCTCCTCGAATCGAATCAAATGCCCCGCAGCGCCTTTTTTCTCACTCTTTTATCTGGACAAACTCGGCGTCCTCTGCAAAGGGATCGCCCAGCTCCTCCCTGTGGTCCAGCGCCTCCCGGACCACGGCCGCCGCCTCCTTTTCGATCTGATCCGCCGGCGGCACGGGCGGCGCGGGGGCCGTCTGGGGCAGGCGCTCCAGGTTCTCCCCGGTTTCCTGGTCAAAGACATGGGCCGCGCTGCCTCGGAAAGTGAAGCGCACCCCCACGCCCGCGGCAAACTCGCCCTGCCGCTGCTCCAGCTCCTCCTCGGACACGGGGACAACGATGACCACATCCGTCCCACAGGCCGCCACATGGATATTGAGGGCGCTTCCCAGCATCTCCACTACGTCGATGTCGGCGGCAACGGCGTTGTCGGACCGGGTAAGGAGCATATGCTCCGGACGGACCCCCAGCTTCACCGCCCGGGAGGGGACGTCCGCCTCCAGCAGCCGCCGGCACTTTTCCGGCGACAGCTCCACCTGGGCGTCCCCCAGCTCCACGCTGTAGCGCTCCCCCTCCCGGAGAAGCTGCGCGTCAAAGAAGTTCATCTGGGGGGTGCCGATAAAGCCGGCCACAAACAGGTTGGCCGGATGGTTGAACACCTGCTGGGGCGTGCCCACCTGCTGGACAAAGCCGTCCTTCATGATGACGATGCGGTCCCCCAGGGTCATGGCCTCCGTCTGGTCGTGGGTGACATAGATGAAGGTGGTGTTGATCCGCTGGCGCAGCTTGATGATCTCCGAGCGCATCTGGTTGCGCAGCTTGGCGTCCAGGTTGCTCAGGGGTTCATCCATCAAAAACACATGGGGGTTGCGGACAATGGCCCGGCCAATGGCCACCCGCTGGCGCTGGCCGCCGGAGAGGGCCTTGGGCTTGCGTCCCAGCAGCTCCGTGATGTCCAGGATCTCCGCCGCCTCCCGCACCTTCTGGTCGATGACCCGCTTGGGGAATTTCCGCAGCTTCAGGCCGTAGGCGATGTTGTCATAGACCGTCATGTGGGGATAGAGGGCGTAGTTCTGGAAGACCATGGCGATATCCCGGTCCTTCGGCGGCATCTGGTTGACCAGCTTCCCGCCGATGTAGATCTCGCCCTCCGTGATCTCCTCCAGGCCGGCTACCATACGCAGGGTGGTGGACTTGCCGCAGCCGGAGGGGCCCACCAGGACGATAAACTCCTTGTCCGCGATCTCCAGATTAAAGTCCTGCACAGCCACCACGCTGTTGTCATATACCTTTTTGACGTTCCGCAAGCTCAGATCTGCCATGGATCATTCTCCCCCGGCTTTCTTTTCGTATTCCCGCTCCAGTCGTTCTTCCTTCCGCTGCTCCACCGCAGCCTCCATCCGTTCCGGCACTGTCTTCTTCACGAAGCGGTAGCCCCGGCGGATGTATCTGACCACGATCGCCGCCACAAAGGCGCAGGGGCAGAGGGCAAAGAGCACGGTCAGGATCAGCAGCAGCGCGGCATAGTCCTCCGTCAGGCGCAGGGCGTTCTCCCAGTAGGGGTAGATCACGCCGTTTGTGCGCATGGAGCGCTGGCCGAAGCTGCGGATGACCTCCAGCAGATGGCTGAGCGAGTAGCGGCTGCTGTTCTCCACCACGTCTCCCTCCCCCACGGGGAACGTCTCCGTAACGACCCCTTTGGCATAACCGGAGATAGGGTCAGGCATGACGATCTCATAACAGTTGATATCGGTCCCCTCCACCAGGCGGCTGAGGGCGGAGAAGGACATAAAGATGCCCCCCTCCCCGCTGTAGGCCTCCTTGGTGGCAAAATCGTCCTCCCGGGAGATCACGCCGGAGACCACAAAGGGCTCCCCGTTGATGCGCAGGGTCACCCCCGCCAGGTCGATCCCGCCGAAGAGGCGCCATGCCATTTCCTCGTCCAGCACCACCAGGTCGTCCATCAGGTCCTCGCTCTTGATATAGGATCCGCTGCGCAGCTGCAGGGGATGAAAATAGAAGAAATCCCCCCCCACGCCGATGGCTGTGACCGTGGCCGTGCCGTTGTCGGCGCTGACGCTGACCTGGGCGCTGCCGCTGTAGGCGTCCAGATAGAGGCTGCCGTTCTCCGGCGCCTCCAGGGACTGCTCCACCAGCTTGGCGTCCAAACTCTGGCGGAAGGAGAGGATATCCGTCTCCTGCTTCCCCTGGCCCACCGGCAGGAAACAGGCCAGCTGGGCAAAGCGCGTCTCGCTCTCGCCCCGGAAGCGCTCCGCCGCAGTGACGGAATCCAGCGTCCCGCTGACCGCCCGGAGCCCCAGGCCGCAGGCCAGGGAGGCCAGGACCAGCACCACATTCAGGACCAGCAGGAACCACTGCTTGAAGCCGAATCCCCTGATATCCTCCCGGATCTGCTGCAAAACAGAGGGCTTACTCATGGATTCTCCACCATCCTGACCATCGTTCCGGGCTCCAGAGGCTTGCTGGAGGTGGTGATCACATAGTCCCCGGCGCTCAGGCCGCTGACCGCGGCGTTGGTATCGTCCTCCGCCAGCACCTGCACATCCACGCGGGTGGCGTAGTAGCGGTTGCCCAGGGGGCTGCTCTTGGCCATGACCACCAGGACAAAGCTGCCGTTGGTATCCTCCCGCAGGGCGCTCTTGGGAATAATGGTATCATAGTTGGCGCTCTTCTGGCCGATGGACAGGCTGATATTGGTACCGGCGTCGATATCGCCGGTGACGCGGAAGACCAGCAGCTTGCCCTGGCCGGGCTTATCCGGGTTGGCCGCAATGGCCTCCAGGGTGGCGGTCACATCGTTGCCCCAGTAGTAGTTGGTCACGTCGGCAGTGTCGCCCACCTTCACCTGCTTGGCCTGCTCGTTGGTGACAGCGATCTTAATGGTATAGCCCCGGTCCACCACGTCGATGACGGCCATGGCCGAACCGGCGATGGTATCCTTGCCGGCGGAGACATTGATGGCGCTGACGGTGCCGGAGACGTTGGCCTTGATCTCCGTATCCACAGCCTCCTCCGTGTACTTGTCCACCAGCTCCTGCTGCTTTTCGATCTGCAGGCGCATGGTCTGGAGATCCAGGTTGTCCAGCTGCTTGTCAATGTCCTTGCCGCTCAGGGCGTCCTCCAGGGCCTGCTCCTTCTCCTCGATGGTGGCCACCGCCGCGTCGTAGGCGGTCTTTTTCGCCTCCAGGTCGGTGACGGTCTGGTTCAACGTCTCGATCAGGGCGTTCTGCTGCCGCTGGGCGGCCTCGTAGTCCTTGATCTGGTTTTTGAGGGTGGTGTTGCTGTTCTCCGCCTGGGAGAGGGCGTAGTTGGCCTGCTGGAGCTGGTAGTTGGCGGAAGAGAGCTCGGCGTTGGCCTGGTTCAGCTTGGACTGGATAGCAGCCCGCTGGGCAGCAGTGCTGTTGTTGGCATCGGACAGGTCCTTTTCCAGCTGATCTCTGGCAGCTATCGCCGTGTCCAAGGTCTCCTGATCCTTCAAGAGCGCATTATAGGCCGTACTGTATTTGTCATGATCCTCCCCCGAGGAATTATTTGCCAGATAGGCATCAATATAGCTTTTCAGCTGAACATAGTTTTTATTTTTGTAATCATCCCATGCGCTGTAATATGTCTTTTGCACAGCCTGAACCAAGCTCTCAAAGGTCGTCTGGTAGGTTTTCCAATCGCTGTCAAGTACTTTCTGCGCGTTGGCAGCCGTGGTCTTTGCCTCCTCAAACCTTTTTGATATATCCACACTGCCGCTGGTATCGATCTCATTAAGCTGCGACTGATACTCAGCCACGGAATTTTGCAATGTAGTGACCTTGGATTGCAGCTCGCTCACCTGTGTCTTGGCGTTCTGGTACTCCTCATTGTCCGCCATGATGGCGTTGAGCTCCTCCAGCACCAAGCCGATCTGGCTCAGCTCGGTCTTGGCCGCGGCCAGGTCCCCCTTGGCGTAGGAGATCTCCGCCTCCGTCACCTGGTTGGCGTCCCGCTGCTCGGTGGCCTTCTGCAGGTCCTCCTGGAGGGCCTGGATGCTGCGGTCCTCGGCAGCGTACTCCTTGGAGAGGTTCAGCAGCTGCTTCTGATAGTTGATATTCAGGGTCTGGAGCTGCTCCTGGGCGTCCTTGAGCTCCTGGCTCTCCACATCCCCCAGCACGAAGAGCAGGTCCCCCTGCTCCACGGTATCCCCTACCTTGACGCAGACAGACCGCACCTCCCGGGTCTGGTTGATGATGACCTCGTAGCTCTCATTGGCGGAGACGGTGCCGCTGCCGCGGATCTTGGCGTTGATGGTGCCGGAGGAGATGGACTGGGTGGACACCTCGGGCAGGGAGCGGTTCATGATCGTATTGGAGAAGAAGGTCAGCACCAGCAGCACCGCCAGGAAGATAATGGCGATGGTCTTGATCAATTCCCTCTTCTTGGATTTCTCTTTCACTTCCATTGTTTCTTCTTCCTTTCACACGGAGTTGGCTCAGCCCTTGACAGAGCCCTGATGGGCGATCCCCTCCACCAGATAGTCCTCGCCGTGGAGGAACAGCAGCAGGCAGGGCACCATATAGATCGTGGCGATGGCGAAGGCCAGCCCCACCTCGCTGGCGTTGATGGTGGACAGGTACACCGACAGGGGCTGTTTGGTTGCGTCGGGCAGAAGGACGATAGGCTGCTCCACCATGTTCCAGTAGTCGATGAACACCAAAATGGCGATGGAGTACAGCGCGCTGCGGCACTGGGGCAGGCAGATGTCCTTGAAGATCTGCCACTCGCTGGAGCCGTCCAGCTTGGCCGCTTCGATCAGCGACGCCGGGATGCGCCGCATGGACTTGGTCAGCAAAAACACCGAGAAGGGTGCGAACATGCCCGGGAGGATAATGGCCCACCGGGTGTTCAGGATCCCCAGCCAGTCGCTGACCAGATAGTTGGGCACCAGCGTCACCTGATAGGGCATCAGCATCAATATCACATAGAAGAAGAACAGGAAGGCCCTCACCTTGCCCCGCCAGCGGGTGAAGCCGTAGGCCGTGATGGACGCCACGGCCAGCTGGAGCAGCACGATGGGCACCACCAGTATCACGGAGTTCCAGAACTTCAGCAGGTAGTCCGGGCTCTTGATGAGCACCGTGATGTACTGGGAGAGGCTCACCTTGTCGGGGATGAATTTCAGGTTCACCGCCTGGGAGATATACGCCTTCCCGTCCCCGGCGGCGGAGGAGAACACCTTGCCGTAGTTGGCGCTGATCTCGCTCTGGGTCATGAAGGAGTTGGTGATGGTCAGCACCGTGGGCAGCAGGAAGGCGAGGGCGAAGAAGGCGGCCAGCAGCGTCAGCAGGGCGCGGCCAAGATAGCGGTTCTTTTTCATCCCTCCACGTCCTTTCCAAAGATGTCCTCCGCCTTGAACAGCAGCGCGATGAGCACCACCATCACCAGCGCCATCAGCACCGCCGCCGTGGACATCTTCTGGTAGTCCGTGACCTTGAAGGTGTTGTTCATGAAGTGCTGCATCATGTACAGCCCCGTGTAGGGGTAGTCCCCCGTCAGCAGGTAGATCTCCCGGAACACCTTGAAGGAGTTGATGATGGAGAGGATCGTCACGAACAGCACCGTGGGCGAGAGGTAGCGCAGCTTGATATTGAAAAACTTGTGGGCCGCGCTGGCCCCCTCCACATCCGCCACCTCCAGAAGCTCCTTGGGGATGTTGTTCAGCGCCGCCATGAAGAGGATCATGTTGTAGCCCAGGTTCTTCCACAAAAACAGCACCACGATCACCAGCAGGCAGTAGGGGGAGTTCAGCCAGTCGATGGGATCGACGCCAAAATGGGAGAGGATCACGTTCAGCGTCCCGTTATAGTGGAACACCACCTGCCAGATGAGCACCACCGAGGCCACAGGCACCATCATGGGGCTGAGGAAAAAGGTGCGGAACAGGCTCTTGCACGGGATGCGGCACTCCAGGATCAGCGCCAGGCCCAGGCTCAGCACCACAGCAAGAGGCACCGCTATGATGGAAAACATAGCGGTGTTCTTGGCCGCGGTCTGGAAAGAGGAGTTCTTCAGCACCGCGATAAAGTTATCCAGGCCCACAAACTCCGGGTTGATGGGGCTGCGGATCACGGAGTAGAAAACGACCACCAGGAAGGGCACGATGAAGAACACCATCACGCCCAGCAGGCTGGGACCCAGGAAGCACAGGCTGTGCAGGGTGTCCCGCAGGCGCTCGTTGCTCACGTTCCACGCCCGCAGGGCACGGCTGCCGGCCCGCCCCTTCCTGTCCGCCGCCTTTGTTTTTTTCATCTTGCCTTTACTTGCTCTCATTGACATAGAGCTCCACACGGCTCTGGATCAGGTTGGCGGTATCCTCCACGGTCTTGTCGCCGTTGAAATAGGAGGCGGCTACCTCGTTGACGATATCGAAGATCTTGTCGTCATATTCGTAGATACTGGTGATGGAGTTGTACAGCTCCATGATCTGGTCGTACTCCTCCTGGGTGGTGGCGTAGATATTGATCTGCAGATCGCCCCAGCCCCAGCCGCCGTGGGATATCTCCACCTTGTTGCCGTGCTCATCCAGGACCGGGTTGCCGTTTTCATCCAGCTGGTAGTCCGCCTTCATGTTCTCCGCCGCCATCTTCTCAAACTCGGACTTGTTGGTGGGGAAATTGCCGTAGTAATGGTAGCTGTCCTCCTCGTCCTGGGGCAGGAGCATCTCCCGCATGAACGCCCAGGCGCCGTCCTTGTCCTTGCACTTGGTGGACATGGCCATGCCGTTGCCGATGGAGAAGGTGCTGCCCACGCTGCCGTCCTCCATGGGGTAGCCCACGAAGGAGACGCTGCCGCCGAACATGGCCTTGTACATCTGGATGCTCTGGAAGTCGTAGAGGGAGAGGGCGGAGAGCATCTGTTTGCCGCTCTGGATGCGGGTGGGCTCATCCTCGTACTCCTCCCAGTCCACGCTGCTCCAGTCGTACTCCGCGGGGAAGGAGTTGCAGAACTCCAGCATGGAGATAAAGTTTTCGCTGTTGAAGCTGCACTTGCCGCTGTCCCAGTCCACAAAGCCGCTCAGGTTCTGGCTTATGACCGTGCGGAGCATGTCGCTCTTGGTGTTGCCCTCACTGAAGAGCATGCAGCCCTCGGGCATGGAGGCCAGGGCCGCCTTCATATCCTCCAGGGTCCAGCTGAGCCGGTCCCCCACCACGCTGGGCGCGCCGCCCACGGTCTGGATGGAGAAGTTGCTGAAGATCTGGTAGAGCTTCCCGTCCTGCTCCGCGGCCTTGAACACATTCTCCATCAGCGCCTCCCGGCCCAGGTCGGGGTCGTTGTCGATGTAGGGCCACAGGTCCTCCAGGATCCCCTTGGCGCCGTACTGGGTAATGGGCATGTTGCTGGTGTCCAGGATATCGGGCAGGTTGCCGGCCCCGATCTCCACGTTCAGCTTGGTCAGGCCGGCGGTGGCGTCGGTATCCGTGTTGTACTCGGAGTAGTCCCTGATCTCAATGCGGTACTTGGTGTTGCTCTTGTTGAAGTCAATGATCCTGTTGCGCACGTCGTAGTCCAGGTACATGGTGGCGTAGGTCAGGATGGTCTTGTCCGCCAGGACGGAGGCGGGCTGCTCCGTCAGGACGGCCAGCTCCGTGGCAACGCCGCTGCCGCGCCAGGACCGGGTCATGGCCACCACGCGGCCGTCCTCCAGGAAGCTGAAGAACATCAGGTCGTTCTTGTTGATGTCGGCGGAGCTCCAGGCCAGGATCTTCTCCCCCTCCCCGGTATCCTTGTTGTAGCCGTAGAGGGAGTCGTTGTTGTCATAATAGAAGAGGTACTTGTCGCTGCCCGTATAGGCGGTATAGGCGTTCTGGGGCAGGGTGTACTCCTCGCCCCAGCCCTTGGCCGCCACGTCGACGGTCTTCATCACCCGCTTGTAGGTATTCGTCTCCAGGTCGTTGTAGGATGTGATAACGCCCACGGAACCGTCCCCCAGCAGGATCAGCTGGCCCCACAGGTCCTCCTCGCTGATCTCGAAGAGCTTGTTCATGTCCTTATCCAGGGCGGTGATCTTCGTCTCGCTGGTGGTCTCGGTATTCTTCTGGCCGGAGACGATGAAGTTCCCGCTGGGGTCGATGACCATATTGTTGATATAGTCCATATCCAGCTTCTCCGTCAGGCCGCTGGTGTCGACGCGGGAGAGCTCGTTGCCGGTGGAATCCAGCTGGCGCTGGATCTGCGTGTCTTCGCCCGAGGTGTAGTAGTTCCACTGGTCGTCGTTTTCCGGGTCAAAGTCGGCCGGGAGGTCGAATTTATAGGTCGACAGCTGCTCTGTGATCCAGATCGTTCCGTCGGCACCCATGCGGATGTCGCTGATGTAGGAATTGCCCTCGTACCCCTCGGGGATGGCGACGGGCTCATAGTTCTCCAGCTCCGCCGCCTCGCCGCTCTCCAGGGACACGCGGAAGATGGCGTAGCGGTATGTACTGTCCGCATAGGAGCCGTCCTCTGTGGTGAGCTCGCCGTTCCAGTATTTCTGCGCCTCTTCCTGGGTCAGGGTCTTGACCTCCTGCCCCTCGGCGTCCCGCAGCATATAGGTGACGATCTCGCCCACCAGGTAGGCGTTGGAGCCGTCTGAGCAGCCGCTGTTGACGTACTCCAGATCCAGGTCCATGTCAACAAATTCCGGCACATAGACTGTGCCGCTGAGCTGATCGGCACTGTCGCCGTTCTCGCTGCCGCAGGCCGCCAGGCCCAGCAGCATGCAGGCCGCCAGCAGCAGCGCGGTCAGCTTTTTCCCATGCACTCTCATAAAATCCTCCTTGTTTTCACGCGCCCCTCCGGCGCGGCCCCGGCCGCCGCCGGCAAGCCGGCGCGCAAGTCTCCTTGACGGGGGGAACTGTCCGCCTTCTCCTTACGCCGTTACTGACGCAAGCGGCCGGAAGAATGTTCCACTCCCTTTGTAATTTCATTCTATCGGCCCATGTATCCGATTTGTATCGATTCCGCATCCCCTTTGTTTGATCTTTTTTTAAGGTTCCCTTAAGAGGGGCGGAACAAAAAAGGCGAAAAAAGAGCCGGGCAGAACTGAATTGCACCCCATTTGTTAGACAGTATGGTATACTGAATAACAAGTGGGGTGTTAATTATGCCAAAAGGAGTAGCAAATAAACG
>CABKMV010000031.1 GCA_902373635.1 uncultured Oscillospiraceae bacterium
TCACCGACGGCGAGAGCGTCAGCAGCTGGGCGGAGGAGGCCATGGCCTGGGCGGTTGCGCAGGGTATCCTCACCGGCGACGGCGATCTGCTGAATCCCCAGGCTGCGGCTACCCGCGCCCAGGTGGCCGCCATCCTGGCCCGCTTCTGCGAAAACATCGAAAAGTAAACAAGGCTTGCCCCACGCACAAGGAGGCGGCTGGTTTTCCAGCCGCCTCCTTACACTTTTGTCCTATCTATTTCCAAATCCGCACTACCCCGGCGTCCTGGAGCTGCTTGACCAGCAGCAGAAGGACAGGCAGCAGGATCATGCCGCCTACGCCCATGAAGTGGAAGCCCAGATACATGGCCAGCAGGGCGGTGATGGGGGGGAGATCCGCCTGCCCGGCCAGGAGCCGGGGCTCCAGCAGGCTATGGGTCAGCATGGCTACAGCGTACAGTGCCAGCAGGGCCAGGGCCCGGCCGCTGTCCCCCAGCAGCAGGCAGACGACCGCCCAGGGGATCAGCACCGTGCCGGTCCCCAGCACCGGCAGGGCGTCCACCAGGGCGGTAAAGGTGGCCGCCAGCAGAGCAAAGTCCAGACCCATCCATGTGAAGCCTCCCAGCAGGATCAGAAATGTTACCAGGATCAGCAGCAGCTCCGCCCGCAGCCACTTAAGAATAGTGGAGCGGCAGCAGTGTACCGCCTGGCGGCAGCGGGACTGCCAGGATGGGGGCAGCTGCCGCTTGAGAAAGGCGAGGATAGCGGGATAGCTGAGGCTGGTGAAATAGACCGCCAGTATGGTAGTGACGAGGAACAGCCCCACGTCGGGCAGAGCGGCCACCAGGCCGGAGGCCGCCCCCATGAGCCAGCTGCCCACCGTCCCCGCCAGGGAGGGCCCCTCCCTGGTCAGCTGGGCGGCCAGGCCGTCCAGGGCCGAGCGGATAAAGGCGGGGCAGGCGCTGTACCAGTTTTCGATGCGGTCCAGCGTGCTGTTCCACAGCGCGGGGAAGCCGGCGATCAGTTCCGGCAGGCGGGCCGACCACTCCCGCAGCTCCAGCCCCAGGCGCAGGATCAGCAGCGTGAGCCCGCCCCCCGCCAGCAGCAGCAGGACCGTCGTGACCAGGGCGGCGGCAAAGGCGCGCTTGACGCGCAGCACGCGGCCAAGGCGGCAGACCAGGGGTTCTGCCACGGCGCTGAGTCCCAGGGCCAGCAGGAAGGGGAGCAGGGGGACCAGCAGCCACCGGAGGAAGACGTAGCCCCCCGCCAGCCATAAAAGGACGGTCACTGTTCTCTGGAAGAAGACACCTAGCTGCGACATGTGGATAAATTGCACCTCTTTTCTCCGGCAGGGAAGGGAAATTTTGTGAATAATGGTGGCGGGATTTTGGTTGTATCTGGCGGACAGCTGTGATACAATGTCCCCACCTAAGGACATATGAACACAGGAGGGGTACAAATGGCGATAAAGACCAAGTTCTATATTGTGTCTGCCGAGGCGCTGCCGGAGATCTTTATCAAGGTGGCGGAGGCCAAGCGCATGATGCAGACCGGCGAGGCGGACACAGTGGGGGCGGCGACCCGGCAGGTGGGCATCAGCCGCAGCGCCTTCTATAAATACAAGGACGCGGTGCAGCCCTTCAATGACATGAAGTCAGGGCATATCATCACGTTTTACACCATGCTCAAGGATAACCCCGGCGTACTGAGCAATGTACTGTCTATTTTTGCCGGCAGCGGCGCGAATATACTGACGATCAACCAGAGTATTCCCACCAACGGCTGCGCGGCCGTGACCATCTCCGCGGAGACCTCCGATATGGCCCAGAGCCTGGAGGAGCTGATCGCCAACGTCTCCGGTACGGAGGGCGTGTTCAAATTTGAAATTCTGGCCGGTTGAGAGAAAAGGGGAGAGTAGGTATGGCATATTTTGCGATCATGGGCTTTGGGACCGTGGGCAGCGGCGTGGCGGAGGTCCTCCGCCTCAACGGCGCGTCCATTGCCCGGAAGCTGGGGGAGCCCCTCCAGCTCAAGTATATTCTGGATGTCCGAGACTTATCCAACACCCCCTATGCCGATAAGGCGGTGAAGGATTTCTCCATCCTGGAGAACGACCCGGAGCTGGAGGTGGTGGTGGAGTCCATCGGAGGCGCCAAGGTGGCCCTGGAGTTCACCCGCCGGGCGCTGCTGGCGGGCAAGCATGTGGTCACATCCAACAAGGAGCTGGTGGCCGCCCACGGCAGGGAGCTGCTTGCCATCGCCAGGGAGAAGAACGTCAACTACCTCTTCGAGGCCAGCGTGGGGGGCGGCATCCCGGTGCTGCGCCCCCTGTTCCAGTGCCTGGCCGGCAACCAGATCCAGGAGGTGGCGGGCATCCTCAACGGCACCACCAACTACATCCTCACCCGCATGGTGAAGGAGGGCGTGGACTTTGCGGTGGCATTGAAGGAGGCCCAGGCCAAGGGCTACGCCGAGCAGAATCCCGCCGCCGATGTGGAGGGCGTGGACGCCTGCCGCAAGATCTGCATCCTGTCCGACCTGGCCTGGGGGAAGGAGGTGCGGCCTGAGTGCGTCCACACCCAGGGCATCACCGCCATCGATCTGAGGGATGTGGCCATCGCCAGCGGCGCCGGCTATCGCATCAAGTTGCTGGGCCGGGCCATGAAGCTCCCGGACGGCCGTCAGACGGCCTTTGTGGTGCCCCATCTGGTACCGGTCAGCTGCCCGGTCTCCATGGTGGACGATGTGTTCAACGCCATTATGATCCGCGGCAACGCCGTGGGGGACGTGATGTTCTATGGCCGCGGCGCCGGGGATCTGCCCACGGCCTCCGCCGTCATGGGGGATATCATCGACGCGCTGGAGCACCGCGGCAGGCGGCGGAACCTGGGCTGGAGCGAGCCGGCTGAGATGGTGGATTTCGAGACGGAGCTGGAGCTCTTCTGGTACCTGCGGGGCGAGCTCACGCCGCCGCCCGGCAGCGAAGTGCTGTCCAACGGCGCGGTCGTCGTGGGGCCCATTGCCTATAAAGAGGCCAAGACGCTGGCCCAGCGGGTGGGCGCCGAGGCGCTGCTGCCTGTGCTGCGATAACCAAATGATCGATCTGGCACTATAATGGAGTGCCAGCTAAATTTTCCAGAGAAGGGGAGTACCCACATGAAACTGATCGTACAGAAATTCGGCGGCAGCTCCGTCCGGGACGCGCAGCGTATCCGGAACGTGGCCGGCATCATCGCCGATACTTACCGGGCGGGGAACCAGGTGCTGGTCGTCCTGTCTGCCCAGGGGGATACCACAGATGACCTGATCGAGAAGGCAAAGGAGATCAATCCCCGGGCCTCCAAGCGGGAGATGGATATGCTCCTGAGCACCGGCGAGCAGATCTCCATCGCCCTGTGCGCCATGGCCCTGGAGAGCATGGGCCTGCCGGTCATCAGCCTGGCCGGCTGGCAGGTGGGCATCCACACCAGCAGCGCTTACAGCGACGCCCGCATCAAGAAGATCGACGCGGAGCGCATCCAGCAGGAGCTGGACAAGAACAAGATTGTCCTTGTGGCGGGCTTCCAGGGCGTCAACCGCTTTGGCGACGTGACCACCCTGGGCCGGGGCGGGTCCGATACCAGCGCGGTGGCCCTGGCCGCCGCTTTCCACGCGGACCTCTGCCAGATCTACACCGATGTGGACGGCGTGTATACCACGGATCCCCGGGTCGCACCCAACGCAAAAAAGCTCCAGGAGATCACCTATGACGAGATGCTGGAGCTGGCCAGCCAGGGGGCCCAGGTCCTCCACAACCGCAGCGTGGAGCTGGCGAAGAAATATCATGTGAATATGGAAGTCGTGTCCAGCTTGGAGCGCAAGCCCGGCACGAAAGTCAAGGAGGTTGCCAAAATGGAAAAGACAAATATCGCCGGTGTGGCGAAGGATACCAGCATCGCGCGGATCGCCGTGGTGGGTGTGGCCCACAATCCCGGGGTCGCCTTCCGCATCTTCTCCCTGCTGGGCAAGGCCCGCATCAATGTGGACGCTATCATCCAGTCCATCGGCCGAGGCGAGAGCAAGGACATCAGCTTCACCCTGCCCCGGGCCGACGTGGAGGAAGCCGTAAAGGTGCTGGAGGGGCAGAAGGAGAGCCTGGGCTTCGACCACATCACCGTGGAGGACAAGATCGCCAAGGTATCCATTGTGGGCGCCGGTATGATGACCACCCCCGGCGTGGCGGCCAAGATGTTCGAGGCCCTCTATGACGCCAATATCAATATCCAGATGATCAATACCAGCGAGATCCGCGTCTCCGTCCTTATCGACGAGAACGATGCCACCGCCGCTGTCCGCGCCGTCCATGAGAAGTTTTTTGGCGACGCCGAGTAAGGGGCAGCACAAAAATATAGGGAAAGGCCGGCCGGGGAGAATCCCCGGCCGGCTTCAGGCTGTCAAAAACCAGGTATCGATCAGGAAGGAGAGGAAGGATAAGGGGGAGCTCGAGGGGGCAGAGCCCACCTCGAATTGGATCAAATGCCCCGCAACGCCTTGCCGCGTAAGGCTTGCGGCGAGCGCAGCGAGGACTTTTGCGCCAGAAAAGGCGCGAAAGTAACGGCATTTTTGCAGGCTGTCGAAAAAGTCCACAGACTTTTTCGACAGCCTGAGGCCGGCAGGCAGCACCCCCCTCCGTATATAGACAGCAATAGCCCCACAACCGTTCTTACAGTCGTGGGGCTATTGCACGTATTCTGTTGTCAACCGTGTTGTCCACCTTTCCAGGTTCCCTAGGTCAGAAAATCGCTTTTGCAGAACGCTCAGACAGTGCAAATCAAGAGTCGTACTCTTCCTCGGATCCAGTGATCCATGCTGCTTTCGTGTGCGAAAAGGTTTCCTCGCTCGGGAAGAAATCGCGGTGATCCGCAGATACAAAGGTCCCTCCTGCGGATCAGGCTACCTTGTACATCGGACCGTACCTCCTTGTTAGGATGGTTAAAATATACTATAGATTTTGATATTTGTCAAGAGGGATTGTGCAAATTTGTGGTTTTAGACTGAAAAATTTTCTTCAGGCAGGCCCCGGGGCGTTCCCTTTTCCCGCCGCGGGTGGTATAATAGCTGGAAAGGAAAGGCGAGGTGTGTGCCATGTATGACGAACTGACAGAGGTGGATATCCGAAAGATGCGGGAGGAGATGGACTACCGCGTCCGGGTGCTGCGGCCGAAGCTGATCGAGGATGTGCAGATCGCCCGGGCCTTCGGCGACCTCAGCGAGAACTTTGAGTATAAGTGCGCCAAGCAGGAGAAAAACCGCAACGACAGCCGTATCCGGTACCTGGACAGGATGATCCGGACGGCGAAGGTGATTTCCGCCGATTCCAAGGAGGATGTGGTGGGGCTGTTTGACAAGGTGGTCATATTCAACGAGAAGCTCCAGAAGGAGATGTCTATCCAGATCGTGACGACGCTGCGGCAGGACGCGCTCCAGGGCCGTATCAGCAAGGAGTCCCCGGTGGGCAAGGCGCTGCTGGGCCGCAGGGTGGGGGACCGGGTGCTGGTAAAGGTCAGCGACGAGCTGCAGTACTACCTTTCTGTCCGCTCCATCGAGAAGGGGGAGGACGACGCCTCCATGGCCATTAGCTCCTATTGAGCGGCGGGCCTCGGAAGCGAAGCGGGAACGAAACAGAGAGGGAGCGCCCCCTGCGGGGCGCTCCCTCTGAGCGTGTCAAAAACCAGGTATCGATCAGGAAGGAGACGAAGGATAAAGGGGGAGCTCGAGGGGGCACGGCCCTCCTCGAATAGGATCGAATGCCCCGCAACGCCTTGCCGCGCAAGGCTTGCGGCGAGCGCAGCGAGGACTTTTGCGCCAGAAAAGCGCAAAAGTAACGGCATTTTTACAGGTTGTCAAAAAAGTCTGCGGACTTTTTTGACAACCTGAGAGGGAGCGCCCCCTGCGGGGCGCTCCCTCTTTTCTTGATCTGTTCCAATCAAACGTCGAACCGGTTATAGGCCGCAAAGCAGTCCAGGCACAGCATCTTCCCCTCCTGCAGGCGGACCAGATGCTCTGCGGTGGTTTCGCCGCAGCCGTCACAGACCACGGAGCGGAAGATGCGGGCGCTCTCCGGCAGACGGAGGGAGGCCGGCTTGACCTCGAACATCTCTGACGGCTCCAGGGACTGGTAGTAGGCGAAGGACTCCTCTTTTGTCATTCCCTCCGGGCGGGGCTTCAGCACCAGGCGCACGGACTTGCCGCTGGCGCGGTTGTAAAAGGAGAAGGCCTGCTTGCCCCGTATGTGGAAGAGCAGATTGCCCTTGCCCACGCTGCAGCCCAGGATGGACTGGATGGCGTCCACGCCGCAGGCGTCGTTCTCCGTGATGCAGACCACCTGCTCATCCTCAGAAAAGGTCAGCTCCAGCAGCTCCATGGCGTACAGAGCCGCCTTATAGCCAATGGTTAATCCGCCGCAGGAGTGGCCGTGAAACGCCACAGCTTTCTCCCACAAGGATCTGTCCTCGTCCAATTGCTTGCTCATATTCAAATCCCCTCTCATAATTGTTCAGAAACGATCAGTCCACCAGTACCAGATCCTGGCCGTTCACCTGTGCCACCTGGGCGTGGACATGGTATACATCCAGCAGGGCTTGGCGGTCCAAAATGGAACGGTCGCCGCAGCGGTAGACCCGGCCCTGGCGGAGCAGCAGGAAGCGGTCACAGAACCGCAGGGCCAGATTCAGGTCGTGGATGACCAGGATAGCGGTGATGCCGGTGCGGTGGCAGATATCCCGGACGATCTCCAGCACCTGGTACTGGTTCTGGATGTCCAGGCTGCTGGTGGGCTCGTCCAAAAGCAGGATCCTGGGCTGCTGGGCCAGGGCGCGGGCCAGCATGACTTTTTGGCGCTCACCGCCGGAGAGCTGGTTCAAAAACCGCCCCCGCATGGGGGACAGCTCCAGCTGATCCATGGCCTCATGGACGATCCGGTGGTCCTCCTCCGTGAACCCCCAGCGCATGTAGGGCCGCCGGCCCAGCATGACGATGTCGTGGACCGTCATCTGGGTGCTGGGGACGCTCTGGGCCACGAAGGCCACGCGCCTGGCTACCTCCCGGCCGGACAGCTTCAGCAGATCCACACCGTCCATCAGGACCCTGCCGCCGTCCGGGCGGAGGATCTGGTTGAAGCATTTGAGCATGGTGCTCTTACCCACGCCGTTGTTGCCCAGGATGGCCAGGAACTGGCCGTCCTCCACCTGGAAGCTGACCTTGTCCAGCACTGCAGGGCCGCCGCGGTAGTGGAAGTCCAGGTTTTCCACGCTCAGCATTCCTTTTTCCCTCCCTTGAACAGAAGGTACAGGAACAGCGGCCCCCCCAGGAAGGAGGTGATGGCGCCGATGGGCAATATCACCGGGCTGATGACCACCCGGGCAAAGAGATCGCCCAGCAGGAGCAGCACAGCGCCCGCCAGGGCCGAGCCCGGGATCAGGTAGACGTGGTTGTTGCCCACCACCAGGCGCACGATATGGGGCGCCACCAGGCCGATGAAGTTGATGAGGCCAATGTAGGAGACGACCACCGAGGCGGTGAGGCAGCAGAGGATCATGTTGACCATGGTCAGCCGCCGCACGTTGATGCCCAGGCTGACGGCGGTCTCCTCGCCGCTGAGCAGGGCGTTAAAATCCCAGCGGTGGAGCACAAAGCAGACGCTGGCGCAGAGGACGACGGCGCACATCCTGCCCACATCGCCCCAGTCTGTCCCCCCCAGATCGCCAAAGGTCCAGAACACCAGAGTGGACAGCTGTACCTCGTCCGCAAAGTACTGGAGGAGGGTGGTAGCGCCGGTGAACATGGAGCTGATGGCCACGCCCGCCAGGACGATCCCCTCCGGGGAAACCTGCCGGAACCGGCTCAATCCCAGGATCACCAGGGCCACCGCCATGCTGCCCGCGAAGGCGCACAGAGGGACCGCGACGCTCCCCATACCGCCGACGGACCCCATCTGCAGTACGATGATAGCAAAGGCCGCGCCGAAGCTGGCGCCCTGGGACACGCCCAGAGTGGAGGCGGAGGCCAGGGGGTTGCGGAGAATGGCCTGGAGCACGCAGCCGGAGATCCCCAGGCCGCCGCCGGCGATGAGGGCGGTGCAGATGCGGGGGAGACGGTTGCTGCGGACGATCAGGTTGATTTTGTCATCGGAGGCCCTGCCGAATACGGCGCGGACCAGCTCCGCCACGGGGGTCTGATAGGACCCCGCGCAGAGGGAGAGCAGGATGGCCAGGAGGAGCAGCACCGCCAGAAGGATGAGAAAGGCGACGCTGCGGACCTGGTTGCGGTGGTAGGCGGGATCGACGGCGCTATTGGCCGATTTGGACGGGACCGAATACATAGCCGGCCTCCTTCAGGTCGTTGTAGGGATTGACGCCCAGCAGCGTCTCGAAGATCTCACCAGCCTTTGCCTCGATGTCAATGTCGGCGAATTGCTCCGGGTACAGGATCGTGGCGGCATAGTAGGCGTCGGCCAGGGCGGTCTCCAGGTTGGAGGCGCTGGAGCGGAAGGAGATCTGGGAGTAGACCCTGCCCTCCTTCACAGCGGTAAGGCTGTTGTAAAAGTCCGGGTTTTTGGCGTAGTCCTCCCGGATGAGGTCCAGGCCGTTGAAGTCCACAAAGATCACATCGGGGTCCCAGACAAGAACCTGCTCCGGGTCAATGTCAAAGGCCAGTTCCTGACCGGTGGCGTCCGCCAGGTTGTTGGCCCGGATGAGGACGAAGGGGCCGTAGTTGGCCTCGGTACCCTCGAAGCCGTGGGCGCCCTTGAAGGACACGCCGCAGACATAGGCGGAGGGCTTGTCCTCGTCGGCGATTCCCTCGGTGCGCTGGGCCAGGTCCTCCTCGATCCCGTGGAGATACGCGGTCAGCTCCTGGGCCCGGTCCTCCTTGCCATAGAGCTCGCCCAGGATACGGATGGTCTCATAGGCCTTGTCGTCCAGGGTGGTGTCGCTGCCGGGGACCACCACCACGGGGATGCCGGATTTGCTCTGGAGGTCGTCGGCGTCCACGGAGGCATAGGAGGACATGACGATCACCTGGGGGGAAACGCCGATGATCTCCTCCACGTAGGGCTCGCCGTTGGTGCCGGTGACAGGGAGGGAGGAAAATCTATCGAAGTTGACATAATTATACAGCCGGGACATGCCAGCCTTGGTCTCATAGTCCTCCACGCCCACCACCAGGTCCTGGGCGCCCATGTAGCAGCTGTAGCGCAGGGCGCCCACGCCCACGCAGACGATGCTCTCCACCGTCTGGGGGATCTCTACCTGCCGGCCGTTGCCGTCGGTGATGGTGCGAGTATCGGAACTTTGGCCGTTGTCGGCCGGGGCGGCCGGCTGGTCCTGCTGAGTGGGCTGGCTCTGCTGGGTGTTGTCTGTGTTTTTCCCGCCGCAGGCGGCCAGGGCCAGCAGCAGGGCGGCGGCCAGCAGCAGGGAGACGGTACGTTTGGGTGCTCTCATAAAAAAACTCCTTTTCTTTTGGAGGCGGATGCAGTATAATACAAGCAGCCGCCGGTTTTCTTCCGGATCCCGGTCGGTTCGCCCCGGCCTGGGTTGCAGCCAGCCGGGGCTTTTCTCTGGCGGCGTCCTACATTCCGCCGCCAGAGGGGGCGATTGCCCTTATTATAGCCTCCTCCGGCGGCGGAGCGCAACCCGCCCAGGGGGATGTTTTTTAGCCCTTGTGTCAAAAAATGGAGAGAGCAGGCGGTGAGCGCAGGCTGCAGGAGCTGTCTGCGGCGGACTTCCCAGAAAAAGCCGTTAAGTTAAGAAAAGCAAGAAAATATCAACTAGTTTCTATAATGGCTAAAAAATTGCACGATATTTGCGGAATCCCCATCAATCCGTTCATCATATCTGGAAAAACCGACTAGCCTATGGTATGATCAAAAAGTCGACAAAATCCCTAAATGGAGGAACATGCCATGACAGATACACAGCGCCGCGCCGCCGCGAAACAGTTTGCCGCTGATTGGCAGGGCAAAGGTTATGAGAAAGGCCATAGCCAGACCTTTTGGCTTGCGCTGCTGCAAAAGGTCTACGGCGTGGAAGAACCGGATAAATTCATCACCTTTGAAGATCAGATCATGCTTGACCACACCAGTTTTATTGACGGCTTTATTCCGTCCACGCATGTTCTCATTGAGCAAAAGAGTGTTGGGAAGGACTTAAACAAGCCCATCAAACAGTCCGACGGCTCGTTGCTGACGCCGTTTCAACAAGCCAAACGGTATGCCGGCGAACTGCCCTATTCTCAGCGCCCCCGTTGGATCGTCACCTGTAACTTTGCCGAGTTCTACGTCTACGACATGGAGCGGCCCACCGGCGACCCGGAAATTATCAAGCTGTGTGATCTGGAAACGGAATACTACCGTTTGCAGTTTTTGGTGGACACTGGGGACAGCAGCATCAAAAAAGAGATGGAAGTCTCCTTGAAGGCTGGCGAGCTTGTCGGAGTTCTCTATGACGCGCTTTTGAAGCAGTACAAAGACCCCGCGGCCCCGGAGACGCTGAAAAGCCTGAACGCCCTCTGCGTCCGTCTGGTGTTCTGCCTTTACGCCGAGGATGCTGGGATATTCGGCGGTCATGGGATGTTCCATGACTATCTCCGGGATATTCCTGTCAGCGGTCTCCGCAAGGCATTGGTGGAACTATTCAAGATTTTGGATCAAAAGCCGGAGGAACGGGACAAATATCTTGCGGATGACAACCCGGCGCTAGCCGCGTTCCCCTATGTCAACGGCGGCTTGTTTGCGGACGAGAGCATTGAGATTCCGCCGTTTACCGAGGAATTGAAAACGCTTTTGCTGGAAAAGGCCAGCGGGGACTTTGATTGGTCGGCTATCAGCCCCACCATCTTCGGGGCGGTCTTTGAAAGCACCTTGAATCCGGATACCCGGCGCTCCGGCGGGATGCACTACACCAGCATTGAGAATATCCACAAAGTCATTGACCCGTTGTTTCTGGACGGACTGAGGGAAGAACTGGCGGCAATCAAAGAAATCACTGTGGAACGGGCAAAGCGCGGAAAGCTCATGAGCTTTCAAGGCCGCCTTGCGGCCTTGAAATTCCTTGATCCTGCGTGTGGTTCCGGCAACTTTTTGACGGAGACATATATCTCCCTGCGGCGGTTGGAGAACGAAGCTCTGTCTATGATCGTTGCATCCACCAAAAAGCAGGTGGAGGGGCAGATTATTTTGGGCGGAGAGGGAGAAATCAATCCCATTCAGGTGTCCATCGGCCAGTTCTACGGCATTGAGATCAACGACTTCGCCGTAACCGTGGCAAAGACCGCTCTGTGGATCGCGGAGAGTCAGATGATGAAAGAAACTGAGGATGTGGTACATATGTCCCTGGACTTCCTGCCGCTGAAATCCTACGCCAATATCATCGAGGGCAACGCCCTGCGGCTGGACTGGGAGAGCGTGGTGCCTAAGCATGAGCTGAACTATATCATGGGAAATCCGCCGTTTGTGGGGGCGTCCATGATGACGAAAACGCAGAAAGATGAAGCGGTTTCCGTGTTTGGCAAAGGTAAGCGCGTCAACAGCATTGATTATGTCGGCGCATGGTATCATAAAGCCGCCGCGCTGATGCAGGGAACCAATTCCCGTTCCGCTTTTGTCTCCACTAACAGCATTACGCAAGGCGAACAAGTTGCGCCACTCTGGGATAAGCTGCTGAACCAATATCACGTCCATATCGACTTTGCACACCGTACATTCAAATGGAATAGCGAAGCAAAGGAAAAAGCCGCTGTTCATTGCGTGATTATCGGTTTTAGCATTGCGGAAAATACCCAACCCAAGTATATCTACACCAACGGCGTAGCATCACAGCCAACAAAGAATATCAATCCCTATTTGATTGATGCGCCTGATGTACTAATCACAACTCAGAGTACCCCCATTTGCACGGTTCCCCGTATTTCGTATGGAAATAAGCCATCGGATGGCGGCAATCTGATTTTATCTCAAGAGGAAAGAGATGCGCTGATTTCCAAAGACAAAAGTTTGGCTCCCCATATTCGCCGCTATATAGCGTCCAAGGATTTTATCAATAACGATGAAATCCGTTATTGCCTTTGGCTCAAAGGCGTATCACCCTCGGTTTATCGCAAAAATACCGAAGTCATGCATCGTTTAGCGGCAGTACGCGAAATGCGATTAGGTAGTTCTGCCGCTCCGACCCGTGCTTTGGCAGATAAACCCTATTTATTTTTCTCAACTCCGCAAACTGACAGTAATTACTTGTGTATCCCGGAGGTTTCTTCTGAACGGAGGCGATATGTCCCCATTGGATTTATGGATAAAAGTGTAATTGCGAGTAATCTTGTTTCAATCGTTCCAGATGCTACAATGTATCACTTTGGTGTGCTAACATCCAATGTTCATATGTCATGGATGAGAATTGTTTGTGGAAGATTAAAGAGCGATTATCGTTATTCTGGTGCGATTGTATACAATACGTTTCCGTGGCCTGATCTTTCAGCAGAACAACAAGAGAAAATCGAGCGAACCGCGCAAATGATTTTAGATGCCCGCGCACTCTATCCTGATTGTAGTCTTGCCGATCTTTACGATGAAACCACTATGCCGCCAGAGTTGCGCAAGGCCCACCAGCAGAATGACAAGGCCGTGATGCAAGCCTATGGTTTTGACATCAAAACAACCACGGAAACCTCCTGCGTCGCGGAACTGATGAAGATGTATCAAAAGCTGACGGAGGTAAAACAATGAAAGAGTTTATTTGTTTCTTAGATCAGCACGAAGGCTCATTGATGGTACTCATTACGGCAATTTATGTTTTGGCGACAATCCTTATTTGTCGGGCAAACGTAAGATCTGCGAAAGCCGCACAGGAGCAGCTTGCAGAGGCAAAACGACAATACGAAGAAGAAAAGCGCCCACATATTACCTACGAAATGATATATGAGAATCGCACATGGTATGGCATGAGGTTTACTAATCACGGGCGGCGTGTGGCTACTCATGTTCAAGTCAAATTTGACCCGGATTTTTTGAGCAGCCTTAGTAAAGATTCTGCTATTGATAGATTAAACACGCTTCAAAAACAAGAGTTCATTTTAGGTATTGGACAAAGCTATAGTTATTTCTTTGGCGCTGAAGAGTTTCGCAATAATCCAAGTAAAAGACCAATTGTTGGAGAAATTACTTATCAAGACGAGCAAAATACCTATCGAGATTCTTTTAATATTGACTGGAGTATATATGCCACGTTTTATTCGGTCAATACCCCTACTGATAACTTCCTTGATGATATGAAAAAGTTAATACAAGAAGTAAAAAATATTGCACAAATATTGGAAAATCAGCAGACCAATAAAAATCACACAAACAATGATAATTGATCAATAATAGGAAAAGCCCACCCTTTGCCTATCGTCGACAAGGGGTGGACTTTTATTATGCGATGCGCTCCAAATAACTTAACGTAATGGCATTGGCCCCTTGGGAGGCTGGTTTTTATTCGATCCCCAGCTCAATCCAAAGATCGGAATAGAGGGCGTTGGTCTCGTCTGGGAGGTTTTCATAGGCCTCACAGGTGGCCAGGACCTCCTTGGAAGGGGCCATGATGGCGTACAGCTCCGGGTCCAGCTCCTCGCCGTACAGCTCCTCGTAGTAGGCGGGATATTGCTCCAGGGCCTCGGCGTTGGGGGAGGCGTACCAGATGTAGTCCATGTTTTTCAGGCTGGCCTCGGTGGAGGTGATGAAGTTGATCCACTCCTCCGCCTCCTCCTTGTGCTCCGCGTCCTTCAGTACGCACATGGCGTCCACGAACCAGTTGCTGCCGTCCTCAGGAACCTCGAAGCGCAGGTCGTTATTGTTCTGGTACATGCTCAGGAAATCGCCCGCGTAGTAGGCGCAGATGGTGGTCTCGCCGGCCTCCATCTTGTCGTAGAGCTGATCCATGAAAAAGCCCTGATAGACACCGGCGGCCTTGGCGTCGGCGATGAGCTGGTAGGCCTCGCGGATCTGGGCCTCGTCAGTGGTGTTGACGGAGTAGCCCAGGCGCATCAGCCCGATGGCCAGCGCGTCTCTGGGGTTGCCGATCATGCCGATCTGGCCGGCGTACATCTCATCGAACATGGCGCCCCAGCTGCTGATGGGATAGTCCACCTTGGAGCTGTTGTAGATGACGCCCAGGGTGCCCCAGGTGTAGGGGACGGTGTACTTGTTCTCCGGGTCGTAGGAGAGATTCTTATATTGATCGTCAATGAGATCAAAGTTGGGGATATTGTCGTAATTCAACTCCGCCAGCATGTCCTCTTCGATCATCCGGGCGATCATATAGTCGGAGGGGACGATGACGTCGTAGTCGGTGCCGCCCTGCTTGATCTTGGCGTACATGGTCTCATTGCTGTCCGCTTCCTGATAATTGACCTTGATACCAGTTTCTTCCTCAAACTGCTCAATGAGGTCCGGGTCGATGTTCTCGCCCCAGCCGCAAACGTTGACCACCCGCTGCTCGTTTGAGCCGCCGGAACAGGCGCTGAGAAGGGCCAGCACCATGGAAAGGGCCAACATCAAGGCAAACGCTTTTTTCAATTGATCATTCCTCCAATACAAAAAATAAATTCTTCCACGGGTACTCCCCGTAAAATACAGCTTATTTCCGGAGTTGGGCCGCAGCCTTCTCCTGCCGGGCCTCCCGCACGTTCACGATGATAAGAAGGGCCAGCACCGTGATAAACAGCAGGGTGGAGATGGCGTTGATCTTGGGGCTGATGCGCTTTTTGGTCATGGCATAGACCTCCATGGCCAGGGTGGAGGTGGTGGACCCCGCCGTAAAGTAGGAGATGACGAAGTCGTCCACGCTCATGGTAAAGGCGATCAGCGCGCCGCTGACGATGCCGGGCTTGATCTCCGGCAGCACCACCTTCCAGAAGGCCTGCATCCAGGTGCAGCCCAGGTCCTGGGCCGCGTCGATGAGGTTTTTGTCCATCTGCCGCAGCTTGGGCATCACGGACAGGAGCACATAGGGGATGTCAAAGGTGATATGGGCGATGAGCAGGGTGCCGAACCCCATGTGGAGCCGGGCGGGCAGGCGGATAAGCCCCTGGACGGAGTTGAACCAGCCGGCAAAGGAGGACCAGCCGGACAAAAAGGCCACAAACAGCAGGCACAGGCTCACGCCGGTGACGATATCCGCGTTGGTCATGGGGATGTTGTTCAGCGCCAGAAGCGGGGTGCGCCAGCGCCTTTTCATGTTGAAAAAGCCCACGGCGGCGAAAGTCCCCGCCACGGTGGCGATCAGCGTGGCCGCCAGGGAAACCAGCAGCGTGGTGGACAGCGCGCTCATGATGGAGCTGTCCTGCACCAGCTCCACGTACCAGTTCAGGGTGAAGCCCTGCCAGACGGTGCGGCTTTTGGAGTCGTTGAAGGAAAAGACGATCAGGACAAAGATGGGCGCGTAGAGGAACAGGAACACCAGCGCCATGAAAAAGCGGTTGAGCGCCGCGGTCTTCGTCTTCATAGCATCACCGCCTGTTCCTCGCCCTCGCCGAAGCGGTTCATCACCGCCATGCACACCACCACGATCACCATCATCACCAGGGCGATAGCGGAGCCCAGATAGGGGTTGTAGGACGTGCCCAGGAACTGCTGCTCGATCAGGTCGCCCAGCAGCAGCTGGTTGCTGCCGCCCAGCAGCTTGGAGATGGCGAAGGTGGACACCGACGGGACGAACACCATGGTGATGCCGGAAAGGACGCCGGGCAGGCTCAGGGGGAAGATGACCTTCCGGAATACGCCCACACTGTTGGCGCCCAGATCCCGGGCCGCCTCAAGAAGGCTGGTGTCCAGCTTCTCGATGACGGAGTAGATGGGCAGTATCATAAAGGGCAGGTAGTTGTACACCATACCCAGCACCACGGCGCCCTGGGTGTTGATCATGGGGAAGTACTCCATGGCGGTATTCCGGGCGGTGCTGAGGTGGAGGCCCAGCGCGCCGTTGAGCCAGGCGCACAGGCTGTTGAGGCCGCTGTTGACGGCGTTGCCCAGGTCGATCACGCCAATGGCCGCGAAGAGGCGGTTGAGGAGCCCCGTGTTCTCCAGGATGGACATCCAGGCGTAGGTCCGCAGCAGGAAGTTCATCCACATGGGCAGCATGACAAGCATCATGGCGATGCGCTGGAACCGGGCGCTCTCCCGGGAGATCATATAGGCGATGGGGTAGCCGATCAGAAGGCAGATCGCCGTGGCGATGATGGCCAGCTTGAAGGAGCGGGTGAACACCACCGCGTAGGTCCCCATCCTGGTGAAATTGGCCAGGGTGAAACCGCCGTCGGAGGAGGAGAAGGCGTAGATCACCACCAGGATGATGGGGGCCACCACAAAAAGGGCCATCCAGCCCACATAGGGGACGGCGAAGCGGGAGCGTCTATTCTTCATAGCTGCCCTCCTGGGGGTTGCCGTCCTCCCCGCCGCTGTCCAGCATGGTCACGTCGTCCATCTCCTCGTACTCCTCAGAGTAGGAGCTGTAGTCGCCGAACATGCCGGAGTACTGGCTCTTGTGCATGATGTGGATATCGTCCGGATTCAGGATGATGCCGATGGTCTCCCCCTCCGGATGGTAGTCGGTGGTCTGGATGAGCCACTTAAAGCCCTTGAAATCCACAATGGTGTCATAGTGGACGCCCTTGAAGGTGACGGAGGTGACGGTGCCCTTCAGCTGGCCCTTCTCCACCGGCACGATGTCGATGTCCTCGGGACGGATGACCACGTCCACCGGCTCCATGGGCGCAAAGCCCTTGTCCAGGCATTTGAACTTCCGGTTGAAAAACTCCACCACATAGTCCTCATGCATGATCCCGTCCAGGATGTTGCTCTCGCCGATAAAGTCCGCCACAAAGGCGTTTTTCGGCTCGTTGTAGATGTCCTCCGGGGTGCCAATCTGCTGGATCTTGCCCTGGTCCATCACCACGATGGTGTCGGACATGGCGAGGGCCTCCTCCTGGTCGTGGGTGACATAGATAAAGGTGATGCCCAGCTGCTGCTGGATACGCTTGAGCTCGTTCTGCATATCCTTGCGCAGGCGCAGGTCCAGCGCCCCTAGCGGCTCGTCCAGCAGAAGGACCTTGGGCCGGTTCACCAGGGCGCGGGCGATAGCCACCCGCTGCTGCTGCCCGCCGGAGAGCTCGGTGATGCGGCGGTTTTCAAAACCTTTGAGGCTCACCACCTCCAGCATCTCCAGCACCCGCTGGCGGATCTCCGCTTCCGGGATCTTCACCTTTTTCTTCCGGGCTTTCCCGTTTTCCTCCACGGTCTCCGTCTTGCCGATGCGCAGGCCGAAGGCCACGTTCTCAAAGACATTCAGGTGGGGGAAGAGGGCGTAGCGCTGAAAGACGGTGTTCACCTGCCGCAAATGGGGGGGAATATCATTCATCCTCACACCGTCGAACAGCACTTCTCCCGAAGTGGGCGTAATAAAGCCGCCAATGATGCGCAAGGTGGTGGTCTTGCCGCAGCCACTGGGTCCGAGCAATGTGAGGAACTCACTGTCGTTAAAATATAGATTGATGTGATCGAGAACCAGCTCGCCGTCAAACGCCATGCAGCAATCTACAAGGCGAATTAACTCTTTGGACATTTATCCTCCCCCATTCCTTTTCAAAAAATAGTTTGTACAAATTTTAAGCAGTCAAACAGTGGGAATACCTGTGCCAAGGCGTAGAAAATTGCCTGTTTTCCCTGAGTCATTTTCCCCCGGAAAAACAGGCAAGCATACTATATCTTTTTTGTGTCGAATTGTCAATGAGGTAACGCAAAAAATTACAAGATTTTTCAAGGCTTTTACAGTCGGAGAGCGCCAGGGCGTGGCGGGCACGGCGGATCAGCCCTCCCGTCGGCCGCCGGCAAGGGCTGCCAGCGCCTGCGCGATGTCCCTCTCGATCAGCGGGCGCATACTGTCCGGGTACCTGCCGGCGTCGGCCTCCTCCAGAGCCGCCCGGATCGGGGCGATAAGACCAGGCTTCGCCCAGGCCAGCTCGGGCAGGGCCTGGATGCACTGGCGGGCGGTGATGGGCTTTTCATCCTGGATCAGGGCGAGGCACTGATCCAGGCGGCTGTCGATCCATCCCGCTGTGTCCCACCGGGCGTTGGCGGCGATCAGCAGGAAGCCGCGGGTGCGGACATAGGAGTTCGGATGATCCAGCATAGCGAAAAATTCCGGCAGATAGCGGACGATCTGAGGGCCGCTGCGGCTCTCTTGGCGCAGCTTCTCCAGGGCGGCGCGGCTAGCCTTCACGTCCTTCCCGGTAAGGGCGGCCAGCGACAAAGCAATGGAATCCATGCACGTTGCCTCCTGATTTATTTTTATGCGCCCTCGCCGGGCAGAGCGGCGGGTGCGTCCGCGCCTTGCGGCAGCGGTTCGGTCCCCGCGAGGAAGTAGTCCTCATCCTGGAACTCTGTCATGGTGTTCCAGTACCGCTTGGGCATATGGGTCTGCCGCAGCTTGGGGTTGTGCCGCTCCTTGATCTCAATGGTGTCGTAGAACCGCTTCCAGAGCCGGCGGTACTGGGCTTCTGCCGCCGAGGGGGCGGCCATCCTGAACTCGTCGAGAGGAAGAATGGCCCACTTGCCGGGCTGGTGTACCAGAGCCTCCCGGTGGGTGCGGTCGTAGAGCAGGAACACCTCATTGTAGAACCGGTCGCAGAAGTGGCGGCGCAGCAGGGGAAGCACCCGGTTTTTGGGCCGGATCTCCCCGGCCAGCATCCCGTCAAAGTCGGAGAACCGGACAAAGCCCTTGAGCAAGTGGACCTCACCGTCCAAATGCCGCACCGCCTTCAGCAGGGGCAGCACCGCGTCGTCGCTGAGCTGGCGCAGAAGAGGTTTCCCAATATTGTAGAGCGCCCGGATGAACTGGTAGAGGATCATCTCCCGGTCAGGTGCGCAGGTGAGAAAGCCCTTGACCACCAGCTCCTTGGCCCAGGGGTCGATCTTCCACAGGCTGTCCAGGACGCGCCGGGCATGGCGGGGATCGGTACCTACCCAGCGGGCGGGGAAGAGGGTCTGCTCCAGATGCTCGGCGTCCTGAAAGTCTGAGGGGCGCTCTTTGTTAACATAACTGTCAAATACACAGCACAGGAACCCTTCAAAGCTCCCGTCGTAGCGATAGACGATCTCCATAGTCTCACTCCATTTGCTCCAGCAGCCGCTTCTTCCACCGCAGCCAGCCTTTATCCAGCACTGTGACCTTTTCCCGCCTCAGCAGCTCTGGGCAGGGAAACTCCCCGCACAGCGTGCAATAGGAGAGGCCGCGCTTTTCCGCGCAGTCCCGGGTGAAGCAGTCCCCCTGGCCGTGGGCGGCCTCACAGCCGGGGCAGGAGCCCGATACATAGGTCGGGCAAACGCCGCAGTAAAATCCGCACCGGCCCATCAGGGAGGAAGAGAGGCTCCCCTCCGGAAGCGGGCAGTCCTCCGCCTCCCGGGCGGCGGCCCGCCGCGGCGCGGGGCCGGCTTCCCCTCCGGCCATGGGGGCCGCGCCCCGCTTTCCTGTCAGGATAAACGCCGCCAGCTCCTCCGGGTCCTCAAAGCTGTCATAGTCCCCCACAATGCCCTCCCGGTGGTAGACCACGCCGTTTTCCTCGTTCCGCTCCAGGCAGTCCAGCAACCGCTCCAGGCCATACCGACGGAGGAACAGGGTGAAGCCGTAGGGTTTGCTCTTGGCCAGCAGTCCCTCCCGGCAGCTCTCCGGACACTGCCAGCAGCCCTCCAGGCCGCGCTGGGCAGAGCACTGACGGTTCTTGCACCAGCTCTTGTCCTTGCAGCCGTCCTCACGGCAGCCGGGACAGGCGTCGTTTTCCGAGCAGAGACAGCAGGCCAGACCGCACCGGGCGATCCCAAGTTCCCGTTTCATATCGAGTCCTCCTCCCAGGCGAAACAGCGTTTCGCGCAAAAGTTCTTTTTGGCTTTTTTATTTGAAAAAGGGCGATCCTAGCTATCAAATAAACTCAGCTGCTCCCCGGCCTCAGCGGGCAGAGCGGCCCGCTCCACCGCGATGAGATTGCGCAGGATACTGTCCTGCCGCAGCGTCAGCCCGTCCAGAACCCGCCCCTTGCAGGTGATAAAGTACTGGGCCCGCTTCATCACCACCCCCAGCTTTCTCAGGTCCTCGTGTTCCAGCTTCCTGGCCCGGCGGGCGTACAGAATGCGCCGGGCGGAGACGGTGCCGACACCCGGCACCCGCAGCAGCGTCTCGTGATCGGCGGTGTTCACCTCCACCGGGAAGAACTCCGGGTGGCTCAGCGCCCAGCTGCACTTGGGGTCCACCAGGGGGTTGAAGTTGGGGTTCTCCTCATCCAGCAGCTCCTCCGCCCGGAACCCATAGAACCGCAGCAGCCAGTCCGCCTGGTACAGCCGGTGCTCCCGCAGCAGGGGCGGCTTGGTGTCGATGGAGGGCAGCAGGGTATTCTCCACCACCGGCACATAGGCGGAGTAGAACACCCGCTTGAGCCGGTACTTGTCGTACAGCCCCTGGGTCAGGGAGAGGATATGCCGGTCCGTATCCGGCGTGGCCCCGATGATCATCTGGGTGCTCTGGCCGGCGGGGGCGAAGCGGGGGGCGTGGCGGTACTTGACCAGCTCCTCCCGGTTCTCCCGCAGGGTGTTGGTGATGAGCCCCATGGGGCGGAAAATGGCCTTCCGGGTCTTGTTGGGGGCCAGAGCGGCCAATCCCCTCTCCGAGGGCAGCTCGATGTTGACGCTGAGCCGGTCCGCCAGAAGGCCCAGGCGCGTCACCAGCTCCGGCGAGGCGCCGGGGATGGCCTTGGCGTGGACATAGCCGTTGAACCGGTAGCGGTTTCGCAGCAGGTCCAAACAGCGGATCATCCGTTCGGTGGTGTAGTCCGGGTCCCGCATCACGCCCGAGGAGAGGAACAGCCCCTCAATATAGTTGCGGCGGTAGAACTGGATGGTCAGATCCGCCAGCTCCTCCGGGGTAAAGGCCGCCCGGCGGGTGTCGTTGGAGCAGCGGTTGACGCAGTATTTGCAGTCATAGACGCAGTAATTGGTCATCAGCACCTTGAGAAGGGTGACGCACCGCCCGTCGGCGGAAAAAGTGTGGCAGCAGCCGACAAGGGAGGAGGACGTGTTGCCGATGTAGCCCTTGCGGCTGCCCCGGCTGGCCCCGCTGGAGGTGCAGGCCGCGTCATATTTCGCGGCGTCGGTCAGTATGGTCAGCTTCTCCAGCGTATCCACGGCGGCTCCCTCCAAACAAAACAAATGTTCTGGAACAAATATACTACAGCGGGAGGGGGAAGTCAAGAGAGAAAATGAATATTGACAGCAGGATCCCGGAGGGGTATACTGGTACAAAAGCTAACAATCGTTCGTTCGGAGGAAAGGGTATGACAACAAAAGAAAAAATATTGGAGGAGGCGCTGGAGCTGTTTTCCCGGCGGGGCTACGGCGGCGTCTCCGTCCGGGAGATCGCACGGGCGGTAGGGATCCGGGAGAGCTCGCTGTACAACCATTTTGCCAATAAGCGGGCGATCTTTGACGCCATCGTGGAGACCTGCTTCCAGCGGGCCCAGGCGTATTTCCAGGCCAATGCCCTGCCTTTCAACCAGGGGGATGATACCTCCCTCTTCCAGGGGATCAGCCTGGAGCGGCTGGAGGAGCTGATCGAGCTGACCTTTGGCTACTTTTTTGAGGATACCTGGAACGTCCGCTTCCGGCGGCTGCTGCTCATCAGCCAGTTTGAGGAGCCCCGCTGCCGGGATATTTACCGGCAGCTCTACCGGGACTACTGCCTAGAGTTTCAGGCTCGTCTGTTTCAGGGGCTGATGGAGGCGGGGGAGCTGCGCGGGGAGGACCCCATGGCGGCGGCTGTGGAGTTTTACAGCCCCATCTACCTTCTGCTCCACACCTGCGACAGCCTGGAGGAGGCCCGTCCCGCCCTCCGCGCCCATGTGGAGCAGTTCGCAAAAAATTACTGGGGGGAGAGGACATGAAGATCACCGCGATTTACGGCACCGAACGGAAGGGCTGCACCTGGCACATCGCCCAGGAGGTGCTGCAGCGGCTGCCGGAGGCGGAGGTCACGGAGTTCTTTCTGCCCCGGGACTGTCCGGACTGCTGTGTCTCCTGCTTTGGCTGCTTTTTTGGGGAGGAGAACGTCTGTCAGCACAGTGAAGGCGCCCGCAGGATACTGCAGTCCATCCTGGGCGCG
Organism: uncultured Oscillospiraceae bacterium; assembly: GCA_902373635.1. Taxonomy (GTDB): domain Bacteria; phylum Bacillota; class Clostridia; order Oscillospirales; family Oscillospiraceae; genus Pelethomonas. Next base: position 22,187 of record CABKMV010000031.1, read on the forward strand.
GATGTGATCCTCATGACCTCGCCGGTGTACGCCTTCCATCTCACCGGGCAGATGAAGACCCTCTTGGACCACTACGCCAACATGTGGATGGTCCACAGGCCCAATGGGGAGATGTTCCAAAAACAGGGGCTGGTGATCGCCGCAGCGTCCGGACCGGTGTATAGCGCCACACTAAAGGAGATGAAGGACAGCCTGGATTTCTGGGGAGTAGCCCGGACATACAGGATGGGTTTCGCCCTGATGGAGACCCGCTGGGACCACCTGTCCCCCAAGCTCAAAAAGAAAATCGTCCGACAGGCGGAGCGGACGGCGGCAAAGCTGCGGGACGGGACCAGAGGGCCAAACCCGAAGACATGGTGCCTTTTTCAGGCCAGCCGTCTGATGCAGAAATATGTGAAGCTGAACCCAGTGGACGCGGCTTGGTGGGAGCAGCAGGGGTGGCTGGGCCGGGCGCGGCCCTGGAAGCGGAAGAGAGGGGAGAAAATATGAGTACGATCATTCTGTATGCCAGCAAGACCGGCTTTTCCCAGCGGTATGCCCAGACCCTGGCGGAGGAGCTGGGGTGCCGGGCGGTATCCTATCAGGAGAGAAAGGCGCTTGTGCTGGAGGAATACGACACCATCATTTTGGCCGGCGGCGTCTACGCCGGGAGGATGAATGGCCTGCAGTGGCTGCAGAAGCAGCTCCCCGCCCTGGCGGGAAAGCGCCTGGCGGCGCTGGCGGTGGGCGCATCCCCAGCGGATAACCCGGAGCTGCCCGGGAGCATGGAGCGGCTTTTCGGCCCGATCCCTGAGGTCCGTGGCTTCTATGCCCAGGGCGGGCTGGACTACCAGCATATGGGCGCGGTGGACCGCGCCATGATGGCGGCTATGCGGTCCATGCTGAAAAAGCGGCCGGACATGGCAGACCGGCTGCGGTATATTGAGAGATCCTTTGACGCGGTGGACAGGAAAAACTTGGCTGAAATTATCGCGTGGGCAAAAAAGGAGTGAAGGGGCCCGCCCCTTCACTCCTCAGGCTGTCGAAAAAGCCCGCGGGCTTTTTCGACAGCCTGCAAAAATGCCATTACTTTCGTGCCCCTTTGGGGCGCAAAAGTCCTCGCTGCGCTCGCCGCAAGCCTTGCGCGGCAAGGCGTTGCGGGGCATTTGATCCAATTCGAGGAGGGCTGCGCCCCCTCGAGCTCCCCCTTATCCTTCCTTTCCTTTCAGATCGATACCTGTTTTTTTATTTTTATTGGCTTATTGGCGGGATATTACTTCCGGATAAACAGGACGCCCAGCGTCCCCGGCCCGCAGTGGCAGGAGATGGTGCAGCCGGCCCGGGTGACTGTGATCTCCCGGAAATCCCCGCAGTCCTGGATGGCCCGCCGGGCCGCCTCAATGGCGCTGTCCTCCACGCCGGAGTGGGTGATAAAGATGCGGCCCGTGTCGATGTGCTCCATGTCCGCCAGCCGCTCCCGGACGTACTGGTCCACGCACTTGTCAAAGGAGCCGCGGTATTTCTTGCCCACCTGCATCTTGCCGTCCACCACCTCGATGCAGGGCCGCAGCTTGAGCAGGTTGGCCCCCAGGGCCACCACGCTGGAGCACCGGCCGCCCTTTTTCATGTAGTCCAGGCGGCTGAGGATGAAGCTGGCGTCCACCTTGGGGGCCAGGGCGTTGAGGGCGTCCACAATAGCCGGGGCGTCCATGCCCTGCTCTGCCAGCTCGGCGGCCCGCAGCACCACATGGCCGTGGCCGGTGGAGAGGTTCCGGGAATCCACCACGTAGACGTTATCCAGATCCTGGGCTGCCAGGACGGCGTTCTGGTAACAGGAGGAGAAGTCGGCGCTGATATCCACGTGGATGACCGCGTCGTACTCCCTGCGCAGAGCGGTGAAGCGCTCTGCGTAGTCGGCCACGTTCACCGCGGCGGTAGAGCACAGCTCCCCGCCGGCATCCACATGGGCATACACGTCGTCGGGACCGACCTCAAGGCCGTCCCGCAGGCACTTGTCCCCTATGTTGATATAGAGGGGGATCAGCGCGATGTCGTACCGCGCCAGCTGCTGGGGGGAGAGGTCGCTGGTACTGTCAGATGTAATTTTGATCTTCATGGCCGTTCCTTCCCGTTTTATATATTCTAATAATGTATGGCTGTCAGCGTTCCTTTTTCCGGTAGATGACGCCCACAAGGTTGGGGCCCGCGTTGATGGCGATCACGCCGCCGATGTGGTAACTCATGGCGCAGGGGTATCCGAAAGCGTCCTCGCAGGCAGAAACCAGCTCCCCGTTGTGGTCCTCGTCAGATCCCAGGATGCACAGATAGGGCGAGCCGGGCTCCATCTCCTCCCGCATCCTGGCGATCTGGGCGGGGATGACGCTCTTGTCGCCCCGCACCTTGGCGAGGACCTTGGACTCCCCGTCCTGGAAGGTCATCAGGGGCTTCATGCCCAGGGCCTCCCCCAGGAAAGCGGCCGCCGCGCTGACACGGCCGGATTTTTTGGCGAATTTCAGGTCATAGGGGGCGAAGACCAGCCCAACATGGTCCAGCCAGTCCCGGACAGCGGCGAGGACTTCCTCCACGCCTGCGCCTTCCTTAGCCTTCTGTGCGCCCAGGACCACAGCGTAGCCATAGCACATGGTATAGGTTTTGGAGTCCAGGACATGGATATCCATCCCGCAGCCGGGGTGCTCCGCGAGAAAGGATTCCCGCGTCATCAGGGCGTTTTCACAGGTGCTGGAGCCCTTGGAATTGATGGCCACATAGATGAGGTCCGTCACCCCCTCCGCCAGGGCGGCGGCGTAGAGCTGGTCGAACACCAGGGGCGTCAGCTGGGAGTGGGTGGGGATCCGGGGCGCGGCGACCAGCTCCCGGTAGAAATCCTGGGGCTGGAAATCCACGCCGTCCTGGTACTCCTGATCGTTCATCACGATGGAAAAGGGCAGCACCTGGATGCCCAGCTCCCGCTGGAGCGCGGCGGGGATATCCGCCGCGGAATCAGTGACAAATTTGATACGGGACATGCGATCCTCCATTAAGCTTTTTAGTAGACAAATATGGATTTTATCATGTCGGATGGGAAATGGCAAGAGAAAGCGGCGGATCTCCATCAATGAAAGAACCGCCGGCGGAGTTTTACCTCATACAGCAGGGACAGCTGGGCCAAAACCCTGTCAAAGAGGAGGAATGTCACATTGCCCAATACAAGCAGCCCGGCGACGAAAAGCGGGGTGTAGGAGGCAAACTCCTCCACCACAGCCTCCAGCCGGAACAGATACAGGAGCAGCAGGTACATGACCGCCATGGCGGCGCTGAACAGGCCGCACTTGGCGGCCGCGGACAGCAGGCGGCCTGGTATGCGGCACAGGGCCGGGCGGAGGGCGGGGTAGTAGCCCAGGAAAACATAGAACAGGGCCAGCTCCTTGTCCGGGACGAACAGCACGGCCAGGATGGAGACGGCGGCGTATACCGCCAGGGTCAGCCGGGGGCCGCATTCCCGCAGTACGGGGATCAGGCAGACCATGGCCAGCATGGGGCAGGCGAAGGTAGCCAGGGGGATCAGCCCGCACAGAAGCAGGATGACGATGGACAGGGCGGCCGTCAGCCCGCAGAGGGCCATGCTGCGGCTGTTCCTGTGAAAAGAGGAGTACGCCATAAAAAGCTCCTTTTGCGCACCAAATACAATTGTCCCTTGCGGGAGTATCTTGTATTATGCGCCCGGGCGGTGAAAAAGTCAATAGAGGGAAGGACGCGCCTCATGAAATTGACTGTGCTTCCGGGAAAACGCGCGGCCCTTTTTGTCTATATTTTGGCTTGCGGCCCGTGGGAGGAGATGCTATATTACAATTTGAATTTTGAAAGATTTGAGGTGTCGTTATGGAAGTTTTGATCCAACTTTCCGTCTCCCTGATCGGCGGACTCCTCATGTCCCGTCTGGCTAAGAAGCTGAGACTGCCCGCCGTCACAGCGTATCTGGTGGCCGGCCTCCTGCTGGGCCCCTACTGCATCGGCGCCCTGCACATCCCGGGCCTGGGGTTCAACACCCCGGAGGAGGTGTCCGCGCTGGATGTGATATCCAATGTGGCCCTGGGCTTTATCGCCTTTACCATCGGCAATGAGTTCCGCCTGGAGCAGCTCAAGCACATGGGCAAACAGGCCATCACAGTGGGTATTTTACAGGCGGTGGTCACGACTGTGCTGGTGGACGTGGCGCTGGTGGCGCTGCACTTCATCAAGCCTGAGCTGATCTCCATCTCCTCCGCCATCACCCTGGGCGCCATTGCCGCCGCCACCGCGCCCGCCGCCACGCTGATGGTGGTGCGCCAGTACAAGGCGGACGGGCCGCTGACCAAGCTGCTACTGCTGGTGGTGGCCATCGATGACGCGGTGGGCCTGGTGCTGTTCTCCGCCTCCTTCGGCGTGGCCAGCGCGCTGGAGAGCGGCGCCGTCAGCCTCATCACGGTGCTGGTGGAGCCCCTGATCGAGATCGCGCTGTCCCTGGCCCTGGGCGCTTTGGCCGGCTGGGTGCTCTACCGGCTGGAGAAGTACTTCCACTCCCGCAGCAAGCGCCTGAGCCTGTCCATCGGCTTTGTGCTGCTGACGGTGGGCCTGTCCATGGTGGAGTTTGAGGTGGGCGGCGTCCATTTCGGCTTCAGCCTGCTGCTGGTGTGCATGATGACCGGCACGCTGTTCTGTAACATCTGTGATTTCTCCGAGGAGCTGATGGCCCGTGTGGACAGCTGGACAGCGCCGCTGTTCGTGCTGTTCTTTGTCCTGTCCGGCGCGGAACTGGACCTGAAGATCCTCTCCAACCCGCTGGTGCTGCTGATCGGCGTGGTGTATATCGCGGCCCGTTCCGCGGGCAAGTACCTGGGCGCCTACAGCAGCTGCGCCCTGACCGGCTGCAGTGAAAATATCAAGAAGCATCTGGGTATCACGCTGCTGCCCCAGGCAGGCGTGGCGCTGGGCATGGCGCTGACCGCCCAGGCCCTCAGCGACGGGGCCGTGGTGCGGAATGTGGTGCTGTTCTCCGTGCTGGTGTATGAGCTGGTGGGCCCCGCTCTGACCAAGCGGTCCCTGATCGCCGCAGGGGAGATCCAGCCGGAGGGCAAGACCTCTGCCCGCCGCCAGAACCAGCCCAAGGCCCCTGTGAAGCTGGATGAATAAAGTGGAAAATAAATCATAAGGCAGAAGAGGCCGCCCCCGCAGGGGCGGCCTCTTCAGGTTGCCAAAAAAGTCTGTAGACCTTTTTGACCTGTGGGAGAGAAAATCCTTGAAATTTTTTCCAAAAAGGGCTACACAAACCGGATCTGGTGTGATAGAATTGATGTCACAAAAGCCGGACGTTCCGGCAACAAAAGGGTACCCTTTTGTTCTGTTCTGCGCGCAGAACAGAAGGGGCATTATGTACGTTGAAGGAGAGAGGACTATGAAGAGACGATTGTTGGCAACAATGCTGGCGGTGTGTATGGTGCTTACACTGGCACCGGCGGCGTTTGCAGAAGCGGCAGTGGGCGACCGATTCACTGTTGAAGTCGAGGGACAAAACTACTACTTTGAAGTGACCAATTCGGACGCAAACGCCCCCGAGGTCAAATTTACGCATACCGGCACAAAAAATGACATTGGCCTTGACGCGGGAATGAAGTACACTGGCGAGATCAATATCCCGGAAACCGTTGAGTATAATAACGTCACCTATACTGTTACAGGTGTGGGGCCACACGCTGTTCGAGGAACCGGCGTCACAAAAGTCACGCTTCCTGATACGATCAAAAAGCTTGAATCCGCCTTTTACGAAGCGACTTCCCTGAAAGAAGTTGTGCTGAATGAAGGTTTGACAGAGATTCCCGGCAGCGCATTCTTTAATTGCACTTCTCTGGAAAAAGTCAATATTCCTTCTACTGTAACAAACATCAAAAGTCAGGCATTCTATTTCTGCAACAAGCTCACCAAATTAGAACTCCCGGAAGGGCTTACTACGATCGGGGAAAACGCATTTGTGAGCTGTTCTCAGCTTACTGACATGATGATCCCCAGCACGGTCACATCAATTGGGCGGACTGCCTTTGCAGGTTGCGCAGTTTCTTCCCTAACCATTCCCGCCGGCGTAACAAATGGTGCGGCAGCGGCGTTAGCTGGGTATTCCGGTCAAATCAGCTTTGCTGAGGGCAGCCCGTATGACCTTGTTGATGGTATCTTGTATAAGAGTGACGCATCTGCACAGACAAAGACTGCGGAAGCTGTTTTGGGCGATATTCCCCAAAATGTTACCATTGCGGAAGGTACGACCCATATTGCAGACAAGTTGTTCTATCCTGGGTATAATGCAACAGATACATATTTAATATCCGTGAGTCTCCCGGATTCACTGGTCAGCATTGGAGAATCTGCTTTTCAAAGTTGTGCAGGACTTACACAAATCAATCTTCCTGCAAGCCTCGAAGAAATTGGAAAGGCAGCATTTCGCGCAACCAGCCTTACAAACGTAGTTATTCCAGAAGGGGTCACAGCTATCCCAGAGCAGCTGTTTGCTAATGTAACTACTTTGGAAACTGTTGTCATTCCTGCAACAGTGACCTCCGTTGAAAAAAATGCGTTCAACCCTGGAAAGGGAGCCTCTATAGATGGGCTAACCCTCGTCATGCAGAGTGAACAGCCGCCTACATTTGATTCGGCAGCATTTGGTAGCACCGCCCCCGCTGCCGAGAAACTGACCGTTATTGTCCCTGCCGGAGCAGAAGATGCCTACGCCAGCGATAGCACGCTCAAAAACTATGTGACAACTGGCGGCGATAATCCTGGAACCACCAAGCCAGGCATTTCCTATAGCCTGGCCCTGGCAGCGACTGCTGAGGTCAAAGTGGGCGAGACTGTCACCTTGGACACGACTGGTACCGTTGTCCCCACCGGCGCTT
>CABKMV010000032.1 GCA_902373635.1 uncultured Oscillospiraceae bacterium
GGGGGATTGAGGGGGCTGGGGATCTCGCCCTCCAGATGGATGCGCTGCTTGGACTTCGCGCTGTCGGGATCGGGGACGGGCACCGCGGAGAGCAGCGCCTTCGTATAGGGATGCAGCGGGTGGTGGTAGACCTCGTTGCAGTCGCCGGATTCGACGATGTTGCCCAGGTACATGACGCTGATGGTCTGGCTGATGTGCTTGACCATGCTGATGTCGTGGGCGATAAAGATATACGAAATGCCGCGCTCATCGCGGAGCTGCTCCAGCAGATTGATGATCTGGGCCTGGATGGACACATCCAGAGCGGAGATAGGCTCATCGCAGATGATGAACTCAGGGTCCAGCGCCAGGGTGCGGGCGATGCCGATCCTCTGCCGCTGGCCGCCGGAGAACTCGTGGGGGAAGCGGCTGATATGGTCGGGGTTGAGCCCCACGGTCTTCAGCAGCTGGGAGACGCGCTCGGTGCGCTCGGCGGGGGTATAGAGCTTATGGATCTGCATGGGCTCGGCAATGATCTCGCCGACGGTCATGCGGGGGTTCAGGGACGCGTAGGGGTCCTGAAAGATCATCTGCAGATGCCTGCGGTATTTCAGAAACTCCTTGTCGCTTTTGGCGGCGGTGATCTCCTCGCCCTGGAATTTAATTGTCCCGGAGGTGGGCTTGTAGAGATGTACGATAGTGCGGCCCAGGGTGGTCTTGCCGCAGCCGGACTCGCCCACCAGGCCGAAGGTCTCGCCCTTCTTCACATTGAAGCTGACGTTGTCGACGGCTTTCAGGACCTGCCTGGCGCCGAAGGCGCTGTTGGTAATGTCAAAGTACTTACAGAGATTGGATACCTCGAGGATATTTTCCGCCATCAGCGATCACCTCTTGTCTCTTTTTGATACAGCCAGCAGTTGCAGGAGTGGCTCTCCGAGAACTGCGTCTTCAGAGGGGGCTTCTCCCTGCAGACATACATGGCATGTTCGCACCGGTCCACGAAGGGACAGCCGGCGGGAGGCGCCAGCAGATCCGGGGGAGAGCCGGGGATGGACTCCAGCTTGGTGTCGTCGTCATCGTCAGGGTTGTTGATGCTGTTGAGCAGGCCCCTGGTATAGGGGTGCTTGGGCTCATAGAAGATTTCCCGCTCCGTGCCGGATTCCACGATCTTGCCGCCATACATAATGATGATCTTGGTACACAATGAGGCCACAACGCCCAGGTCGTGGGTGATCATGATGACCGAGGTCTGGTACTCGTTGGAGAGGTCCTTGATAAGGTCTAGCACCTGGGCCTGGATGGTCACGTCCAGGGCGGTGGTGGGCTCGTCGGCGATGATCAGTTTGGGATTGCAGGAGAGGGCGATGGCGATGATGATCCTCTGGCGCATACCGCCGGAGAACTCATGGGGGTACTGGCGGAATCTGCGCTCAGGGCTGGGGATACCGACTTTGGTCATCATCTCGATGGCCTTTTTCTTGGCTTCCGCCTTGCTCATGCCGAAGTGGTGCATCAAGGGCATGGTCATCTGGGTGCCGATGCGCAGCACGGGATTGAGGAAGGTCATGGGATCCTGGAAGATCATACCGATTTCCTTGCAGCGGATCCCCTGCATCATCTGGTCGTATTTTTTCAGCTCAGCCTTGGATGTGAGCTTGGCCGGGGACAGGTCCTTCCCTTCAAAAAGGATCTCGCCGTTGGTGACTCTGCCGTTATCCGCCAGAAGGCCCATGATCGAGAGCATGCTCACGCTCTTGCCGGAGCCGGACTCGCCGACGATGCCCAGGACCTCGCCCTTTTCGATGCTCCAGGAGACGTCGCGCACCGCTTTCACTGTGCCGTTTTTGGAAGAAAATTCGGTACACAGGTTCTTGACCTCTAATAAGTTTGCCACAGCCTGTTCCTCCTTACTTCTTCTTGGGATCCAGCGCTTCGGTCAGGCCGTCGCCCACAAAGTTCAGGGCGAACATTGTCAGGCAGATAGCGGCCACGGGCCACACCATCTGGATGGGATAGCTGTCCAGCAGGGGGCGGGCGTCCTGGGCCAGGGTGCCCCAGCTGGCCATGGGGGCGGAGATGCCCACGCCGATGAAGCTCAGATAAGCCTCGGTAAAGATGGCGGAGGGCACCATGAAGGTGAAGTTGACAATGATGGGCCCCATACTGTTGACGATCAGATGCTTGAAAAGAATGCGGGACTGGCTGGCGCCCAAGACCTTGGCCGCCATGGCAAATTCCTGCTGCTTGAGGGTCAGCACCTGGCTTCGGACCATGCGGGCCATGCCGACCCACGACGAAATACAGATGCCCGCCAGCACGGAGTACATGTTGGCGCCCAGGACCACCATGATCAAAATGACATACATGGTGGAGGGGATGGCGTACAGGATATCCACGAAGCGCATCATGATGAGATCGACACGGCCGCCGACATAGCCGGCGATACCGCCATAGATAATGCCGATGACCAGGTTGATGAGGGCGGCGCTGAAGCCGATGGTAAGGCTGATGCGGGCGCCGTAGCAGACGCGGGTGAAAATGTCGCGGCCGAACTTGTCCGTGCCGAAGAAATGCTCCGCGCAGGGCGCCGCGTTGCGCATGGTCAGATCCTGGCCATCGTAAGTATAGCCGGAGATGATCGGCCCGAAGATAGCAAAAATGATAACGATGAGCAATATGATCATGCCCAGGACCGTCAGCTTGTTTTTGGTCAGCCGGCGCCACACGTCGGCAAAATAGGTGACGCTCTCCGATGCGATAAACTCGGAGTTTTTCTCCTCGTCTGGGATCTTTTTAAACAGCTCCTGGGGCAGGGAGTTCAGTTCCTCCAGCTCCGCCTGGGTCGCTACTACTTTGTAATCCATTGACTGCTCCCTTCCTACTTGCTGCCGAGACGGATACGGGGATCCACGACAGCGGCCGCGATATCAGACACAAGATTCATGAGAATAACAAACGCGCCAATGAAGATGGTCAGACCCATGATCACCGGATAGTCGCGCCCGGTGATGGCGGACACGAACTCACGGCCGATGCCGGGGATGGCAAACATGGTCTCAACGACGAAGCTGCCGGTCAGCAGGTTGGCGATCAGGGGGCCGAGGTAGGTGACGATAGGCAGCATGGCGTTTTTCAGCGCGTGGCGGACCATTACATCCAGCTTGGAAAGGCCGGTGGCTCTCGCCATGGTGATGTAATCCTGACGGAGCACCTCGCTCAGGCTGGAGCGGGTCATACGGGTCATGTACGCGATGGGCGAGAAGCTCAAAGCCAGGGAGGGCATCACAAAGTGCTTCCAGGAGGTCAGGCCCATAGTGGGAAGCAGGTGCAGGTGGACCGTGAAGGTATAGATCATCAGCAGAGCCAGCAAAAAGCCTGGGACGCTGACGCCAATGGTGGCAAAGACCACGATCAGGCTCCTCAGCCACTGCTTTTTGGTAAGGGCGGATATCATGCCCAACGCGATGCCCAGGACCACCGATACGCACAGGGCCACCGCGCCCAGCTTCATGGTGGTCGGCGTCAGCCGGACGATCATGTCGTTGACAGTGATGCCGGACTTTTTGAAGGACTCGCCCATGTTGCCATGGAGCAGGTCTTTTAAATAAAGGAGATACTGCATATGGAGGGGCTTGTCCAGATTGTACGCCCGCTCCATGATCTCGATCACCCGGGGGTCAGTGACGCGATCAGAGTCGAAGGGGCCGCCGGGCAGCGTCTTCATTAAAATAAATACGACGGTAGTCAGAACGAACAGGGTGAGCAGTCCGATCGTGACCCTCTTCAGAATGTACTTTATCAAAAAGCATCATCTCCTTTATCGTTTGGCCCGCTGCATACATCGTATACATCCATAATTCATAAAATATGTAAAAAGATACGCTGTATTTTCTCTGGATCGAAAGGCGATCCAACGGGACTGTTCTGCGGAGGATATAAGTATAGGAGCATTATAAGAAATAAATATCAGCTTGTCAACTGAAAATGTAAATAAATCTTGAACTGAAGTTGAATAGATTTTATCAAAAAGACCAAAATCAAACGTTTTCAGCAGGGCGAAAAGCCTCTGTTTGTGCACCTATTTAGCGCAAAGTGGAGAAAGAGGGGAAATAAAGAGTGAAAAAATTGTGTTCGCTGATCAGGGGGGCATGGAGAGACGGACAATGAAAAGAATGATAAATTATTATCAAAAAACTCTTTACTTTTCGGCGGATATCGTTTAAGATGGGGATACTGCACCAGTCGCTCTCCTGTTTCGGGGCGATTGAATAAAAATAATTTTAATTCCAGGAGGTCAAAATGCTTACTAAGGAAACTATGGATATGAAGCGCATTGCCGCTATCACCGAGGCCGGCGCCATCTCCGGCAGCGAGCGCCCCGTCACCCGCCTGATGAAGGAGGCGCTGACCGGTTACGCCGACGAGTTTGACTACGACAACCAGGGTTCCCTGATCTGTATCAAGCACGGCAACGGCAAGGGCCCCCGCGTCATGCTGTCCTCCCATACCGATGAGATCGGCTTTATCGTCAACAAGATCGAGCCCAGCGGCATCCTTCGCATCATGTCTCCCAGCGGCTGGTGGACCCACACCCTGCTGGGCCAGGAGGTCCTGATCCACACGGAGGAGAAGGGCGACGTCCTGGGCCTGATCGGCACCCACTTCCCCGACGAGGACACCGACAAGGGCCGGGTCAGGAAGATGAGCGAGCTGTATGTCGACACCGGCGTCCGCGGCAGGGAGAAGGTTGAGGCCCTGGGCATCAAGCGCGGCGACACCGTGACGCTGAATGTCCAGTTCAAGGAGATGGCGGATCCCGACGTCATGATGGCCAAGGCGTGGGACGACAGAGTCGGCGTCAACATCATCACCGACGTGATGAAGGAGCTCAAGGGCGTGGAGCACGACTGCGAGCTGTTCGTCTGCGGCACCGTTCAGGAGGAGGTCGGCTATCGCGGCGGCAAGACCTGCGGCTACCGCGTCCATCCCGACATCTCCATTACCGTCGACGTGGCCAAGTGCGACGACTTCCCCGGCTGTGAGGAGGAGGGCCACAAGCTGCAGGGCGGCGTTGTGATCCGCCACTATGACAGCAAGGTCCTGGGCAACCAGGAGCTGTCCCGCTTCATCCAGAAGGCCGGCCGGGATCTGGGCTACCCTGTGGACATCATCGTCCAGAATTACGGCGGCGGCGAGGCCCACGAGATCCACCGCCTCTTTGACGGCGTTGTGACCATCTGCCTGTCCGTGCCCTCCCTGTACATCCTCTCTCCCCGCGCCCTGGTCCACAAGGACCGCTATGTCGCCATGGTCAACACCCTGGTGGAGGTGATCAAGCGCCTGACCATGGAGGACCTGGAGAGGTTCAAGGAGAGCCGCAGATAAGCGGGAAAGGGCAAACTATGGACTGGTTAAAACTGGCGGAAGCCAAACGGGAGCAGATCCTTGCCCAGACCGCCAGACTGGTTTCGGTCAACTCCATCGAGCAGCCTGAAACTGCGGATGAGAAGGCGAACGCCCCTTACGGCGCGGCAGTCCGGCAAGTGCTGGATTACGCGCTGGAGATGGGGAGAGACGCCGGTTTTGTCACCAGGGATTTTTCCGGTAAGGTTGGCCGCGTGGAGTGCGGCGCCGGCGACAGGATCTTTGGCATACTGGCCCATTTGGATATTGTCCCCGCGGGGGAGGGTTGGCTGACAGACCCCTTCCAGGCGGTGATCAAGGACGGCCGCATCCATGGCCGGGGCGTCGTTGATGACAAGGGGCCGGTAGCCGCTGTTTTGGCCGCCATGGAGATCGCCTCCTCCCTGGTTCCCGCCCCCAAGTGCAAGGTGCATCTGATCCTGGGCTGCAACGAGGAAACCGGTATGGGCTGCATGAAGCACTATATCCAGCATGTGCCGGATCAGCCTGATTTCGGCGTGACCCCGGACAACGCCTTCCCCGTGATTTTCGGCGAGAAGGGGATTGTGCGGGCGCAGGTTGCCGGCCCCGTGAGCAGCGCCATTGTGAGCTTTGAGGCCGGAACCCGTCCCAATGTGGTTCCCAATCTGGCAAAGGCCCGGGTGGCGCTGGGCAGCCTCGCCGAGGAAAACGTGCGCAGATCCTTTGCAGACTACCTGAGCCAGTTCCAGCTGGAGGGCGGACTCTCCTTTGAGGGAGGCTGTGCCCAGGTGGAGCTCAAGGGCGTGTCCTGCCACTCCCAGGAGCCCCGGGACGGTGTGAATGCCGCTACCCATCTCTTTACCTGGATCGGCACATGTTTCCAGGACCAGGCGGCCGCACAGATCGGCGCTCTCTTTACCGACAACCTGGGCGGAGGCTGTGATCTGGCCTTCACGGGGCGGTATATGCGGGAGCTGACGTTGAGCCTGGGGATCGCAAAAATTGAGAATGGCGTGCTGACCCTTGTGATCGACATCCGCCATCCCAACGATATCACCCCCGACGAGATCCTCTCCCGTCTGCAGGGCTCGGTTCAGGGCTGCTGCGGGGAGTGGACGGTAACGCTGCCCTCTGTGTCCCCCTACCTGTTTGAGGATCCCGACGGTCCCTTTATCCGGCAGTTGGTGGGAATCTACCGGGATATCACCGGCGATACGCAGACGCCTCCCCAGGTGACAGGCGGCGGGACCTATGCCCGTATGTTCAAAAACCATGTGGCCTTCGGCCCCCTGTTCCCGACGGATCCTCCGCTGCCGGAGGGCGTGGGCTCCCTGCACCAGGCCAATGAAGCCATCTTTGTGGATCATCTGGTGGAGCTGTGCGCCATTTACGCCCGCCTGCTCTATGAGGTGATGACCGGGGCGTAGGCCCAAGGGGGACAGGCCGGGCGGCTGCTCCGGTCTGCATAAGCACAAGTGCGCCTGTAAAACAGAAAGACGCCCACAAAAGCGTGGGCGTCTTTCTGTTTTACAGGCGCATGGCGCGATGGCCATCCCCTCCGGTGCTTTCCTGCGGGAAAGCAGGGCTATCCCTCCGCCGGACACTGCTTACCGGTGTGGTCCATATAATAGTCTCCGGTCAGGATGATCTGGGAAATGGGGACCACCTGATAGCCGCCGGACTGCATGAAATCCAGGATGGAGGGCAGAGCCTCCGGCGTGTGGAGGGCGGCGTTGTGAAAAAGGCAGATAGACCCGCTCGTCACCCTGGTTGTGACCCGCTGTGTGATCTCCGAGGCAGACAGATCTTTCCAGTCCAGGCTGTCCACATCCCACTGGATGGGTTCCATGCCGATGGAGCGGATGGCGGCGATAACATGGTCGTCATACTCCCCGTAGGGGCAGCGGATCAGGGTGGGCCGCACGCCAGTGATGGCCTCGATCTTGTCGTTGCAGGCGTTGACGTCGGCGATGATCTCCTCGGTGGAGAGGCTGTTATAATGGGCGTGGGTATTGGAGTGGTTCATCACCTCGTGGCCGGCGTCGTGAAGGGCCTTGACGGATTCCGGGTATTTGTCCACCCAGTCTCCCACTACAAAGAAGGTGGCCTTGACGTTGTACTGACCAAGAATATCAATGAGCTGCTGGGTGTCCTCGTTGCCCCATGCGGCGTCAAAGCTGATGGAGACCAGATTGTCGCTTCGGTCCACACAGTAGATGGGCAGCTGCCTGGTGGCCGCCGAGGCGGTGACAGCCGTCGGGATGTTGACGATACAGAAAATAGCCGCCGCCAGCAGCGCCCCCAGGCCAACGATCAGATGTCTCTTGCGCAGCAAAAAAACCTTCATATCCCGGACCCTCCTGATTTGTTTTGGTAAATTCTATGTCAAAGATATAGAATTTATGAAGGGAAAGGGCGCCGGCCTTTTGGCAGCGTCCCGGTTTACAAAAGGCGGCGGGGATGATATACTATCCTGCGAACCGGAAGTTGGAGGAGGGAGACTGTGAGCCGGGAAAAAGTATATGAGCTGCTGGCGGAGCGGATGGATTCTTATTGCTCCGGAGAGGAGATATCCCGGCGGCTGGGGATCAGCCGGGCGGCTGTGTGGAAGGCCATAGACGGCCTGCGCCGGGACGGGTACACGATAGACGCCCGCACAGGGCTGGGCTACCATCTGGTATCCGCGCCGGACGCCCTGGTGGAGAGGGAGATCCGCCGGTATCTGACTGCGGACTGCCCGGATCTGCGGTGCCTGGAGGAGATCGACTCCACCAACTCCTATCTGAAGCGGGAAGCCCTGCGCGGCGCGCCTTCTGGGACCGTGGCGGTGGCCAACCGGCAGACCGCCGGCCGGGGGAGGAGAGAGCGCAGCTTCCTGTCCCCGCCGGACAAGGGGGTGTACCTGTCGGTGCTCCTGCGGCCCCAGCTCCCGCCCGCCTCCCTCCTGGGCGTCACCGGAATGGCCGCGGTGGCGGTCTGCCGCGCGGTGGAGCGGTCCTGCGGCGCAAAGCCGGGGATCAAGTGGACCAACGATCTGGTGCTGAACGGGAAAAAGCTCTGCGGCATTCTGACCGAAATGACGCTGGAGGGGGAGACGGGGATGACAGAGTCCCTGGTCATCGGCGCGGGCGTCAATGTCAGCCAGTGCCGGGAGGACTTCGGCCCCGAAGTGGCGGAGATAGCCACATCCCTGGCCCTGGAGGGCTGCGGCGCGTCCCGCCCCGCCCTGGCCGCCGCCATGATCGAAGAGCTGTATCGCCTTCGGGACAGCCTGGGGGGCGATGTCAGCAGCTGGGTGGAGGATTACCGCCAGCGGTGCGTGAGCCTGGGAAAGGACGTCCAGCTCTTGTGGAGCGAGGGGCGGGAGACGGCCCATGCGGTGGATATTGACGACCAGTTCGGCCTGGTGATCCGCCGTCCCGACGGTTCTGCGGATATCGTGCGCACCGGAGAGGTGTCCGTCCGGGGGCTGTACGGCTACGTGGAGTAAGCGCCGGGAAAGACGATCCATACATTATTATATAACAGCAAGGAGAGATCCCATGAATATCCTGTTGGACCTGTTTGTCACCTTTGCCAAGGTGGGGGTCATGACCTTCGGCGGCGGCTACGCCATGCTGCCCATCCTCCAGCGGGAGGTGGTGGACAACAAGGGCTGGGCCACCGAGGAGGAGCTGATGGACTACTTCGCCATCGGGCAGTGTACGCCCGGCGTCATCGCTGTCAATACGGCGACATTCGTTGGACAGAAGCGGAGAGGGGCGCTGGGGGGCATATTGGCCACCCTCGGCGTGGTGTTCCCCTCGCTGGTCATCATCTCCCTGCTGGCGGGGGTCATCTCTGCCTTCTCCCACCTGGCCTGGGTGCAGCACGCCTTCGGCGGCATCCGCATCTGCGTATGCGTGCTGATTTTGAACGCGGTGGTGAAGCTCTATCAGAAGGCGGTGGTCGATAAGCCCACCCTGGCGATCTTCCTGGCAGTGGCCGTGGGCAGCTACTTCACCCCCCTGAGCCCGGTGGTATTCGTGGTGCTGGCCGCCGTGGCGGGTATCGTGCTGAAAAATCTGGGAGGTGCGAAGAAATGATGCTGTACCTGCGCCTGTTTTTTGAGTTCTTCAAGACCGGCCTCTTCGCCGTGGGCGGCGGTATGGCCACCATCCCCTTCCTGTACGACATGGCCGACGCCACAGGCTGGTTTACTTACAACGACCTTGCCAATATGATCGCCGTTGGCGAGTCCACGCCCGGCCCTGTTGGGGTGAATATGGCCACCTATGTGGGCTATGTCACGGGGATGGGGCAGTGGGGCCTTCCCGGCGCGCTCCTGGGCGCGGTCATCGCCACGCTGGGACTGGTAACGCCGTCCATCATCATCATCCTGGTCATTGCCGCGTTTTTGAGATCTTTCCGGGACAACCGCTATGTGGAAAACGCATTTTACGGCCTGCGGCCCGCGTCCACCGGCCTGATCGCCGCGGCAGGGCTGAGCGTAGCGGTTTCCAACCTGTTCTTTCCGGACGTTCTGGCCCAGGGTGTGAGCCTGGCCGTGGTCAATTGGAAGGGGTGGATCCTGGCGGCGGCGCTGTGGGTGCTGACCAACAAGGTCAGGCAGACCAAGGGCCTGCACCCCATCCTCTTCATCCTGGCCTCCGCTGTGGTGGGCGTCGTGTTTGAAATGTAACTGGAAGGGGTCAAGAACTGCCTCGAAAAACCAGGTATCGACCAGGAATAGGAGACGAAGGCGAAAGGGGGAGCTCGAGGGGGCACAGCCCTCCTCGAATTGAACCAAATGCCCCGCAATGCCTTGCGGAGCGAGACTTGCGGCGAGCGCAGCGAGGACTTTTGCGCCCCAAAGGGGCACGAAAGTATTGGCATTTTTGCAGGCTGTCAAAAAAGTCCGCGGACTTTTTCGACAGCCTGAGGAGGGATGCGTCGAAACGTATCCCTCCTTGCTTTTTTTCCATAAAGCGGCTATACTACACACAGGAGAAACAAAGGGTAGGGAGGGGACAAAAATATGATCTATCACATCTTAGCCGTGGGCGACGTGGTAGGGGAGCAGGGGCTGCAGCACCTGGGGCGCCATCTGCGGTCGGTCAAGAAATTGAAGGATATCCACTTTACAGTGGTCAATGGAGAGAACGCCTCCGGGATCGGCGTCACCCCCCAGCAGGTGGAGGAGATGTACCAGGCGGGGGCGGATGTGGTGACGCTGGGGAACCACACCTTCGATAAGATACAGATCAAAGACCGGCTGGAGGAGGATCCCTATCTCCTGCGGCCCGCCAATTACACAGGGCGGGCCCCGGGCCGGGGGTATGGCGTCTACGACTGCGGGCGGATCCGCATCGCCGTGATGAACCTGATCGGCCGCTGCGACCTGGATTTCCACGCCGAAAATCCCTTCACCACCGCCGACCGGCTGCTGAAGGGGGAGCGGGGCGTTTTTACCTTGGTGGACTTCCACGCCGAGGCCACCAGTGAGAAGCTGGCTATGGGCTACTACCTGGACGGGCGGGTATCAGCGGTGTGGGGGACCCACACCCACGTGCCCACCGCCGACGAGCGGGTGCTGCCCAAGGGGACCGGCTATCTCACCGACCTGGGCATGACCGGGCCGGTCTGGAGCGTGCTGGGCATCAGGCCGGAGCAGAGCGTCGAAACCTTCCTGGGCGGCCTGCCGGGCCGCTACCAGGTAGCCGACGGACCCTGCGGGCTCCAGGGCGCCATCTTCAGCTTGGACAGCGACACCGGGCTTTGTACCGGCGTGGAGCGGATCGATATCCGCTGAACAGAGAGGAAGAGGAGAGTACCGTGTCGATTGAACGAGTAAGGGCTTATTTTGCTCAATATGGGATGGAGGGCCGCGTCCGGGAGTTCGACGTCTCCTCCGCCACGGTGGAGCTGGCGGCCAGGGCCGCGGGGGTAGAGCCGGGGCGCATCGCCAAGAGCCTCAGCTTCAAGCTGGAGGAGCGGACCATCCTGGTGGTGGCGGCCGGGGACGTGAAGGTGGACAACACAAAGTATAAAGCCACCTTCGGCGGAAAGGCCAAGATGCTGACCGCCGGGGAGGTGGAAGAGCGCATCGGCCACGCCGTGGGCGGGGTGTGCCCCTTCGCGGTCAATGACGGAGTGGAGGTCTATCTGGATCAGTCCCTGCGCCGCTTTGATACGGTCCTGCCCGCCGCGGGCAGCTCCAACAGCTGTATCGAACTGACCCTGCCGGAGTTGGAGCGGTATGCCCGGACCGACAGGTGGGTGGACGTGTGCAAGCCCAGGGCGGAGTAGGAGGGGACGGATGCCGAAGATCATTCATGCCGCCGACCTCCACCTGGACAGCGCCTTTGGCGGCCTGCCGGAGGAGAAGGCGCGCCAGCGGCGGCGTGAGAGCCGGGAGCTGCTGGATCGTCTGGCGGATCTGGCGCGGACGGAAAAGGCGGAGCTTGTGTTGCTGGCAGGGGATCTCTTTGACGGGGAGCGGGTGTACCCAGAGACCATCGAACGGCTGCGGGAGGCGCTGGGAGGCATGGCCTGCCCGGTGCTGATCGCCCCCGGCAACCACGACCCCTATACGCCCCGCAGTCCCTACGCCGCCGCCCCCTGGCCGGATAATGTCCACATTTTCCGGGAGCGGGAACTGACGGCGGTGGAGTTTCCGGAACTGGGGTGCGTGGTCCATGGCGCGGCGTTTACAGACACCAGCCGGGACGACCAGGTGTTGGCGGGATTCACCGCCCCAGAGGACGGCAGGGTCCATCTCCTCTGTCTCCACGGCGACGTGAACGCGCCGGACAGCCAATACGGCCCCATCACAAAAGAGCAGATCGCCGCCAGCGGGCTGGACTACCTGGCCCTGGGCCATGTCCACCAGTTCAGCGGGCTGCAGCGCCAGGGGGCGTCCTTCTGGGCCTACCCCGGCTGCCCCGAGGGACGGGGGTTCGACGAGCTGGGGGAGAAGGGAGTTCTGGCCGGCAGCGTGGAGCGGGGGAAGGCCGGGCTGCGCTTTGTGCCCCTGTGCCGCCGCCGCTACCAGATCCTGCGGGCGGATGTCACAGGCACCACGCCACGTCAGGCAATTGAGACGGTGATTCCCGCTGCCTCGGAGCAGGACGTGTGCCGGATCATCCTGACCGGCGAGACGGGGGCCGAAGGCGTGGATCTGCGGGAGCTGGAGGCGGCCTACAGCCACCGGTTCTATGCCCTGCAGCTGCGGGATGAGACACGCATTGCCCGGGATATCTGGGCGAGGGCGGAGGAGGACAGCCTGCGGGGGCTGTTTTTGCGGGATCTGCGGGAAAGATATGAGAAGGCCGCCGACGAGGCGGAACGGGAAAAAATCACCCTGGCGGTGCGCTTCGGGCTGGCGGCGCTGGATGGCCGCGATATGGGCTGACAGCCCGCTACTAGATTAAGAAACCAGAGGGAACACGGAATGGAGAAGAGAAGAATCCTGTTGATCGGCACCGGCGGCACCATCGCCTCGGAGATGGGGGAGAGCGGCCTGGCCCCGGAGCTGACCAGCGAGCAGCTGCTGCGGTATATCCCTGATATTTCCAATATTTGCCGGGTGGAGTGCGTCCAGCTCTTCAGCCTGGACAGCACCAATATCCAGCCCAAGCACTGGGTCCGGGTAGCCCAGGCGATCCGGGAGCACTACGACAGTTACGACGGCTTTGTCATCAGCCACGGCACCGACACCATGGCCTACACCGCCGCCGCGCTGAGCTACCTGATCCAGGGCAGCCCCAAGCCCATCGTCCTCACCGGGGCGCAGAAGCCCATCGGCTTTGAGACCACCGACAGCAAGCAGAACCTGCGGGACGCCTTTGCCGTGGCCGCCTCCGATATGGCAGGGGTCATGCTGGTGTTCAACGGGAAGGTGATCCTTGGCACCCGGGCCCGCAAGACCCGCAGCAAGAGCTTTGAGGCATTTTCCAGCATCAATTACCCCTTCCTGGGCCTGGTGCAGGATGGGCGGCTGATCCGCTATATCCGCCCGGAGAGCCGGGAGGAGCCCCTGTTCTACGATCAGGTGAACAGCCGTGTGGCGCTGATGAAACTGATCCCGGGGGCCAGCTGCGACACAGCGGCCTACCTGCTGGAGAGGAACGACGCGCTGATCATCGAGAGCTTCGGCGTGGGGGGACTGCCCACTTACAAAGCGGGGGACTACTACGAGACGGTGAAGGCCGGGCTGGACGCGGGCAAGACGGTGGTGATGACCACCCAGGTGGAGAACGAGGGAAGCGATCTCTCTGTCTACCATGTGGGCACCACCATCAAGCGCAGCCTCCCCATCCTGGAGGCCTACGACATGACCACGGAGGCGGTGACGGCCAAGCTGATGTGGATCCTGGGCCAGACAAGGGACCGGGACCGGGTGGCGGAGCTGTTTTATACCCCCGTGGCACGGGATATCCTGACCATAAAATGACCTGGACGAGGACAGGCAGGACCACCCACAGGTGGTCCTGCCTTTCCTCGAATGATCCCGGCCAGCCCGCCGAACAGGTTAAACTGAATGAGCAGGAACTTCAACCTTTTTTCATCATCAGAAGAAGTATGTGGGATCATTTTTTAACATGGAATGGTATGTCTCTTCATAGGAGAACGATCTTACAACGCCTGGCTGCGAGACGTGACTGACGCAGACCAAACTGCTGCCGAAGGAAGCGGGCGTTACGACGTTCTGAATATACGCAGTGCGATCCTCAACGTATATAGAGGTAAAATGGGTCCTGGCTCCAGTTACGTTGTCCACATAATCGTATTCACTGCGAATAAGAGTTCCCTTCAGCATGGACAGCGCTACGGTATGCGTTGCGTAAACCTGCGTGCCATTTGCGGCAGTCAATATCAGTCCCAGCGGAGGCCCGCTCATTGTAGCCGGAGAACCTATTGCAGCTGTAAAGCCGGTACTGAGGGGATAATTTTTAATGCTTTCACCGGCGCTGAGAGAGAAAGCGGGGCCATAGTTTTGCGTAACCGTACAGGCAGCGGGTATGCGCATGGTTTCCTTGCTGCACAGCCACTCGTTTTGAGTAAGGGGGATGATTGTTTCGTTTTCAATCCTGCCCTTTCCTCTCCTGTTGGCTGCTATGGCGGAGGTGTATAGATCGTACCTGGCGCAGGCCGCGGCAATATCGGCGAGAAGCGCGTCGTATCTGGGCTGGCCGGAGAAAACCGTATTGACGGTTTCCACGATGGCAGGCAGCGTATGCTCGTCGATAGAGTGGATTGGAATGCCCCGGGCAGCCGCGATTGAGGTCAACTCCTGCGGATATTCGTTTTGAATGGCCGTCATATCTTCCTCATACATAATAGGGGCGATGCAGGAAGAACAGGAGACAGGGAACACCAGTGTGATTAATATGGCGGCAGCGCTGATCAATGCATGTGCGCGTCTTGGCCTCATTGGAAAGCACCTTCCTTTTCCTCCAATAGTCCCAAAGCTTCCGTTGTAAACAGGATTCGCTCCATACACCGCAGTGACCGGAGCGCCCCAAGAGGCGCTCCATCGATAAAAATCGCCTCATTTTATCCTTATTATAGAAGGAAGAAGAGGAGTATTCAAGCAAAAAGTCCAAAAAGTTTTGGTTTTAGGATCACATCTCAACGGGACAGGGGGCTACTGGATCTCCTCGATGTGGCTGACATAGTCCAGCGTACCCAGGGCGGTGATGATCTCGCTGTGGGTCTTGTACTGCTTCAGCTCCGCTCCCGTGATGGTCAGGGAGATGGAGAACACAGAGAGGCCGGAGTTGAGGTAAGCAGGGTTGGACTCAATGTCGTCAACGCGCAGACCCAGTTCCCGGATGGTGGTGATAAAGTCCTGCAGGTTCTGCTTCTCCCGCAGCTCCAGGTGGATCTCGAAGTGGTTGGACCGGTCCTTGAGATAGCTCTCCAGCGGCGGCAGCAGGCACATGCAGCAGAACACCCCGGCAAAGCTCACCGCCGCCACGGTGTAGAGCCCAGCACCCAGGGCCAGCCCAAGGATGCAGCAGGCCCAGAGTCCCACCGCCGTGGTCAGCCCCTTGATCTGGCTCTTGGAGCTGTACAGGATAGAGTAGGTGCTGATGATAGCGATGCCAATGGCCGTGGCGGCGGATACGGCGGCGAAGGGACCGCCCAGACAGACGTCCAGCAGCATGGCTGTGGTGGAGCCCACAGCCACCAGGATAAAGGTGCGCAGGCCGGCGGAGTGGCGCTTGTTGGCCCGCTCATAGCCCAGGGCGGACGCCAGGAGAAAGGCCAGGACCAGGCGCAGCAGGATCGAGCTGAAACAGATCTCGGCCGACCAGCTGCCCAGAAGGGCGGACAGGGGGTCACGGACGGCGGCGGTTGAAAACGACATCATAAGCGCTCCTCTCTCAGCAGTTGATGAAGTGGCCTCTTCGGATGCGCTCCGGCGGGCCATACTGCTCCTCGGCGGCCTGGGTAAAGGCCGCCTCCTCCCGGGCTATGGTATTTTGGCCCCGTGCCTCCTGCTCCGCCCGGATCTGATGGATACGCTGGATGAGTACCTCCACAGGGGGCAGGCTCTGACCGGCCTCCGTCTGTGCCGGCGCCTGGGTCAGATCCTCCAGCTTATTGGAGTAGGACCCGGAGAGGTACAGGGACAGCTTGGCGCAGGCAGGGCCGATCATCTCGTAGAGCACGCTGGAGGCCAGGATAATGGTCTGCAGATCGCTGCCGATCTCCCCGCCCAAAAGCCGTGCGCACATGGCCGCCAGGCCAATGGCCACGCCGGCCTGGGGGATCAGGCCGAGGCCCAGGCAGTTGCGGACTCTGGCGGACTTCCCTGTGACGAAGCACCCCAGATAGGCGCCGGCATACTTCCCGGCAATGCGGGTCATAAAATAGATGACGCCTACAGCCAGCAGGGGGACGCCGCCGATAGCGCTGGCGGGGGACAGGAGGGTATCCAGCCGGAAGCTGAGGCCGGAGCGGACAAAAAACAGGAGAAGGATGGGGGGGCTGAAGTAGTTGAGCTGCATAAACAGCTTTTCGTCGCCGGTGGTGTTGATGTAGACCATCCCCATGGACATGCAGCCCAGCAGGGGGGACACGTCCAGCAGCGAACAGACGCCGCAGAAGCCGAAGAGCAGGCTTATGGCGATGATCAGCCGGTTGTCTGTGGAGTGCTTGCGCAGCATAAACAGCTTCAGAAGCAGCCCGAAGAGAGCGCCCAGCAGCAAAACCCCCAGGTTGGTGAGAATGGGCAGGAGGATGGTCTGGACCGTATCCACGCTGCCGCCGCCGGCCATGGAGGACAGGGCGATAGAGATGGCGATGCTGTAGGCCACCAGTCCCACCACATCATCCAACGCCACCACCTGCAGCAGCGTATCCACCAGATCCCCTTTCGCGCCGGTCTGGCGGATGGTCATGACGGTGGAGGCCGGCGCCGTAGCGGAGGCCAGGGCGGCCAGTGTGACGGAGAAGGCCATGGGCAGCTCCAGAACAAAATAGGTGACAACAAAGACCAGCGCCGTGGCCAGCCCCGCCTCAAAAAGGGTGATGACCAGCACCTTGAGCCCGTTCTGCTTCAGCGTGGAGGTCTTGAAATACTCCCCCACGCTGAAGGCGATAAAGGCCAGGGCCACATCTGGCAGAAAGTCCGTGCCCTGGATCACCTCCCCGGGGATCAGATCCAGGCAGTAGGGGCCAATGAGGATGCCGGTGAGGATATAGGCGGTGACGTTGGGCAGCCGCACCAGCCTGGTCAGCCGGGTCATGGCAAACCCCAGAAACAGCATCAGGGCGATGGACACGATAACGACCGCCGGAGAGGTGGGGCCAATGGACTGATAGAGTGTGTTGAGCATTCCGGGCTCCTCCCTGCTTGCTTTTTTTTATACGATATGATATACTGCAACAACCATAAAGTCAAATTATGGTTTTTTTGATTTCCATAACAAATATTTATGAATCAGGGAGGCGAAAAAATGATCGATCCGAAGGTGGATACGCTGCTGATGGTGGCGGAAAAACGGAATTTCACCAAGGCGGCCCAGGCGCTCTCCCTGACCCAGCCGGCGGTGAGCCACCACATCAGCCAGCTGGAGGCGGAGCTTGGCGCGAAGCTCTTCCTGCGCCGGAAAAATGTCCTGGAGCCGACGACGGAGGGGGAGATCGCCATCACCTACGCCAGGCGGATGAAGGCTACCTATGAAAAGCTGCTGACCGACATCCAGGACGCGGGGCAGCGGCTGACCCGGCTGCGGGTGGGGCTGACCCACACGGCCGAGACGAACCAGGTGGCCGAGGTCCTGGCCCGGTACAGCAGCCAGAACCCCGGCGTGACCATGACGATCATTACGGATATCATAAAAAATCTTTATGATATGATCGAGCACTACGAGCTGGATCTGGCGGTGGTGGAGGAGGCCCCCCGGGACAGCGCCTTCAACTATGTTATGCTGGATACCGACGAGCTGGTCTGCGTGGTATGCAACGACAGCCCGCTGGCAGGGCAGTCCATGGTGACGCTGGATGAGCTGGCAAAGGAAAAGCTGATCCTGCGCCTCCCCAAATCCGGCACCAGCAGCCTCTTCGCCTCCCACCTGACGAGTATTAACCGATCCATCGATGAGTTCGACGTGATACTGGAGGTGGACAACATTGCCACCATCAAGGAGTGCATCCGCAGGGGACTGGGTGTGTCGGTACTGCCCCGCAGCACCTGCATGGATGAGCTGCGAAAGAATAAGATTACGGTGCTGCCTATCGAGGGGATGCGCATGATCCGGGAGCAGGTCATCGTCTACCGCCGGGATTTTATCCACAAGGATATACTCCAGGAGCTGATGCGGCTCTACCACCAGGGGAGCCAGCCCAAGATATGAGAAGAAAGGACAAAGCAGGCCCCGCGGCGCCGCGCCGCGGGGGCCTGCTTTGCTGTTCTGCCATTTGGTTCAGTAGGAAGAGGGCGGGCTTTTATTGATCCGCGCTGGAAAAGCGCTGGCAGAAGGGGCAAACCGGCAAGAGGGGATGGTTCCAGCCTGTCACTCGTCTTCCCTGGGCCCCAGGAGGATGGCTGCCACGCCGCAGAGGATACCGCCCACGGCAAAGACCCACCAGGCGCTGTTCCACAGCCCCCGGCTCAGGCCCAGGCCCACGTAGACAGCGGTGGCCAGCAGCATGATGATGCCGCAGGCCGCCCCGACCCGCTGCCGCTTCTCCTTCTCCTCCGCTGTGGGGTGGTTCGAGCGGTTGTACTTCTCGATGTTGTACTTGTCATAGGTTATCCCGCCGTAGATCAGAAAATACACCGCCCCGGCCACCACCAGCAGAAGGAGCGTACCGGCCGCGTACTCGTAGGGGCCCTCCTCCGGGAGGAAGGAGAAGGCCAGACACACCATGGCCACGGCGAAGAGGATGGCCCCCACGCCCCCGGCGATGTACCAGACGAATCTCTGCTGGAAGGCGTCCCGGTCCGCCTGGGTGTAGAAGTCGCTGACGGTGGGGTGGCGCTTGCAGAAGTTGTCGTACTGGATGCCGCTGGCGATGAGGACCACCACCGCCACCGTGACGCCCAGCAGCAGCACGGCCCCGGCCAGGGCCTCCGGCACCCGGCCAGTGGCCTCGGCCAGACCGCCTACGGCGGCGATGATGCCCGCCACGGCCCCGGCGATCCTGCGGGCGAAGCTGGTCATGAAGCGGTCGTAACCCGCGCTGTCCTCGGCCAGGGCCTGGGCCGCGTCGCCCCGGAGCAGGGTGTCCAGGTCGATCTGGAAGATGTCGCAGAGCGTCAAGAGGGTGTCCATCTCGGGGTACGCGCTGCCACTCTCCCATTTGCTTACAGACTGGCGGCTGACGTCCAGCCGCTCGGCCAGCTGTTCCTGGGTAATGCTGTGGTGGGCGCGGAGGAACTGTAGGTTTTCAGGTAGTGCCATAGGGGGATACCTCCTGTGTTGTGATGGGTCTATCATAGCGCCACAAGGGACCGCAATGCCACCGATTTGCTGTTGCGTTTAGAGAAAAGCGGGGTAAACTTCCGGTTGCGCGGGGGAAATACGGCTTGTTCCAGTATAGCACAGGCCGCGGGGGCAGGCAAAACGAACCAATGGAAAACGGATGACAAAAGGCGGAAATTGTGTTATACTGCGCTGCGGTATGATTTCGGCGGCTCCGCCGCCGGTGAGAAGGGAAGGGATCGGCAAGTGAACGAACCAAAACGGGACGTATCCGGCGAGCTGGGCACGGCCCCGGTCGGCCAGCTGCTGCGGAAGCTGGCGGTACCCACGGTGGTGGCCCAGCTGGTGAACCTGCTATATAATATTGTAGACCGCATCTATATCGGCCATATGCCTGTGGTGGGGCGGGTGGCGCTGACGGGGGTGGGGCTGTGCTTCCCGGTGATCTACCTGATCAGCGCCTTTACCATGCTCATCGCCCAGGGGGGCGCGCCCCGGGCCGCTATCTCCATGGGAAAGGGTGACAACGCCGCCGCAGAGGAGATCATGGGCAACTGCTTTACCTGCCTTGTGGCAGCGGCGGCGGTGCTGACGGCGGGGTTTTGGATCTGGGGCGAGAGGCTGCTGTGGCTCTTCGGCTGCAGTGAGGAGACGATCCTTTACGCCCTGCCCTATATGCGCATCTACGCCAGCGGCTCCCTCTTTGTGATGATGGCCCTGGGGATGAACCTCTTTGTCACCACCCAGGGCTTTACACGATTCAGCATGAGGACCGTCCTCATCGGAGCGGTCAGCAACATTATCCTGGACCCCATCTTCATCTACCTGCTGGACATGGGCGTCCAGGGCGCGGCCCTGGCCACGGTGATCTCCCAGGCTATCTCCGGCGCATGGGTGGTGCGCTTCCTGCTGGGGAACACCACGAAGCTGCGGCTGAGACGGCAGCATCTGCGCCCAAAGTGGCCGGTCATGCGGCCGGTGCTGGCCCTGGGGCTGGCCCCCTTTATTATGCAGGTCACAGAGGCGCTGCTGAACATCTCCTTTAACAACTCCCTCCAGCGCTACGGCGGGGATATCGCCGTGGGGGCCATGACGGTGGCCAGCACGGTCATGCAGATGATCTGGATCCCCATACAGGGGTTAGGCCAGGGCGCCCAGCCCATCATCAGCTACAACTACGGCGCGAAGAAGCCGGAGCGGGTGCGGCAGACGTTCTGGACGCTGCTGAAGACGAGCATGGCGTTCATGCTGGCCTTCTGGGCGCTGGTGCAGATCTTCCCCCAGTTCTTCATCCGCATCTTCAACGACGAACCCGCCCTGCTGGACACCGCCGTGTGGACGCTGCGCCTGTATACGGCGGTGCTGGGCCTGTTCGGTATCCAGATGTCCGTGCAGCAGACCTTCATGGCCATCGGCAAGGCCAAGGCGTCCCTGTTCATCGCCTGCCTGCGCAAGGTGATACTGCTGATCCCCCTGATCTTCCTGCTGCCCAACTTCTTTGAGGACAAGGTGTTCGCCGTATTCCTGGCGGAGCCGGTCAGCGACCTGATCTCCGTCACCGTATCGGCCGTCACCTTCTATTTCGTCTTCCGCCCGGCCATGGCCGCGCTGGAGGGGGACGGAAAAGGAAATCTAACAAATTTGTAAAATCCTTCACTTTCCACTTCCCTTGGGCGCCCTGTTATGGTAAACTAATGTCGAATACTGCCTGCTGCTGTCGGCGGATATGCCGGCGACCCCCTAGGAGAAAGTGAGAGCGCCCATGAAAAAGATCCTGTCCCTGCTTTTGAGCATGACCCTTGTGCTGACCCTGCTGCCCTCAGCCGCCTTCGCGGTGATGACGTATACCACCAGCGAGGAGGGCGTGGCCCTGATCGCGGAGTTCGAGGGGTTCCGGGCGATGCCATACGCCGACGACCTGGGGAACTGGTACATCGGCTACGGCACCTCCTGCGAGCCTGCCGACTACCCCTACGGGATCACGGAGGAGGAGGCGCTCCAGTTGCTGCGCCAGTCTCTGATCAGCGCGGAGGACTCGGTCAACAGGCTGCTGATGGACTACGGCATTTCCGTCACCCAGTACCAGTTCGACGCCATGGCCAGCATGACCTATACCCTGGGGACGCAGTGGATGAACCCCACCTACCGCTTCTGCTCCTACCTGATCAACGGTATCCAGAACTACAGCGAGGCGGAGGTGGTCAACGCCATCGCCACCTGGTGCCACCAGGGCACTGCTGTGCTGGACAACCTGGTGTCCCGCCGGCTGCGGGAGGCGTATCTGTTCCTCTACGGGCTCTATGACAACAGCGGGGCGGACGACTACTGCTATATCCACTTCGACCCCAACGGCGGGACCATTGAGAACCAGACGGTGTTCTACCCCGTGGGCTATACCTACGGGGAACTGCCCACCCCCGCCTGGAGCGGCCGGAACTTCTTGGGCTGGTACACCGCCGACGGCACCCAGATCACTGGACAGGAGCTGGCCGACGGCGCGCTGTCCGTCACCGCGAAGTGGGACGGGGAGGGGAGCGGCTCCTCCGGCAAAACGGACATTGACCTGTCCGCCTGGGTCAATCCCTACAGCGATGTGAAGGACACGGACTGGTACTATACATATGTGCGGGAGCTTAGCGCCAAGGGCGTGGTGGGGGGCTACCCGGACGGCACCTTCCAGGGGACAAAGACGCTGACCGCCGGCGAGGCGCTGAAGCTGATCCTGCTGGCGGCGGGCTGCCCGGAGCAGGAGCCTGTCAACAGCCACTGGGCCTCCGGCTATCTGGCTCTGGCGGAGCGGATGGGGTGCCTGGCGGCGGGGGAGATCCAGAATCTGGACAGCCCCATCAGCCGCCTGACCATCGCCCGGATAGCCACCATCGCCATGGGCCTGACGCCCAGGACAGGGGTCTCGCCCTTTGCCGACGCGGACGACGGCTATCTGCTGACCATGTATGAGGAGAAGATCCTCAACGGCACGGTGATCGGCCGCAACCGGTACTTCTACCCGGACGACAGCATCAACCGGGCCGAGGTCTGCGCCATCGTCTCCCGGATCAGCAACTGGGAGTACACGGAGAAGAACGACCCCGCCCAGTCCGGCTATGTTACATACAGGGACAAGTACTACCCCGTCCAGCGCGGCGTGGCTGTCTGCCCCTATAACCCCAACCTGTTTGTCCTGGACGGCTCCACCATGTACTACAACGACCCCGCCTATACGACGGCGCTGGGCATCGACGTGTCCTCCCACCAGGGGGAGGTCGACTGGCAGAAGGTGGCGTCCTCCGGCGTGGAGTTCGTGATGATCCGCCTGGGCTACCGGGGCTACGGATCCGAGGGGACGGTGAACATCGACCCCTATTTCCAGCAGAACCTGGAGGGAGCCAAGGCTGTGGGGCTGAAGGTGGGCGTGTACTTCTTCTCCCAGGCCATCAGCACCCAGGAGGCGGAGGAGGAGGCCCTCTTCGTCCTGGAGAACCTGCGGGGCTGGAACCTGGAATACCCGGTGGTCTACGACTGGGAGACCGTCAGCTCCAGCAGCGCCCGGACCAACGGCCTGAGCGGCACGGTGCTGACCGACTGCGCCATCACCTTCTGTGAGACGGTGGCTGCCGCGGGCTACACCCCCATGATCTATTACAACAGCCCCGTGGGCTACACCAAGTATGAGCTCAGCCGCATGACGGCCTATGACGTCTGGTACGCCCAGTACGCCTCCATGCCCACCATGTACTACGATTACCGCATCTGGCAGTACTCAGACAGCGGAACGATCCCGGGGATCTCCACCAAGGTGGATATGAATATCGCGTTTATTCCATATTGACACATGGATTCTGTACTTTTCCCTTGCCGGAAAAGTACCAAAAGGGCGCTCAAGGGGGCGAACCCCCTTGAGAATCCCCTGTATGGTTTTGATTAGTAACGCAACGGCGGGGTCTGGTTTTGTCTGCCGGCGGTGCACGCCTGTGACAACGGCAGGCGAAGCGTCTGACCGAGCAGTGTCCTAACGGATGATTCATAAGCCCTGCGGTGCGGCGTACAGCCCCATAGTTTCCATCTGCTGTGCAACAAATCCCCCTTTTGTGTGAAACTATAGATAGTTTTTGCACAGAAGGGGGATTTTTCTATGTCCAGAAGGATTTTAGAGAAGGAGATCTGTAAGTTTGTCGCTTATTTAAAGGAAGAGGAACGGAGCGCGGCCACGGTGGAGAAATACAGGCGGGAGGTGGCGCGGTTTGCTGCTTGGCTGGAGCATCGCGAGGTCTCGAAGGAAGCGGCGGTGGCATACAAAAGCCGCCTGTCCGGGGTCCGGACGGCGGCGGGGGTCAACGGCGCGGTATCGGCATTGAACTGCTTCTTTGGTTTTATGGGCTGGCAGGACTGCAGGCTGAAAGCGGCCAAGACCCAGCGAAGAATTTTCCGGGAGGAGGCGAAGGAGCTGACAGCGGCGGAGTACCGCCGCCTCCTGGCGGCGGCAAAGGGGAAGCGGAACCAGCGCCTGCTGCTGGTCATGGAGGCCATCTGCTCCACAGGCATCCGGGTCAGCGAATTGCGGTTTTTCACTGTGGAAGCCGCACGCCTGGGCCGGGTGGAGGTCACCAACAAGGGCAAGACCCGCACGGTCTTCCTGCCCAACAAGCTGCAAAAACTGCTTCTAAAGTATGCCAGGGAGCGGGGGATCCTCGCCGGGCCGGTGTTCGTCACCCGGAACGGCAACCCCCTGGACAGGAGCAACATCTGGAAGGACATGAAGGCACTCTGCAAAGCCGCCAACGTGGCGGAGAGCAAGGTCTTTCCCCACAATCTGCGGCACCTCTTTGCCCGGACGTACTACCAGCTGGAGAAGGATATTGTGCGCCTGGCCGACATTCTGGGCCACTCCAGCGTCAACACAACCCGCATCTACACCATGGAGTCCGGCGAGACCCACCGCAGACAGCTGGAACGCCTCCATCTGCTCTTATAAAAGAGACACAACGGATTTTTCCATCCGTTGTGAAATTATTGGCGTACATATTGTTTTTGAGATTTTTGCATAGAAACTTTATCACAAGCGCGGACTGATTTCAAGAGTAATTTCACAATTTGGGCGCAACAAATAGGCCAGATCAGGAGCCTTTTCCAAAATCTGACTATTTGTTGCTTATTTTCGTGCAACCATCCAGCAAAAAATAAATCTGCTATTAATTTTTACTTTCTCTCATACCTCACCATACAACGGATGGAAAAATCCGTTGTGAAGGCGGGAAGGAGGAACAAGGGCGGAAGCCTTACGAGGCAAGGCATGGAGCCGGGGATGCGCCTGCCTGTGCGCTTTATCCCGGCGATGTTGAGGCATTTCCGGCGTCTCCGGCCCAGAAGGGCCGGAAGGGCAGACCTGTAGCCGGCTCCCGGAACCGGAGCAGATCGCCGTAGGCTGGAAATGAACACACTCATAGTAAAGGAGGAATACGGCAAATATGAAAAAGCGGCTAATATGCATCGCACTTACCCTGGTGATGGCGCTTTCGCTCCTGTCACCAGCGGCACTGGCGGAGGGCGAAGACGCCGGCGCCTCTATAACACACGCGCTCAGCGAAGACGGCACGACGCTGACATTCAGCGGCAGCGGAGCAATCACCCCGGACATCCTGACGGAGGTTTGGACCCAGTATAAGACCTCTACAATCACAAACGTGGTCATTGGAGAGGGGATCACGGAGATCGCCGGCTATAAGGGAACTTCCGCTTTCCTTTCCACCAGCCCCGGCGGCGAGAAGAAAGAAATCAGCATAAGGATCGACGGCGGCGGCTCTTTCCGCTTCGCCGACAATTCCTGCAGCGGTTTAATTGTGTCGGTCACGGCGGATGAGCGGACCAGCATTGAAATTGGAAGTCAGGCTTTCAGCAGTGCGACACTGACGCAGTTCCCCATCAATAAGATCACAAAAATCGGCCAGTCCGGCTTATCCAGGGCCACACTCCCTGTGGAGGGAACGACACTGTCCCTGCATCTGACAGGGGCGTCTGATCTGGGTGCGCTGGCATCTGAATACAGCCTGGGGACAAACGCATTAAGCTATAGCAAAAATCAGAGCGGCAGCTCTATCACAGCGGTCGATATCACCATCAGCGGTGCCGTTGGCTTGGGCGCTCCCACGGCCTCTGGCAGCAATATCTTTGGCAACAATATTACAACTGCAGCCATCCATCTCGAGGATGGCGCAGTCCTTGTTTTAAACAGTGGTTTCGGGGGATCGTGCAGCCTGGAGACGCTCACCTTTACCGGGAGTGGCACCGTCTATTTCGATGCCAAGCCGCTGTCTAGGACAATAACGCTGGAAACCATTGATTTCAGCGATTTTACCGGAGATATCCAGTTCGCGGAGGATATGTTCGGCGTTGGAACAAGCAGGCCCACCTCGCAATATTCTAAGCCAAAATTGAATGAGGTCCGTCTGGGAGAGAACTGCCGCGTTACCGGCATTGGAGAAAACGCCTTCAATTACTGCGAGCAGCTGAAGACCTTTGACCTTTCCAAGGTGCAGGGCCCCATCGGGGCGAGAGCGTTCCAGGGCACTGCCCTGACGGGACCCATCGATCTGAGCGGGGCCACCGCTATTGGCCAGCGGGCATTTGAAGGGGTAGAGGCAGACTGGACAAACGCAGCATTCCCGAAAGATCTGGGGCGGCTGCAGCTGGAGTGCAGCAACCCGTTTTTGACCAACGAGGCTGTCTGGAGCCATGTAAAAGCGGCGCTGGACTGCAGCTTCCAACTGAACCAAAGCAGCTACGGGCCGCTGGCACCCTCCGACAAGGGATGGACGGACAGCAAGGCGGGCGAGAGCAATGCCACTACCCCCGGTTCCACCCAGCTGACAAAGGCCGCCAAATGGACCGATGGGGAGCAGACCGCCGCCGAGGTGGAGATCCAGGCGGCCTACGCACCCAACCAGCAGATGGATTTCGTCTTTGTTCTGGATACCAGCGACTCCATGCGGAGCGTCAGTTCCGAGGAAGCCGGCCTGGGCAAGGTGTATGAGATGATCTCCAAGACCGCTGATGTTGCAAACACGCTGCTGACGTCGAATGCTGTGGACAGCCGTGTGGCGGTGGTGGCCTTTGGCTCCTCGATCAACGCCAATTCCACAAATTATTTCCCGTCCGGAGCTGGCTTCTTTGACACCTCTCATGCGGCGGAGGCCGAGGCAATGATCCGCGGTCTGAAATGCGCGGGAGATACCAATTATGCGGTGGGGCTTGAGGAGGCATTCGATTTTGTCGGCAAGGCTCAATACGCTGGCCGTGCTGTAACGGTGGTATTCCTGTCTGACGGGTATCCGAATAAAAAACAGGGAGATATTCAGGCAGCCGCGAAAAAAATCACAGACTGCGGTGTCGAGATCATCGGCGTGCTTTATAACGGCAATCCAGGAGATCAGGAGCTGACATACATCGGCCAAGCCTGCAGCACTTATTATCAGGCGGAGGATACCGAGGGCTTCAGTGAGGCAGTCAACCGAACGATCTATGACGCCTTCCATACCTTTACCCTGACGGACCGGATCGGCGGCGAGTTCCAGCCTGCGACCAAGGACGATATCGCCGTGACCGCTGGAACATTCCGGCTGAGCGACGACGGCAGGACCATTACATGGGACCTCTCCGGGACAAAGCCCTACACCGCCTATACTATGACCATCCAGCTGAAGCTGGCTGCCGGAGAAGACGGTTCGTATCCCGAGGGGACGTTTCCGACGAACAGTGGCCCGGCCACCCTCCAGCCCAACGGCGGGGA
This sequence comes from uncultured Oscillospiraceae bacterium, assembly GCA_902373635.1. Classification (GTDB taxonomy): domain Bacteria; phylum Bacillota; class Clostridia; order Oscillospirales; family Oscillospiraceae; genus Pelethomonas. Next base: position 27,067 of record CABKMV010000032.1, read on the forward strand.
TGATCCGGTGAACCAAGTCCCCTCCCCCCAGTTGAGCCGCAACAATGGCGGGGATGTCCCCGATCAGGTGACATTGCGGTATGTGTCCAATGGCGGTACCGCGTACAGCGACGAACAGTATGAGCGGAACACTGTGGTGCAGCTGGATAAGATCCCTGTCCGGCCGGGATATGATTTCACCGGCTGGTATGCCGACGAGGCGCTGACACAGCGGATCACATCGGTCACAATGGATACGGACAAAACGGTGTACGCGGGCTGGCGGGAGAACGGCGGCCAGCTGCCGCCCGATCCTCCGATCCCGCCTGTCAATCCGGACATACCTGTGACGCCACCTCAGCCCGACAAGCCCGCGCTGAACACAGAGGACCACGTGGCGTACATCATCGGCTACCCGGACGGCACGGTGCAGCCCCAGGGGAACATCACCCGGGCCGAGGTGACAACCATCTTCTTCCGCCTGCTGACAGATGAGAGCCGGGCCTCTTTCTGGAGTAAGGAAAACGGCTACAGTGATGTGAGGGCCGCGAGTTGGTACAATAACGCCGTCTCCACCATGACCAACGCGGGCATTGTCGCCGGCTATCCCGATGGCTCCTTCCGTCCCAACGCGCCTATCACCCGGGCGGAGTTCGCGACCATCGCCGCCCGGTTCAGCGAGGTGGTCTACAACGGAGGAAACAGCTTCACCGACGTGCCGGAGAACCACTGGGCCGCCCGGTATATCGCCCTGGCGGAATATCTGGGCTGGATCAACGGCTATCCCGACGGCAGCTTCAAACCGGACCAGGCCATCACCCGTGCCGAGGCCATGACCCTCATCAACCGGGTGCTGGAGCGGGCCGTGGAGGAGGAACACATGCTGCCCGACATGGTGAAGTGGCCCGACAACCTGCCCGCAGCCTGGTACTATGAGGCGGTCCAGGAGGCCACCAACTCCCATGAGTACACACGCCTTGCCAAGCGGGTACCGGATCAGGATTTCTGCTATGAGGATTGGCTCCTCATAGAGGCCGTCCCAGACTGGGAGGCCCTGGAAAAAACCTGGTCCACCGCTTACAGCAAATAATACCTATTATTATATAGATTATCAGCATAGGGGGCCGCCCATGTGGGCGGCCCCTCAGCGTGTCAAAAAACCAGGCATCGATCAGGAGGGGGCGAGGACAACGGGGGAGCTCGAGGGGGCACAGCCCTCCTCGAATTGGATCAAATGCCCCGCAACGCCTT
>CABKMV010000033.1 GCA_902373635.1 uncultured Oscillospiraceae bacterium
CTCCTACACCACCGCTGTGGACGAGTGCGACATCGCCAAGGATCTGGGCATCTCCTCCACCAAGAGCATCGAGGCCGCTTTCATCGACGGTGAGGAGTACAAGATCACCGATTCCGCCGTCACCACCAACCGTTACGGCACCATCAATCCCAAGGCCACTACTTCCTATGTGGGCGCCCAGGGCCGCCTGACCGAGGTCTATGACATGGGCACTCTCGGCTATCGCATCGTCGAGATCAACACCTACCTGGCTGAAGTGACCAAGGTTGTTGCCGAGAAGGTTGACAAGAACGGCCATGTCACCCCCGCTTATGTGGAGTTCACTGTTGCGGCTGACAACTACTCCGCCGGCGTTCTCCAGGCTAACAAGGTCCTGAAGTACGCGACAACTGATTACGCCCTGGGCGACTACGCTCTGGTCACTGTCAGCGCTAGCAGTCTGAAGGACGGCTATGTCGCCACTGCTGAGCACACCGAGGCTGTTGCTTCCGGCGCTCTGAGGGGCTACACCAGCGTCACCACCAAGGTTGCTGACGAGACTTACAACGACGCTGACAAGTTCGTGTTCACCAAGAACACTGCCAACGTTGGCACCAACTACAACGTGTTTGTCGACCAGTACGGCAACATCATCGGCCTGATCAAGTCCGCCACCAACTATCTGGTCATCGAGAGGATCGAGTGGCAGCACAACAACGGCGCTTTCGGCGGCTATGCCCTGGCTGACGTGGTTCTGACTGATGGCACCCGCGCTGAGAACGTCACCATCGCCACTGTGGGCGGCACTACCGTGACCAACAAGAGAGATGCTGAGGGCCGGCCCTCTCTGGCGACTGTCTCTGACTATTTCCAGAACAACAACTATTACTACAAGCACATCACCACCTACTCCGTCAACGCGGACGGCAGCTACAACATTGGCTTCGACAAAACACAGAATAGCATCTGCTTTGACAAAGCCCACCAGAATGCCAGCAACGTCACCATCACCGCCGGCCTGACCACCATGAACAATGGCGTGAACACCATTGTCGCCAACGACAACACCGTGTTCCTGGTTCTGGATAAGGCCAACGGCTACACCTACACCACCTATGTTGGCAAGAACAACGTGCCCAGCATGACTGGTGCTGAGATCTGCTACCTGACCAGCGGCGGCTATGCTACTCTGGTTGTGGTCACGGATTACAAGCTGGCTACTAATAATGTTGTGGCCTATGTGCCTTATGAAGCTGGTCTGGATTACGTCGGCAACGGCCTGTATGCCCATAAGGTTTACAAGGTTGGCGAGACTGAACCCACCACCGTTTACAGCACGAACGCGCACCTCGTTAATAATGGCTATGATGGCTTCTACACGTTCACCGTCAGCAATTCCAACCAGGTTGATCTCTCTACGATGGTCTGGTTTATGGGCACTTATGATACGGCTGCTGTTGGTAGCGCTGGCGCTACCTACGCCTCCCTCCTGTGGGATCGTGCCTATGTCCGTGCTCTGTCTGGCAATGCTCTGATGGTCAACGACAGTGCTAATGGTAACGCCTTCGCCGACTATAATGTTGACGATGCTTCCTACATCCTGGTCGACAAGTACAACGATGTGACCACTCTGACCGCTGTCGATAAGACCGCCATCGAAGTTGGCCAGAAGGTAGTTGTCGCTTACACTAAGAGTGCGGGCAACAACTACGCTAAGTACGTTTACATCATCGCCTATGACAACACTCCCACCAACACGCCTGCTACGACCGCCAAGGTGGCCTTCACCCTGACTGTCAAGTCCACCAACAATATCAGCAATGATGTTGAGTATAACATTGGCTATGTCGAGATGGCTGCTGGCACCGCCACCTTCACCCTGACTAAGGGCAGCACTCAGGTTGATTGGAACTCTGGCGCTCCCATTGCCGCCGACCATCGTGTGACTGGCCTGACTCTGGGCCAGTACATCAACCCCGCCCTTGGTACTGTCCAGACCGTCACCGTTAACCCGGCTGATTACGGCAACACCATCGACGTGAACTTCGTTCTGTACATCGACTAATTCGACTGACCGGAGAAGTTCATCCATCAAAAACGCTCTATAGTGTTCCGCCCCTGGGATTTCTCCCAGGGGCGGTTTTTTAGATTTTGACGCCGTATAAGTGGAAAACAGTCTGGCCCCCGCTGGCGGTTTTCAAAACCAGGCTGCGGAGGCTGGCCCAGCTACAGCCGGTGTAGCAGGTGGCCGCGGCGGAGTAAGCCGCGCCGTAGCTGACAGACGCCTCCATCTGACGGACGCAGCTGATCTGCGCGCCGTGGGGGTGGAGGACTGCCATAGTATGGCCCGGCCCGCCGCCCTCGCTGGTCAGGGAGATCCCCTGCGTCCCGTTGGAGGTGTACTCGTCCGTGTACTTCGCGCCGGTGTCGCCGTTGAGGTACATGGTCGCCCCGCTGTAGCCTGTAAAGACGCAGTCCACGATCAGGTTCGAGAACTGCGCCATGGCGAGGCCCGACAGGTCAAAGGTGACGCTGCTGTTGGCCCCGGCCTGGAGGTCCCCCAGCTTCACGAACTTCACCGCGTTTTCCACCGCCGTCACCCGGGGGGCCAGGTCGTCCCCGGTGGCCTTGGCCTGGCTGGCGGTAGTCCCGGCGCTGTCGGCCGCGGCCTTGGCCGCCGTGATGCCCGCCTCGATGTCGGCGCACATCTGGTTGAAGTCGGTCATCAAAATTCTGTCGCTCTCCGCCCACTGGGGCAGGTGATACTTTTCTGTATAATTCATCCAAAACGCTCCTTCTCGTATTCTGTTCCCGGCAAAAAGCCGTTACACACTAGGTGTGTAACGGCCTTTTGTTGCCCTCCTTCGTGCACCGGCAGACTGCACAAACTTTTGCCCCGCCCCAAAAACACCCCGGCGCATCCTTCGACGCACCGGGGTAAATCTGTTTGTACCCACGCGAAACGCAGTTTCGCGCAAAAAGTTTCCTTAAGTGCCCTGTGGGTATGATACTTTCCTTTTCAAAGGAAAGTATGGACAACCCCCTGTCAGGCGAGGGGCAGCTTCTCCGGTTCTTCCCCGCTTCTGCTCCACGGACCGGTGCGGCAGAACAGGATAGACAGCACGGTGGCGACGCTCCAGCCGATGGGCCAGGCCAGCCAGATGCCGGTGGCCCCCAGTGCTGTTTGGGAGAGGGCCAGGGCCAGCGCCACCCGCAAGATCAGGTCCGTGAAGGTGGAGGCCATGAATTTCCGCATCATCCCCGCGCCCCGCAATATACCGTCCGCCACCAGCTTCACGGACACCACAAAGTAGAAGGGCGACAGGATCCGCAGGAAGGTAACGCCGGTGCTGACAGCCGTCCCGGTGGGCTCGTCCATAAAGAGGCGGAGCAGCCAGCGCCCGGCCAGGAAATAGGCCAGCGCCAACGGCACGCAGATCATCCAGACCAGCCTCGCCCCCGCGGCGAAGCCCTGCCTGACCCGCTCGGGCTTGCCCGCGCCGATGTTCTGGGCCGTGTAGTTGGAGACGCCGTTGCCCAGGGTGGTGAGGGAGGTGATGACCAGGTTGTTGAGCTTGACGGCGGCGGCGTATCCGGCGATGACCCCCGCGCCGAAGCTGTTGATCACGCTCTGGATCACAATGTTGCCCACGGAGATGAAGCTCTGCTGCAAAATACTGGGCACGGCGATGGCCACGACCCTGCCCAGCATCGGGGCGGAGAACAGGAGGGCCTTCCCCTCTGTTTTGATCCCCGCCAGGCGGCGGAACACCACCGCCATGGCCAGTACGCAGCTGACGCCCTGGCAGAGGAAGGTGGCCCAGGCCACGCCGGCCACGCCCATGTCAAAAGCTGTGACGAACAGGATATCCACCGCGATATTGGCGGTGGAGGACACGGCCAGGAAGAGGGAGGGCGTCCTGGAGTCGCCCAGGGCGGAGAAAATACCCGTGGCGATATTGTAGAAGAACAGGAAGGGCAGTCCCCAGATGTAGATGTCCAGGTACAGCCTGGAGTCCGCCATGATCTCCTCCGGCGTGTTGATCAGGGAGAGCAGCGCGCCGCAGCACAGGATGCCGGCCGCCATCAGCGCCGCGCACAGCGCGGCGGCGGCGATCAGCGTGGTGGTGACGGCGGTCTTCATCTGCCTGTACTCCTTGGCCCCGAACAGCTGGGAGACGACCACCGAGCAGCCGATGTTGCAGCCGAAGGCGAAGGCGATGAAGATCAGGGTGATCTCATAGCTGTTGCCCACGGCGGCCAGCGCGTTTTCACCGATGAATTTGCCCGCCACCAGGCTGTCGGCGATATTGTACAGCTGCTGGAAGATGATGCTCCCAAACAGCGGCAGGCAGAACTTCCACAGGACCGTTGACGGATTGCCAACGGTCAGATCCTTATTCATTGCCAGGCTCCTCCTCTGTCTCCCCGCTCCCCTCCGGCCCAGCCGGACGGTCCCGCCGCCCTTCTGTGGGCGGGCCGGAGCTGATAAACTCTCTTGCTTTTGGGCTTATAAAGTATTATACTCACTTTGCGCTCATTTGTAAAAGGTATAAATTATATATCTTTCATATCAAATCGACTTGATAAGGGGGATGCAGCATGGCTGTTACCTATGACTATTACCGTATCTTCTACTATGTGGCCAAGTACAGCAGCTTCACCCGGGCCGCCAACATCCTGATGAGCAATCAGCCCAACATCACCCGCGCCATGAACAACCTGGAGAGCCAGCTCAACTGCCGTCTGTTTTTGCGTTCCCACCGGGGCGTGGCCCTGACGCCGGAGGGGCAGAAGCTGTTCGCCCATGTTCAGATCGCCCAGGAGCAGCTGCAAATGGCCGAATACGAGTTGGCCAGCGGCAGGAGCCTCCAGTCGGGGTACGTCTCCATCGGCGCCACCGAGACCGCTCTGCACGGCCTGCTGCTGCCGGTGCTGCGGCAGTTCCGCCGCTCCTATCCCGGTATCCGCATCCAGATCGCCAATCACTCCACCCCCCAGGCCGTGTCCGCGGTAAAGAGCGGACTGGTGGAGCTGGCCGTCGTCACCACGCCCACCGGTGTGGACAGCCCCTTGCAGGAGATCCCCCTGCGGAAGTTCCAGGATATTCTGATCGCAGGCCGGGACTACGGGGCATTGGCTGAACAGGTGCTGCATCTGCAGGATCTGTCCGACTACCCGCTGATCTGCCTGCGGCGGGAGACGAAGACCTATGAATTTTTCAACCAGCTGTTTGCGCAATACAATCTGGTTTTACAGCCGAATATTGAAGCCGCCACCAACGACCAGATCCTTCCCATGGTGAGAAATGATCTGGGCCTGGGCTTTCTCCCCCGGGATTTCGCCCGGGAGGCCCTGGAGAAGGAGGAGGTCATTGCCGTCCGGCTGGCTGAGCCCATCCCGAAGCGGCATATCTGTCTGGTCAAGGATAAGAGCCGGCCCCTGAGCATTGCGGCGCAGGAACTGGAAAAGACGATCGAGCAGGCCGCCGCGGCGATCGACGAACCGTGAGCGGAGCCGCGGCCCGTCCCCGGCCGTTTCTCAGGGGCTGCTGCCCCCCCTTTCGGCCCGCGGCGGCCCGATTGCATTTTGTGAAAGGCGCTGGTATAATAGGGGTATTCCGTTTCGATGGAGGATCCCTTTCATGTATGAGGAAATGTCCCGCCCGCCGGAGAATACCCGGCGGTTCAATCTGCTCCTGATCGTCCTTCTTCTCGCCGGTTCTTTGATCTTCTATTTTGCCGGCCCCTCCGAGCTTCCCGTCGATCCCCAGTTTGACGACGAGTCCATGACCCTGGTGGGGCCCGGCGAGGCCCCCTCCCCTGTGGTGATCCGCTATGCGGATATCCTCTCGGTTTCTGAGATCCATGGGCTGGATGCCGGCACAAACCTGGACGGGCTCTGCACAGAGCAATACTGGTTTGGCGCCTGGCGCAACGACGTCTACGGGGAATTTACGCTGTGCGCCTCCCCCGGATTTTCCGACTATATCGTGTTGGAGACAGTGAATGGCACGGTCGTCTTTAACTACGAGGACACCGACACGACGCACCAGCTGTATACTGCCCTGGTGGATCTGCTGGCGGACAAGCAGCAGGCATAGGCGGCCCCGCCGGGCCAAAAAAAGGGAGGCACGCAGCAGCGTGCCTCCCTTCTTCAGATTATACTTCTTATACCTCCAGCGGCTTCAAGCCTGCCACTTTCCGGATCCCGAGGCCAGGCGCGTCCCCCAGCCGGATGGTGCGCCCGCAAAAGGACGCCCCGCCCTCCACCGGGTCGTACCGCCCCAGGGCCGGCCCATCCAGGTCCGCCAGGCGGACGTTCTGCATGGCGCCCGCGAAGTGGGCCGCTGCCGACACGGCAATGCCGCCCTCCAGCATGCAGCCGATCATGCAGCCCACACCGTAAGCCTCCGCCAGCTTGCAGAGGGTCAGCGCATTGTAAATGCCTCCGGTCTTCATCAGCTTGATATTGATGAGATCCGCCGCCCTGGTGCGGATGATCTCCACCGCGTCCTGGAGGGAGAAGACGGCCTCATCGGCCAATATATCCGTCAGCACATGGTCCGTGACAAATTTCAGTCCCCCGGGATCCCCCGCCCGCACCGGCTGTTCCACCAACTCGATATCCAGCCCCTGGTCCTCCATCATCCGGATCATGCGGACCGCCTCTTTTGGTTTCCAGCCCTGGTTGGCGTCTACCCTGAGGCGGGTCCCGGACGGGACCGACTCCCTGATCCGGCGCAGCCGTTCCAGATCGCCCGCACTATCGCGGCCGACCTTCACTTTCAGGATGCGGTATCCCTCTTCCACTGCCCGTATGCTGTCCTGCACCATCGTATCCACGTCGTTGGCGCTGATCGTAATGTCCGTCTCCAGCTCCCTCCGGCAGCCGCCCAGCAGCCGCCAGAGCGGCGCGCCATAGAGCTGGCCGTACAGGTCATAGACCGCCATATCCAGCGCCGCCTTGGCGCTGGTGTTATGTACCATGGACCCCTGGATCCGGTGCGCCAGCTCCTCCAGGTCGGCCACGTCCACGCCCAGCAGCCTTGGGCCGATAAAGCCCGCTGCGGCGCCGGCAATGGAGGGCAGCGTGTCGCCGGTGATCACCGCCGTTGCCGGCGCTTCCCCGCAGCCGATATGGCCGGTATCCGTGTGGAGCTCCACCACCAGGCTCTCCATTGCTTCCACTGCCCTTAAGGCGGTCCGGAAGAGGACTTTCAGCGGGACCGAGAGCTTGTAGAGCCGTATATCTGTAATTTTCATCAAGATCCCCCCTATCAGCCGTCGCTGGGCAGGACGCTGGCCAATGGCCAGACATAGTTGCGGCACACCACCGGGTAGGGGCCGAAGGAATAGACGCTGTCATTGAGATATACCGCGCCCATCCGCTCATACATCCCCCGTGCGCGGGGATTGTCCCGCACAACGGATACCGACACGTTTTCAAAGCCCAGCGCCCGCGCTCTGTCCCATACCGCGTGGATCAGCCTTTTTCCGATGCCCCTGCCCTGGCTCTGCCCGTCTACATACAGCGAGGCCAGCATGAGCCAGCCCTCGTGGGCGTCGTCAGGCTTGCAGGACGCGAAGCCGCAGACCGCGCCGCCGCATTCTTCTACCAGCACCTCGCGTCCGGGCTGCGCCAGGATCCTCCGCCAGGTATCTTCTCCCTCCACCACAGTCAGGGAAGCCAGATAGCTCTCCGGCAGGATGTCACGGTAAGTTTCCTGCAGCGCGGCAGTATAGATCCGCGCTAAGGCCGGAATATCACCCTGCACCGCGTTTCTCAGCATATCACCACTCGCCCCCTTGCCCTGCCGCCTCCCAAATGGCCTCGTGAAAAGCCACGCGGCAGGGGTCTATATTTTTTGCCTCCCGTCCCGGGAATGCCAGCCGGTTACTCAGCAGTACGCCGCCTATCCCCCGCTCCCGGCAGAGATACAGGCTGGTCCCGGTAAACCCGGTGTGGCCGCATCCATGGGGATAGCGGGGACCAAATTCAAACCCCAGCCCCCGGCCATAGGCTTTCTCCCGCAGCGCGAGGCGGAAGACGCCCTCTTCTGCCGTCAAATAGAAGCGCCCCAGCGCCGCTGCGCCGCCGGCGTCGGCGAACAATCCCGCGTGGCCGCTGACGCCGCCGAAGTAATACCACGCGTTGCCATCGTTGGCTTCTCCGCAGACCGGCACGCCGTCCGGGCGAAACCCATCGAACGTGATCCCCCTCTGCCGGCACATTTCCCTCTCAATGCTGTTGCCGTAGCAGGAGATCGCCAGGGGCCGTCCCGCCAATGTACCCTTTCCGCCCCCCTTGGGCAGGTAGGCCAGCGCCCCGATCCCCAGCGGGCGGCGGATATACGCATCCACCGCCTCCGGCAGCGCAATGCCTGCCGCCCGTTCCGCCAGGCAGCCCGCCAGGATAAAGCCCAGGTCGCTGTAGACCATAGGGGGCTTGCCGCCGTCCCCCTCTGATCGAAACGCCTGCTCCATCCGATCCCAGAGATCCCCCGTTCCGGCGTAAAAAGGGTACCACGCCGGAAGCCCCGCGGTATGGGTCAGCAGGCCGGCGAGGGTAACATCCGCCAGCCTTTCCCGCAAAACGCGGTTCTTTTCCGGTACGCCCAGCCAGGGCAGCACCCGCCCCTCTAACGTCAGCCGCCCTTCCTCCACCAGCTTCAGAAGGATGGTGGTCGTAAAGAGCTTCGTCAGGGAGGCCAGGTCAAATACTGTCTCCGACGCCGCGCCGCCGCAGGCCCCCCGGCAGAGGACCCCTTCCCGGTCAAAGACGGCGAAGGACGCCTGGGCGAAATATCCCTGCTCTGCAAAGGATCCCACCAACTTGGAAAGAGTCTCGCTGTGTCGTTCCATCCGTTCCCTCCTGTTTCCCGCATCCTGCGGTCCTATGGCTGCAAATACCGGCAGACCTGCCGGATCCCCCTGGGGGAGTACTCATAGACCGGGATACAGAATACCCGGTCCGGCAGCGCTTCCAGTTCAAAGGGCCCGCGCAATGTCACGCAGGCTGTGGGGCGGTCCAGTTCTGCCAGAGCCTTCAGCAGCTCCATCTGCTCCTGATACACCGTGGCGTTCAGCGTCCCCACCACTATGGACGTGCCGTCCGCGGCCCATTGCAGCAGAGCCTCCCGCTCCTCCTTCGAGGGCCGGAGGGGAAGGCGCCGGGCCTCCCCGCCAAATTTCGCCGCCAGCTCATCCGCCATGGACAGCAGCGGGGCTTTCTCCGTCACCAGGGACAGCTGCTGGCGGACCGGGCTGAGGAACCGGGGGCGCTCCCCCAAGTGGAACCGCTGTCCCTGGGGCCGGACCCCCCGCTCCACACTCCGTGCAAAAAGGCCCTCCGCCAGAGCGGCGCACCGCTTCCGGTCCGCCTCCGTCCAGGCCGGCGGCGGGCCGGCATACCGGGCCTTACAGGCCAGCACCCGCGCTGCGGCCTCGTCGATCCGCCCCATGGGCAGCGTACCGTCCTCCACCGCTTTCCGCAGCCCGCGCAGCGTGGCGCGGACTTCTGATGCGCTCCGGGAAATACACACCAGATCGATCCCTGCCGCAATGGAACGGACTGCCCCGGCAGCTGTGCCGAAGTTGGCCCGGATCGCGTCCATCTCCATACAGTCGGAGACTGCCAGGCCCTCAAAACCCAGTTCCTTCCGAAGCAGCCCCTGGATCACCTTTTCTGACAGCGTGGCAGGCAGCCCATCCTCCCCCGCAAAGGCGACATGGGCCGCCATAATGGCCGGCACCCCCTCTTCCACCGCCATGCGGAAGGGGACCAGCTCCTGCTGCCGCAGTTCCTCCGTGCTCTTCGTCACAAGGGCGAACCCGACATGGGTATCTACAGCGGTGTCGCCGTGTCCAGGGAAGTGCTTGGCGGCGCATAGGACATCCGCGTCCCGGAACCCCCGAAGAGCCTCCCGCCCCAGCTTGGAGACCGTCTGCGCGTCTCTGCCGAAACTGCGCACGCCGATGACCGGGTTTTGCAGGTTATTGTTGATATCCAGCACCGGCGCCAATACAAAATTGATCCCCGCGCCCCGCAGCTGCCGCCCGGTCCAGAGCGCGGCCTCATAGACAGCCTGCGGATCATCCAGCGCGGCCAGGGCCATGGCGGAGGGCATTTTCCCCATATCCTCCGGCAGCCGGGAAACTACGCCGCCCTCCTCGTCGGAGGCGATCAGCGGCGGCAGGCCAGTCTCCGCCTCGATCAACCCCCGCAGATCGGCGCACAGCGCGGCCAGCTGGCGCTCCTCCCGCTGGTTATATTGGAACAGGATCACATTCCCGATCTTTTCCTCCTGTACCAAACGGATAAATTCCCCATCCACCTCCGTCCCGGGCAAACCGGTCAGGATCAGCTGCCCCAGCTTCTCGGTAAGCGTCATGTCTGCCAAGGCTTTTCTCATAGGTTCCCCACTCCCTTCCTCTCTTGCAGGCGTTTCTAACATGATAAAAACCCGGTGGTCCCGGAGGGCGCAGTACCAACGGGCCTTTGCCGCTGTGCCCTCCGGACCGCCGGGTCCTCTTCTTGCTGTTATTGGCTGATCTTGCCCATCACGACAGGGTGGGAGGCGCCTGTTGCAGCGGGGGCGTTGTTGCAGATGCCATGGACCGCTTCGTTCGCCAGCAGCGCAAACGCCGCCGCTTCCTTGGCGTCGCCGTCCCGCCCCAGATCCTCATTTGTGGCCACCTGGACCTCCGGCAGCAATTCCCGCAGGCCCTCCAGCAGCGTAAGGTTATAGCTCCCGCCGCCGCCTATGATCAGCAGTTCAGGCAGGCGGGGCAGATAAGTACGGGCGGCATGGGCGATCGTCTCGGCCGTGTAACGGGTCACGGTCGCCAGGACCTCCCCGTCCGACAGCGACAGCGCGGCCGCCTTGCGGTACAGCTCCTCCAAAAAGCCCCGGTCATATTTTTCCCTGCCCGTGGTCTTGGGCGGCTTTTGCCGGAGATAGGGGTCCTTCATCAGCTCATCCAGCAGCGCTTGGCTGACTGGATACGCCGCCGCTAACGCGCCGCCCGCATCATAGCGCAGCTTCCCCCCAGACAGCCGCTCCACCGCCCCGTCGATCAGGACGTTGCCCGGCCCGGTGTCGAAGGCGATCAGTTCCGACAGGGCCCCGCCCCGGGGGAGGAACGTCATGTTCCCCATACCGCCGATATTTTGCAGGGCCACGTCTTTCCCCTCCTGCCGGTAAAGCAGGTACTCCGTATACGGCACCAGCGGCGCCCCCTGGCCGCCCGCGGCCATGTCCCGGACCCTGAAGTCCGACACCACCGGCGCGCCGATCTTCTCACACAAGACCGATACGTCGCCGATCTGATACGTCGCCGCCAGCTCGCGTCCCAGGTACGCCTCTTTTACCGGCTGGTGATAGATGGTCTGGCCATGGCTCCCGATAAGATCGATCTGGCTGAACTCCACCCCAGCGCGCCGGCACAGCCGTGTGCAGGCGTCCAGGTACAGCTCCCCCAGCAGCATGTTCATCCTGCCCAGTTCCCGGCTGCCGCCGAAGTCCCCCTGGGCAATATCCAGGATCCTTTGGCGCACCTCGTCCTCAAAGGGCACGCTGACATAAGCCAGCTGCTCCATTTTGGTGTCTTTGCCCCAGTTGTCAATGCGGACAAGGACGGCGTCCACACCGTCGGCTGACGTGCCGCCCATCAGCCCAATCACCAGCTTGGAGCGTTTCCCCATCAGCTCCTGGAGCGTCATTCCTTTACGCCTCCCAGGGCGATGCCCGCTACAAACTGCTTTTGCAGGACACAGTAAAGGATAAAGGGCACCAGGAATGTGATGGTCGCTCCGGCCATGATCAGCCCGTAGTTCTTCTCAAAGTTGGTCGCCAACAGGGAAAGCGCTACCGGCAGGGTATACCTTGAGCGGTCTGTCGTGGTGACAAGAGGCCATATAAAGGAGTTCCATGTGGAGACAAAGGTGAAGATCGTCAGCGAAATGGTCGCCGGTTTCACCAGGGGAAGGACGATTTTAAAGAAAATATAAAACTCTGAGCATCCATCGATCTGCGCCGCCTCGATCAGCACGTCCGGCACGCTCTTCATGAACGAACGCATCATCATGACGCCGAACGCGCCTGCCATGGGGATGACCAGCGCCGCATAGGTGTTGAGCCAGTTCATCTCCCGGATGATCAGGAACAGCGGCACCAGCGTTACCTGGCCCGGGATCATCATGGTGGCCAGCAGGATCTTGTAGATCAGCTCCTTATGGGGGATCGGCTTCTTTTCAAAGCCGTATCCCGCCAGCGCGGACACAAAGCAGGTCCATATGCAGGCCAGCACCGCCACGACAGAGCTGTTGATGATCGCCTGCGTATAATTATTGCGGATCAGGATCGTCTTGTAGTTGGCAAAATCGAAGCTGACGTCCTTCAGCTTAAAGTATGGAGACTCCGACTGGGTCAGGCTCATCAAGAGCATGTACACCAGGGGAAGCGCGCACAGCAAAACGAATATGACCACGAAGATCTTTCCAATAACAGTGGCCGCAGATTGTTTCTTCCGGGACTTCGTCATCGTTTCGCCTCCTTCTCCTTAAAGAACAGATCCTGTATCAGGTTCACGACCAGCACAAACACCAGCAGCATGACCGCGAGAGCACTGGCATAGCCCATCTTCCAGTCCTTGAAGGCCGACTGGTAAATTATGTAAGCCAGTGTCAGCGTGGAGGTCCCAGGCCCGCCGTGGGTCAGCTGATAGACCACATCGAAGATCTGGAAGGACTGGATGATACTAAGGGTGATCACCATGTAAGTGATCGGCTTCACGCTGGGGACTGTGATGTACCAGAACCGCTGCATAGGCGTCGCGCCGTCGCAGGTGGCCGCCTCATGCTGGTCCCGGGAGACGCCCTGGACCCCGGCATAATAGATCACCAGGAAGTAGCCGATATTTTTCCAGATCGCCACAATACATACGCACAGGAAGGCCAGATTCCCGCTGCCAAGCCAGTTGGGGCCCTTCACCCCAAACTGGCCCAGCAGGGTATTGATGACGCCATCCGGTTTGAAAATAATGGCCCACACAGCGGTAGCCGCGATACCGGAGATGATGTAGGGCACAAACATGATGCTTCTGGCTATGCCTCCGGACCGGTTCTGCATTTTTTCTGATAAAAATGCGGCCAGCCCTAAGGAAATACACACCTGTGCCGGAACAGTGACGATAACGTATTTTAGCGTGTTCACCAGCGCGGCCTGAAAGGTCTTATCCTGGAAGATCTTCAGGTAATTTTTCAGCCCCACGAACCTTGCCGGCGTCAGCATATTGTACTCTGTAAAGCTGTAGTATACCGTCATGAAAATCGTGACGATACAGAATACGGTGATCACCACACAGGCCGGCAGGATATAAGCCATGCCATAGAGTGCCTGCCGACGATTCCGGGTCAAAAGCGGGCGTTTTCCTGATTTCATTTCTTTCGATCCCCTCCCTGCCGCGCTGGAACGGCGCTCATCAGCTCACAAAATCCTCATACTGCTTCATCGTATCGTCCAGCACCTGCTGGGGCGTCAGCTGGCCCATATACATGGCCTGGATGTTCTTGAGCAGGTAGTCATAAAACGCATCGGAGTTAGCGAAAGCGGGCCAGTTGTGGAAGATCTCGGCCTGATCCACATACATGGTCTGGAACCGCTCGTCATCATAGAACTTGGCGTCCTTTGTGATGGGGCACATAGCGTACATCTGCTCGTGGAAAGCGTCCATAACGGGGGCGCTGAGCATATACTTCAAAGCCTTGACCGCCAGCTCCTTGTTGGGGCTGTTGGAGGCAATGGCCAGGGAGTCCGCCGCGATCCAGGTGGCCTGGATGCCGGTGGGGCCTGCCAGGCTGGGCACTACTTCCCAATTGATGCCGGCCTCGGTGGTCTTCTTGGCGCTGCCGGTGTCGCCAACGTACATCGCCAGCTTGCCCTCCTGGAAGAGGCTCTTGGTGTCGTCCACAGCAGTGATCGTCTCGTCAAAGATCCCCTTGTCCTGCAGGCTCTTCAGGAACTCCAGCGTCTCCAGGCCGCCGGCATTGTTGATGGCGGGAACGCCGTTCTCATCCAGGAAGCTCTCGCCGGTCTGCCAGTAGTAGGGCAGGAAGCTGACCATCAGAATGCCCTTGCCGGAGCCGCCCCAATTCTGGAGGAAGGGCTGCACATCGGGCACCTTCTCCTGGATCGCCAGGCAGTACTCGATCAGTTCATCCCATGTCTCCGGCGGGCGGTCAAAACCGGCCTCGTTGAGAATATCCATATTGCAGTACATCACACTGGCGTTGCCCACCAGCATAGGCGCAACATACTGCTTGCCCATGATCTGCCCCAGATCCCAATAGAGGTAATTATCGATCTCCTCGTCAGTGAAATAGCTGTCCAGCGGCTCGAACGCGCCGGATTCCACCAGGTCATAGGGCGTATCGATGTACACGACGTCCGGCCCTTCGTCAGAGATCAAGCCGGTCGTCACCTTCTGCTTGTAGCCATCCCAGGGGAGGATGACCACCTCGACCGTGCAGTTGTTCTCCTCTTCAAAGGCGTCAAACTGCTGATCCCAGAACATCTGGTCCGTCAGTTCCGCGTCGGACTTGGCGTAAGGCGGGATCCACACACGGATGGTCTGCCCGCTGGAATCACCGGAAGAGGAGCCTCCTCCGGAGTTGTCTCCGTTGCCGCTGTCGCCGCAGCCCGCCAGGATTCCCAGGATCATTACCATACCCAGGATAATAGCCAGTAACCTCTTTCTCATCTTTGCTTCCTCCTTTTAGTCATGTTTTTTTATAGCAGAAAACTGCTTATGCTTCTTTTTCGCAGCGATATGCCGCCAGCGCCTGCCGGACCTTACCGCCGCAGTTCTCCAGCAGCGTCTGGGCAGTCCCCGTATCGACGTTCAGCAGCAGCTTGACGACTGCCGTCTTCGCCTCGCCGCCGGTCTCCCTCAGCGCCTCGCTGGCCTCCTCACGGGTACAGCCCGCCGCCTGCATCACGATGCTCTGCGCCCGGCAGACCAGCTTTTGATTCGTCTGCCGCACATCCACCATCAGATTCTGATACACCTTCCCAACGCCCACCATGCTGGCAGTGGAGATCATGTTCAGGATCATTTTTTCTGCCGTGCCGGCCTTCAGCCGGGTGGATCCGGAGAGGATCTCCGGGCCGGTATCCACCTCTACCGCGGTATCGGCCAGCGCAGAGACTGCCGCGCCCCGGTTGCAGGAGATCGCAGCCGTATGGCACCCCTCCTCATTGGCCCTGCGCAGCGCGCCCATAACGTATGGGGTCCTTCCGCTGGCGGTAAGGCCGATGACCGTGTCCCGGTCCGTCAGCCCCACCTGCTCCAGGTCCCTGCGTCCCAGCTCCTCGTCGTCCTCGGCGCCCTCCACAGCCTTCACAAAGGCTTGGGACCCTCCGGCCATGAGGCCCAGGATATCCTGGTCTGTTACGCCAAAGGTGGGAGGGCATTCCACCGCATCCAGCACCCCCAGCCTTCCGCTGGTGCCCGCCCCGATGTAAATCACCCTGCCGCCCCGGCGGAGGCTGGCTGTCGTCCAGGTGATGATCTCCGCCACCTGCGGCAGGACTTCCTTCACCGCATCCACCACCTTGCCGTCTTCCCGGTTCATTTCAGAAACGATCTCAATGGGAGCCATCTCGTCAAGATTCCATGTGCGGGGATTGCGCATCTCTGTCCCCAGCCCAGCCAGTTCTAATCGCTCCATTCTTCCTCTCCCTTCTTGAGCAGATGCGTGTTATGCAGCGCATCGGCACTCTTGTCATAGGTCCGCTGGAAATAGGCGATATAGAGCGCGTCGATGATCGCCAGCTGCGAGATCCGGGAGGCCAGCTTCCCCCCTGTGACGTCCAGCTCTGCAGCGCTCACATACAAATTATAGGTGCTCCACCGGCGCAGGGGCGATTCTGCAAAACTGGTGATGGCGATCATCGGCACCGCGTTCTCCCGCAGGATCCTCGCGATCTCCACGATAGCCTCCGTCCGGCCGGAATAGCTGATGAGCACCGCCACTTCGCCCCGCTTCATGTTCTTGGCCAGGACAAGCTGGGCGTCCTGGTCCTCATAGACCTGGCACCGCTTTTTCAGCCGGATGAATTTCAAATATGCGTCCTTGGCTACCAGTAGCGATGCGCCGACGCCGAAAAAGGTAACGCACTCCGCCTTTACCAGAAGCTCCACGCAGTGCTGCAGGATCCGGATGTCCAGCAGGCTGCGGGTATCGTCCAGGGAGGAGATGGTCCGTTGGAAACTATTTTCTACCAAAACATCCAGGCTGTCCTCAGGCCGGATCTCAAATTCCCCTGTCCTTTGCGAGATCGTCTCTTTTCTCAGCGCCAGCTCACACGACAGGCTGCGTTGATAATCCTTGTAATTCTGGAACCCTGTTTTTTTGCAGAGCCGCGTTACCGCAGACGCGGAGACAAAAGAGCGCCTCGCCAGCTCGTGAATGCTCATCTGCACAGCCTCTTCAGGATTCTCCAGCACATAATTGATGATGCCGCGCTCTGTGGTGCTGGCTGACGCCATATGTTCTTTGAAACGGACGATAACGCTCACACCATTCATTCCGGCGCCTCCCAGCTGCAATGTGCCTTTTCAACAAAGTTCCCGCCAGTTTTCCTGTTTGTTGTGGTTATTATATCAACAGCAAAATAAAATGTCTATATTATTTTCCAATTATGGTATTTTATTTCACGCAAAGAAACTGGGCGGCCCAGGCCGCCCAGTCTCAGATCTTGTTTTACCGCCCATCCAAATAAATTGGGTTTGTCCACGCCCGCCTGCCCTGGCGGTCCCGGCATTCGCCGCGGATGTACCGTTCCCCGCCCTTCAGCTGGAAGGTGATCTCCTCTACAGTCTCTCCCTCCGCCGCAAAACGGGTGCGGCCCGCGCCGACGTAACCGTCAAAAACCAGCGTCAGCCTCTCACAGGGGCTGCAAACCAGCCGGGCCAGGCCGTGGTCATCCACGCCCCATTCCCGGATCGCAGGCCCCTCCGAGGAGTAGTACTTTCCCTCCAGAATAGCGCTGCTGATGGCCTCGTGGGTCAGTTCCTCCGCCTGGACCATGATGAAGCCGCCGAAAGCGTCCCAGCTGGCCGCATGGGCGTCGTCCGTCGCGTCCGCCAGCATCCGCCTGCCTGAACGCAGCATCACATCCCACCAGGTCGTGTCAAAGCCTGTCGCGCTCTCCTGTTCGGTACCGTAATTGAGGATCTCCAAAATATCCACATACGGCGTGTCCAGAAAATCCGCTCCTTCCACACGGGACCAGATCGGATGGTTATAGGTGACGATCATGCCGTGATCCTTCAGGTGCTTGGCCATATCTGCCGCCGCCTGTAACCCATCCCAGCCGCCATGATAGCGGAAAGGCCCAACTTTCTCGCCGTGATGAAAAGGGGGCTCAGGAGAAGCATCCCGCAGCGCTTTTGGGCCTAAGATGCCATTCATATGGTGGACCTTGCGGAAAACGCCATTGCTGTCGATAAACGACGCGGCAGCCTCCACAGCAGGCAGGATAAGGAAGTCCGCGCCGCCATATTGGCTGTGGTAATCTGTATACAGGTGATGATCTGAAATCGCGAGGAAATCATAGCCATGGGCCTTATAGCGGCGCACGACCTCTTCCGGCGAACACTCGCCATCCGAATCCGTAGTATGGGTGTGAAGGTTCCCTTTATACCACATATTTGCACCTCCTAACTGATATCAGTTTGTCCCAGTATACGCTCTTTTGGCAGGAAGCGCAAGACAGGCGGTGTGCCAAAGCATGAAATTGTGTATCAGGCTGGGAGGCTTTCCGGTCGCGGTATTCTGTGCAGCCATGGCGCACGGACCGGCGGCGTCAGCTTTTCAGCGGCCGTGCGCCTCCCTCCCTTATGCCAGGTCGCCGGCGGCCTTGACCTTCACCCGGCTGGTGTGGCCGGGATAATAGGCCAGAGGCACGTCTTCGACCTCGATGATCTCAACGGTACTCTCAATAGCGCCGGCCTGTACGGCCATCCGAATGGCCTCCGCCTTTGCCTGCTCCAAGGCCTGCTCCCGGGGCAGCACGTCGTAGTCGATGTGTTGCTCATAGTTGCCGGATACCTTGGAAATGGCGGAGCCGATGGCGTTGGCGCAGCCGGAGTGGGTAGGATGCAGCACGCTGCTGGTGCCTGCCAGCTCTTTAGACAGAATGATGGAGCCGCCGCCTACCAGCACCACTTCGATATCCTCGTTGGAAATCTTCATGGAGTCGATGCTGTCCTCCACCATGGCCTGCATAACCGCCAGGGCCTCGCGGGCCATGGCCCCGTCGATGGAGGCAACCAGGGAGGCGTCGCCGATGTCGGCCATGCCCAGGCGCACCGCGATATCGGTAGCGGTCATGACGCTGCCGCCGAACACCATGGCCTGCTCGGTGATCTTGTAGCCCACACTGTCCGGGCCGACGGTGACGCGCCCATCGGGGGACTTTCGGACGATGGAGCCGCCGCCCAGGCCGATGGAGACGATGTCCGGCATCCGGAAGTTAGTCCGCACGCCGCCGATGGTGACGGCCACGCTGGACTCCCGGGGGAACCCGTTCTGGATCACACCGAAGTCCGTGGTGGTGCCGCCCACGTCGATGACCACGGCGTTTTTGATCTTGCTCAGATAGGACGCGCCCCGGATGGAGTTGGTGGGGCCGCAGGCGATGGTCAGGATGGGATACTTCCGGGCATGCTCCATGGTCATCAGGGTGCCGTCGTTCTGGGAGAGGTAGATCTCCGCGTTGGTGATCCCCTGGTCCTCCAGGGAGCGGGCAAAGCCCTCGGTGAACCGCTCCGCCACCTGGTAGAGGGCGGCGTTGAGGATGGTGGCGTTTTCACGCTCGATGAGGCCCATGGAGCCGATCTCACTGGATACAGAGATATGGACGTCCTCGCCCATCACCTCCCGGCAGAGGGCGGCGATTTGCTGTTCGTGGTCGCTTCGGATGGTGGAGAACGTGCAGGAGATGGCGATGGACTGGACCTGCCCCTTCATACGGGTGAAGAACGCCCGTGCCGCGCCCACGTCCAGGGGGGCCAGCTCCTTGCCGTCGAACTCAAAGCCGCCCCGGATGATGACGGACTCCTGGACGATCTCCTGGATGTCGGCAGGCCAGTCCACCATAGGCGGGATACCCGCGGTGGCGGGGGCTCCGATGCGCACCAGGCCGACCTTGGCCAGGTTCTTCCGCTCCACGATGGCGTTGGTGCATTGGGTGGTGCCCAGCATGGCCTGGGTGATCTCCCTGCGGTCAATGCCGGAGGCCTCCAGCACATCGTGGATGGCACACAGGATGCCATCGTACACGTCGCCCGTGGTGGGGTGCTTGATGTCGGCGACCACCTCCAGCTTGTCGTTGATGATGACGGCGTCCGTGTTCGTGCCGCCTACGTCGATGCCCAGCTTATACATGCGCCTCGCCTCCTTTCACAAGCTCCTCCAGGGGAACATAGTCCGCATCGATGCCAAAATACCGGGGGCCGACCAGCTCCAGGCCCTCCGGCGTGCGCCACATGTGGAAGCACTTCAAGCCCACCACCAGGACCCGTTTGCCGTATTTCAGCGCCTCAGTAGTAACAGGCGTGAAGGTTTCCGTATCCACCAGGCAGATCAGATCGGGGACTGTCCCCTTCAGCCGGCCGTTGACGGAGACGGACAGGTTTTCGTTCTGGAACGTGACCTCCGCCTTCTGACCCTTGTAATCACCGATACCATCCAGGACGATCCGGCCCAGGTTGAAGGCCCCGTTTGTCTCCCGCAGGACGTCGACGATCTTCCCTTTGAAGATTTTGAAGCCCTCGCTGGAGCGCAGGAAAGCGTCCTCGGGGGCCGCATCCCCATGGTCCTTCACCGTGCGGATGGCCCGGCCCAGCGTCTCGCTGCGGGTAACGATATTGCGGACGGCATACTTCTTCATGGTGGCGCCGTCCATGGCGTAGAGGGAGACAGACACGGATCCTCCGCAGCTCATGGTCACGGCCCGGGCCAGCTCCTCGGTCCACTTGTTGGTGATGGTCTCGAAGATGACGCTGTTGCCCTTTTCATCCGTCAGCGCCATAGGCGTGGCCTTGACGCCGCCGATGGTGAACGTGACCATCTGCAGCTCCGGGAAGGCCCGGCCCATGCCGTCGCAGTCTACCATAGGGAGCCCTAGGCGGGCGGCCGCAGCAATGGGGAGCATGGAGTTGACGCCGCCGGCCTCAATGGGCATGAAGGCGTAGATGGGCCTGCCGTAGAATTTTGACACCATGTCGTACAACACTTTGTACTCGTTGCCGCCCACGCCCTTTTCGCACAGGACGGTGGGGGCGCCCATCATGGCAATGGGTACGATCAGGGCATCGTCCGGGACGTCCTCAGGGTCGATCAGGTCCACCGGGCCGCACTCTCTGATGGCACCGATGGCCATCAGCTTGCCGATATACGGGTCACCGCCGCCGCCCGCGCCCAGCAGGGCCGCGCCCAGGGCGATGTCCTCTACTTCCTGTAATCCGATTTTACGCAACGCAGATCACTCCTTTTCTCATTTGGATGCCTTCTGGGGGACCGCCTTGGCAATGGCAACATAGGCCACCATTGCTACGATAATGCCGTTGATGGGGCCGATGAAGAAGGGGACATTCAAAAATGCCAGCAGCGGAATAGAGGCGAAAGTTCCGCCGGTCATGCAGGCGATGAGAGCGCCCAGAATGAAAGAGATCAGACCAGGAGCATAGAAGCCGTCACGGATCTCAAAATTCTGTAGTTCACCTTTGCCGATGATCCAGTAGTCTGCGATCAGAACGCCCATCAGAGCGGGAACGATGGCGGACAGCAGAGACAGGAAGCCCTGGATGGAGTTCAGGATACCGGCGGCAGCCAGAACGGTGCCGATGATGCCGGCAATTGCCGTAGTCACTTGGCTCTTCTTCTCATCCTGGCCCAGCAGGACCGAGAGGGACAGGCCGCCGGAATATGCATTGGAGACGTTGGTTGTCCAGGTGGCCAAAATCAGAGCGAGCAGGCCGATCAGGGGAAGCCCCGCGGAGGAGAGAAACACGCTGATATCATAGGAGCCGGTGCAGATCGCCAGGATGGCGCCGATCATCAGAACGACCAAGCCAGAGGGGAGAACGCCGACGACAGAGGACTTCACGACATCCCTGCGGCTTTTTGCGAAACGGCAGTAGTCGCCGGAGATGGCGGCGGCAACCACGAAAGAACCTACTGTCATGCTGACGCCGCCCACAAACCCCATGGGAGCGGAGGGGACATAGCCGGACAGCGCGGAGCCGTTGCCGGTGGCAAAATTATAGATCAGGGTATAAGCAAGAACGATACCCAGCAGAGGAACGGCGATCTTGTTCAGCCATTTCAGACCAGCGAAACGGAAGCAGGCGGTCAGGAGCATGATAACGCCCCAAACCACGGAGCACAGCCACACAGGGAGGCTGACGCCGGTCATGTCGCCCACCATGGAGGCGAAGGACGCGCCGCAGACGGCCGCCTGGATGCCGAACCACCCGATGCAGGAGATGGCAAGGATCGTACTGATGATGTATTTGGCGCCCTTTTCGCCTAAAGCGCCGCCTGCCATAACCGCGGTGGGCAGGCCCGTGTCGCAGGCGTGCATGCCCATAAAGCTCATGAATACACAGACCAAGGCGTACCCGACGATAATCGCCAGGGCGCACATGCCCAGGGAAAGACCGGAGCCCAGTATGCCGCCGATCATCAGAGCGGGCACACAGATCATAGAGCCGATCCAAACCATGGTGATGGATCCCCAGCTTTGCCGTTCATTTTCCTTGATTTCAAACCCAGATGCCTTTTTCATAAATCAACTCTCCTTTCAGAAACAGCAAAATCAAGCTGCCGATTTTGCGGTTTTATTGTAAGGGATGCATTAAAAAATTACATTATTTAATTGGCTAAAGTTAAAAGCCCTCTCATTGTCCTTTTGGACAATGAGAGGGCTTGGCGCGAAACCGTGTTATCCCTCTGCGGTGCTGGCGGCGCGGAGCAGGCAGCGGAGCCCCAGCGCATACATCAGTTCCTGAGAGCTGGGCATATCGCCGACGCGAAATCCCAGAATGTCGCTGGCCTTCTGCAGCCGGTATTTGATGGTGTTCTTATGGACAAAGAGCGCCGATGCGGTTTCTGTCACATTGGATCGTTCATCCAGTAAATAGGCGGCTAATGTATTGAGAATATCTTCTCCGTCCTTTCCCGAAGAAAGCATTTGCAGCAGAGCGATATACGGTGCGATCCCGCTTTCCCCTTGTTCTGTCACACTCCTGCACGTTTTTACAAACATCAATTCCTGTATCGTGAAAAATTTTCTCTTTGGAAAAACCGTGACAGTATCAGACACATAGTCCTGGTTCAGCAGATATGCCTGCTTCACATCTGCAGTCCGCTTTAAGGCGGGACATCTGGTAAGTATCGCTGGGATCTGATTTTTATCGCAATATTCCACCAGTGCATATGCCCAAGCATCCATCTGGTGCAGCGTAATGGACCCGACAGGGAAAATCAAAATATCCCCCTCATAGCACTCGCAGATGCTGATATCGGCATACTGGTCTGATAATTCCTTGATTTCACCAAGCCAGCGGGACAGGGAGGCGCCTTTCTGCCCGTGGAGTATCCACATATCGCTCAGTGCGGCAACATCAATTCTATAGATATCCGCCAAGCGGCGCATCTTGATCGGTTCGTCCTGGATGATTGCACGGACTAGCTCCAGCACCGCAATATGGTCATGCTCCCTTCCCCACAGGTTCATGGCCAAACGGACGCCTTCCACCGTCTGTTTCCAGAGGGATGCCTCAACCTGCCGCCCATCCGAAAAGAGGAGGAAGGTCATATTGCTGGAGACATCTGAGGGCAGTTCCTCTCGATACATCCAAGTGGGATGACTGTCGCTATCCTCCAGAAGGCTGCCGCTTCCCGCATAAAGCGCCGCCCTTACCATAGACTCCCAGGGGGTGAATTGGTTGCGGGGCCAAGAGGACGCGCTGAGGATATGGGAGTTGGCGTCCAATATGGCTGCGGACGCCCGCAGACGATCACTGACGATGCGGAGCGTCGTGTCGATGGTTCTTTGATGCTTAGGCAGCCGGGAGACCTGATCTAACAGGTCCAGGGAAAAGGCCGGGCTGCTGAGCTGATCCCGGATGACAGCATCCATGACCTCGCAGATCACTTCGCTGTACCGCAGGCCCGGCTCGTTTTCCGGCATACAGATCAGCACAAACCCCAGCTCGTCGGAGAGGTCGATAAGCCGCTGGTCCACCCGGGGCAGGATGAGCCCGACGTAGTACAGGATCATGCCCACCTCGCCGGCGGAAGCCAGCTTTTTGATGTTGGCGCACTGGGCGTCCACATCGTTGCAGACACTGCAAAAGCCAGTGATGACCAGTTCGCCCCCCAAAAAGTTGATGCTCTCGAAGAGCTGGTCCTGGGTCGCCGTGGTGTCCGCATACTCCAACACCGAGATCGAAGACACGATCCGGTCCAGGCTCTGCCTGCCCGCCAGGACCCGTGCCCGCCGGAGTGAAGGAAGTGTCAGAATGTTTTCGATGGTCACGCTCATGATACAGCGCTCCTTCTGTCTATGATAAAAATATCATACATGTGAAAGTTCCTTGCGTCAATCTTTCCAGTTGGTTTGTCATCCCCCAAAATCGGCATATTATGTATAAAAAGCATTGTACCAATCCATGCGTTCACGGCATATAAGGGTCCAGAGTTTAAAAAGCCTCTGTTAAGTCAGCAGAGCTTCATAAAAACATAGAAAGAGGCCAAAATCCGTTGATTTTGGCCTCTTTCTGGAGCTGGAAATCAGACTTGAACTGACGACCTGCTGATTACGAATCAGCTGCTCTACCGACTGAGCTATTCCAGCATATTGAATTGTAAACATGGTACACACAGGGGCGGCAAGCCGCATCCTGCTATTCAGCCGCAACAAACTGCCCACTTTTAAAATGCTAGACAACAGATTAAATATAGCATATCTTCTCTTGTTCGTCAAGAGCAAGTCTTTGCTTTTTTTGTACGATTACTCTTTGTATTTTTGCAGTCCCCCCTGCAAAATCGGCGGTGAAATATTCACCCGCCCGCCGCCGTCCGACAGGGATCTGCAAAAAACCTTCCCAACGTTTCTTTTACAGGATTCGACAAAATCTTGAAATAACGGAAAAGAGCAAACATTTTTCCCCCATCTTTTCATCCGTTCTTTTGTTCGACCAGTTCACATAAATTTCGCTATAATATTTCACTACTACAAGTTATACACATTATCCACAAGGTTTTCCACACTCCTTTATCCGTTGATTTTTCACGGCTTTTTTAATTATTAGCAGAAATTGTCAAACCCGCAAACAACTGTTTTCCTATCCTTTCATTTTCTCACGTTGTTTACATAACGACTTTTTATGCATCTATTCATCATTTCCCATTCTTTCCCGTTTCCATAATCTTTTTATCTTGCACAATATGCAAATTACGAAAAGCCGCAGGTCTGGGCAGCACGCCCCTCCCTGCGGCCGTTTCAAATTTCCAAATTGGCGAAGGCGTTCAGGCTCCGGTCCGCCCGGGTTCCAGCCAAATACTCATAGTAAGCTTGGCTGCCGATCATAGCCCCATTGTCCCCGCAGAGGCTCAGGGGCGGCAGATAGAGCCGCAGCCCGTTCTCCCGGCACGCTTTTTCCAGATCCGCCCGGATGCGCTTGTTGGCGGCCACCCCCCCGGCGGCGACCACTGTGCGGCGCCCGCAGCGGCGGGCAGCCTCCACGGCCCGGGGCACCAGCTCCTCGCTGATGGCAGCGGCAACAGAGGCGGCCAGGCTGGAGCGGTCCAGCTCCTCCCCTTTCTGCTGGGCGTTGTGGACCAAGTTCACCGCCGCCGTCTTCAGCCCCGAGAAGGACATATCCAGCTCATTGCCCGCCACCTTGGCCCGGGGCAGCTCATACTTGTGGTCATCCCCGCCCTCCGCCAGCTCCTGCATGGGCCTGCCGCCGGGGTATGGCAATCCCAGTACCCGGGCGATCTTATCAAAGCACTCCCCCGCCGCGTCGTCCCGGGTGGCCCCCAGGATGGACATGTCCGTATATCCCCGCACATCCACCAGCATGGAGTTGCCGCCGGAGATGCACAGCGCCAAAAAGGGCGGCTCCAGTTCCGGAAACGCGATGTAATTGGCGGCAATATGTCCCCGCAGGTGGTGGACGGGAATCAGCGGCTTATCCAGAGCATAAGCCACGGATTTGGCGAAGTTCACCCCCACCAGCAGCGCCCCGATGAGGCCGGGGCCGTAGGTGACGGCTACGGCGTCGATGTCCTTCTTCGTCACCCCGGCGTCCCGAAGGGCCTTTTCCGTCAGGCCCGCGATGCCCTCCACGTGCTTCCGGGAGGCGATCTCCGGCACCACGCCGCCGTAGACGGCGTGCATGTCCGCCTGGGACAATATCGCGTCGCTGAGCACCTCCCTCCCGTCCCGGACCACCGCCACGGCGGTCTCGTCACAGGAGGATTCAAAGGCTAAGATGAGCATGTCGATTTTCTCCTTCCGAGCAGGGCGATCCTTTTCCCTGAAAAAGCTTGATGGATAAAATGGTTGCTTTGCTTCTGGCTCTTACAAATATTGATAAAACAGGCCGTGTTCCGTGCAGTACCACAGCAGCGTCCCGTGTCCCCGGGCTGGGATGCGGACCTGCAGGTCCCACTCCGGATACTGGCGGATGAGCTGGACCCGGTCGCCGGAGGCGAAAGCCACAAAGGAGATGTGGTGGGCCTTGGTCATGGGATGGCTGGATGTCACATACCACTCGTCCTCCACCTTCTCCACGCTCAGCCGCTCTTCCTCCTCCGCCTTTTGCGGCGCCAAGGGGGCGAGCTTTCGTCCGCAGCAGTTCAGCTCCGCTTCGCCGGTGGTCATTGTGATGCCCCCGCAGACGGGGCACACATAATATTTTGCTTTTTTCATATTTCCTCCCGATACATCCTCGGAAGGCAGCTCGCCGGAGAGCAGCGTCTCCAGATCCACACCCAGCACGCCGGCCAGTTCCGCCAGCAGGGACACATCCGGGCACCCCTGGCCACGCTCCCACTTGCTCACCGCCTTGTCAGTGACGAGCAGGCGGCGGGCCAGCTCCCGCTGGGTCATGCCCCGCTCCTTCCGCAGACACAGGATCAGCGCGCCGATTTTGCCGCAGTCCACAGTGGGCCGCCTCCCTCTCTTTCAAAAAGTCCGGGCCGAAGCCCGTCTCCCCTATGGTACCGGAAAACATCCTCCTCCGCAACCGACGCTCCGTAGAGTTTCCTGTCCGGCGGGACCGGCGCCGTCTCAACCCTCCGTCCAGTCGGTCAGGGGATGAGGTGCTTCGCCGGGGGCCAGGGGGATCTGGACATAGCGGTCATAGCGCTCCCGGCCAAACTGGTCGAGGTAGATCTCCTGGTGTTTGCGCATGATCTCCGCCTCATCGGGCAGAGGCGCCGCCCAGCAGATGGTCTTGTAGTGGACGCCGAACATGGCGCAGTCATATCCCAGTGTCGCCGCCCCGCTGCGGGCATAGAATCCCAGCCGGCGCAGGATCAGCCCATCCGCCGCCTCGTCCCCGGTGGGGGCCTCGGACTCTCCGATGAACACAGTGTCCGCCGGGTAGCTGTCCCGTGCCGCCCGGAGGAGCTTCCCGCCGATGCCGCCGTTGCGCCGGCCGGCGGGGACGCACAGGTAGTCGATCAGGATATAGCGGCCGTCCGGGTGCTTCCAGAGGAAGATATAGCCCATGGCCTCCCCCGCATCGTCAAAAAGGCACAGGGGGTCGTAAACGCCCCGGCGCAGCATCCCCTCCATAGCGGACAGGGGCTTGAGCTCCGCAGGGGGGAACGCCTCCCTCAAATCCTTCTCATAGGCCCGGCGCAGCTCCTCCATCGTCAACAGTCGCAGATTCATTTCTTAAACTCCAATGTCATGATGATGGCATCCTCCCTGGGATGCTCGTAGTAGTTTTTCCGGCAGCCCGCCTCCTCGTAGCCGTGCTTGGCATAGAGGGCCCGGGCAGCGGCGTTGGATGCGCGGACCTCCAAGGTGAGGAAGGCCAAGTGGTGTCCCTCGGCAAAGCGGCGGAACACATCCAGCAGCGCAGAGGCGATCCCCTGGCGGCGGTACTCCGGCTTGACGGCAACATTGGTGATGTAGCCCTCGTCGATCACCACCAGCACCCCGGCGTAGCCCAGGACCGTACCGTCCTCCCCCTGGGCCACCAGCGTGGCGGCACATTCGTTCTCCAGGTGCTCCGAGAGCATCCTCCGGGACCAGGGGTCGGAAAAGCAGCGCTTTTCCAGCTCTGCCACCTGGTCCAGGTGGTCGCTGGTCATGGGGACAATATCATATCTCATTTGTTTTCTCCTTTGTTGCGGGATGTCAACTTTTCTCCCGTGAGAAAGTTGCAACACTCGGCCTAAGAGCCGCCGCAATGCGGCGGTTGGCCTCGTATACCCTCAAGGGCACAGGCGCACCCGCCTGCGGGCGGGTGAAGCACGCCCAAGGGGGCCGCGCTCTCTTAGGAATCCCCCCTCGCTTTCAGGGGGTGTTTCGCGCCCCGGCGCGAGGCACTTTTTATCCGGATAAAAAGTGCCCAAAAAGCCGCCAGCCTGCGGCTGGAGCGCTT
>CABKMV010000034.1 GCA_902373635.1 uncultured Oscillospiraceae bacterium
TGCTGAGGCCCCAGGCTGCCGCTACCCGCGCCCAGGTGGCCGCCATCCTGGCCCGCTACTGCGAGAATATCCAAAAGTAAACAGCAACCCCCAAAAAGTAAGAGGAGCGGCCCAAAAAGCCGCTCCTCTGTTATTGACAGGGGATTAGTGTTGATACTCAAACTCCAGATCGTACATGCTCACCAGATCCCCATCCTGGATACCCATGGCGTCCAGTCGGTCGAAGAGGCCGCTCTCCCGCAGCATCTTGTCAAACCACATACGGCTCTCGTAGTCGCCGAAGTTGGTATTGGCGATGAGCCGCTGGAGCCAGGGGCCCTCCACCAGGTAGACCCCGTCCTCCACGGTGATCTCCAGGGGCTGGGACACATCCACCTTGGGGGGCCGCTTCACATACTCCGGCTCGTAGACCGTTACCGGGGGCAGCTCCCGCAGCTTGCCCGCAATGGCGAACACCAGTTCCCGCACACCCTGGTGGGCGGCGGCGGAGATGGTGAAAAGGGGATAGCCAAGCTCCTCCACATGGGCCTTCAGAGCGTCCAGCAGGCTCTCGTCGGTCATAAGATCGGTTTTGTTGGCTACCACGATCTGGGGCCGCTGGGCCAGCTCGGGGCTGTACTGCTTCAGCTCCAGGTTGATGGCGTCAAAGTCAGCCACCGGGTCCCGGCCCTCGCTGCCGGAGGCGTCCACCACATGGACCAGCAGGCGGCAGCGGTCAATGTGCCGCAGGAAGTCGTGGCCCAGGCCGGCGCCCTCGCTGGCCCCCTCGATGATGCCGGGGATATCCGCCATGACGAAGCTGACGCCCTCCTCCACATAGACCACGCCCAGGTTAGGGTACAGGGTGGTGAAGTGGTAGTTGGCGATCTTGGGCTGGGCCCGGCTGACCACGCTCAAAAGGGTGGATTTGCCCACATTGGGGAAGCCGATAAGGCCCACGTCCGCCAGCAGCTTCAGCTCCAGCACCACGTCGTGGCTCTCGCGGGCAGGCCGCTCTGGGCGAAGCGGGGGGCCGGGCGGGTGGGGGTGGCGAAGTGGGTATTGCCCCAGCCGCCCTTGCCGCCCCGGCAGAGGATATAGGGCTCGTCGCCGGACATATCCTTGATGATCTCGTTTGTCTCGGCATCCCGGACCAGGGTGCCCCGGGGGACGCGGATGGTCAGGGATTTCCCGTCCTTGCCGCTTTTGCGCTGGCCCATCCCGTCCACGCCGTTTTCCGCCACGTATTTGCGTTTGTAGCGGAAGTCCATCAGGGTGGAGAGGTTGTCGTCCACCTGGAGGATAATATGGCCGCCGCTGCCGCCGTCGCCGCCGTCGGGGCCGCCGGCGGCAATGTATTTTTCACGGTGGAAGGACACGCAGCCGTTGCCGCCGTTGCCGGCCCTGACGGTGATACGCGCCTTGTCAATAAAGGTTGTCGCCATGGGGACACCTCCTTTGGGTATAGTATACCGATCCTGCCTCTATTTTATCTGTTCGGGCATTTCCCGTCAAGCCGGACAGAAAAAATCCCGAACCCGGCCGGGTTCGGGATTTTTGAAGCAAAATCACTGAGCCTCGTAGACGGAGACCTGCTTGCGGTCCTTGCCCAGACGCTCGAAACGGACAACACCGTCCGCCTTGGCGAACAGGGTATCGTCGCTGCCGCGGCCGACATTGACGCCGGGATGGATGTGGGTGCCGCGCTGGCGGACCAGGATGTTGCCGGCCAGGACGTGCTGACCATCGGCACGCTTGGGCCCAAGGCGCTTGGACTCGCTGTCACGGCCGTTCTTGGTGGAACCGACGCCCTTCTTGTGGGCGAAGAACTGAAGACCAATGTTCATCATCTTTCTGTGCCATCCTTTCTGTAAGATGAGGGGGAGAGGAGAGCCTATTCGGCCTCCATGACTTCGATATTTTCCGGGTATTCGCTGTGAAGCTCGCTGAGATAGACCATCATGCCGGTCAGAAGAGTCTGACAGGTGCTCTCGGCGGTCTGCCCCAGGGAACCGGGGAGACGGAGAGAGATAGCGGCGGTCTTCTCGTTGACCTTCACCGCGGCGCACAGGCCCATCACGTCGTTGAGAACGCACTCAATGAGCCGGACTGTGCTGGTGACAGCGGCACAGACAATGTCTTCACCCTCCTGGGCGTAACCGCTGTGACCCGCCGCGTCGAACCCCGTGATGCGGCTGCCTTCCGTATGGAATGTAACAGTCGTCATCTCTTAGGCGTTGATCTTGGTGATCTCAACCTTGGTATAAGGCTGACGATGACCCTGCCGCTTGCGGTACCCCTTCTTGGGGTTGTACTTGAAGATGCGGATCTTCTTGCCCTTGCCGTTCTTCACAGTGGTAGCCTCAACAGTGGCGCCGGCCACAGTGGGGGTACCGATGGTGGCGTTGTCGCCGTCCAGAACCGCCAGAACCTGGTCAAAAATAACCTGATCGCCAGCCTCCACGGGCAGCTTCTCGATGAACAGGGTCTCACCCTCGGCCACCTTGTACTGCTTGCCGCCAGTAACAATGATTGCGTGCATGTCCTTTTGCACCTCGCTTTCCTTTATTATGAAGCACTTGACCGCGCTCCTTTACGGGCTCGCTATCGTAGGTGTCGCCATTTGGACGCACTTATACCCATTCAAAGCGGCTTACCTAGTATAACAGCGGCTGCCAAGATTGTCAACAGATTTTCATTGGGAAAAATGAAAAAATTTTGACGAAGGGACCGATAAAAGCATTCGTTTATGCATGATCTATGCCTGAGGCTGGTTGGCGCTGGATGCAATCAAATTTTCCTTGAACGCTGTGAGCGCGCCGCAGAACTGCGTACTATTGCAGCCCCTTGGCAGGATCAGAATAACAGGTTTCTCCATCTCCGTGTCCACATAGGCGGCCTCATTGGGTTCAGAGGCGAGGGCCACAATAACGATGTCCGCATGTTTCTGTACGACCTGCTCAGCAAACGGCCGCATTCCCGGAAGAGCTGCTGGTTTCACATAGCTCAGGATCAGCATGGTCGGCTGAAATTCATCGCATTTTTTCAAAAGAGCATCCCAGTCCATCTCAAAGTCTGTGGTCCGGCATATCTCCATGGCCCCCGCTTGCCACACGTGGGGCCGATAGAGCGAAGCATTGCTTCCATAAAGCAGGACACGATCCCCAGCGAGAAGCTCCCCGAGCTTTTTGCCCAGCATGGCGTACTCCTGCAAAACAGGCTTTTCCTGCGCTTTTGCGCCGGCATATTCTGCCTGCTTTTTTTCCAGTTCATGCCGTGTTTTTTCCAGTTCCCGCTGCTTTTTTGATTTGAACAAGCCCATAAAGTATGCTCCTCTCAAATTTTTGACCACAAGATTTTGTTGGAAAAGTCCGGATACCGGGTCTTAATAGGCCAGCTTTTCCGCTGTCCAATCCTGGATGATCCGGCTGTAGCAGGCGCACTGGGCCCTGGCCAGCTCCACATCCAGATTGCGGTAGTTTCCACACTCGGCGGCGCTCTTTCCGGGCATCTCGCCGGTAAAGGCGGCCCCGGCGGCAAAGGTCTCCTTCACCAGCTCCACCGCGTCGCCGTCCGTCAGCTGCCGGCTGTCGAAGAGCAGGTAGAACCCGGTCTGGCAGCCCATGGGACCGAAGTAAATGATGGCGTCCTTGGCCCGGCCGTTGCGCAGCAAGGTGGCGATAACGTGCTCCACCGAGTGCATCTCGGCGTTGGAGAGCAGATCACCGGTGTTGGGCCGTTTAAAGCGCAGGTCAAAGGTGGTGACATCTCCATCCCGGCGGGAGAGATACAGGCCGGGAAGAAGCTTGTTGTGGTCCACCTGAAAGCTTGCGATACGTTCCATAAGATATCCTCCTCGTCTCACTGTTCATCCCGCAGCGCCCTGGCAAAGGGCAGGACGATATCGTTCAGCTTTGCCATGGCCTCGCCGTAGTTGAAATATTCCTGGGCGTTATTGTCCTGGCAGAGACGGTCAGAGACGGACTTCAGGGCGGTAAATTTCACGCCGCCCCGCAGGCACACCTGGGCGATGGCCCCGCCCTCCATCTCGCACAGGGTGGGGGAGAAGGTGGCTGAAACCCAGTCGGCCCTGTCGCCTTTGGTCATGAACACCTCGCCGGTGGCCACCCGGCCCAGCCGGTGCTCCACCCCCAGCCGCGTCAGGATGTCGTCCAGCCGCTCCGGTTCGCTGGTGGGAAAGGACACCTGGTTCACGGTGGAAACCAGGCCGATGGGGTCGCCCATGGCGGTGGTGTCCACATCGTGCTGGACAAAGTCCGAGGCCAGCACCACCGTACCGATGGGCAGATCCAGAAAGCTGCCCGCCACCCCGGCGTTGACGATCCAGTCCGGGCGGTAGCGGTCGATAAACAGCTGGGCGCTCATGGCGGCGTTTACCTTCCCCACGCCGCCAACATAGGCCAGCAGATCCGGCTCGATCTCATAGACGGCCACGCCGCTGACTGTCTCCAGCAGCCTGGCGGAGGTGGTGTGCAGTATGCTGTGAATTTCGCCCTCCAGGGCGTAAGCAAGTCCGATCTTCATTGGGAAACCCTCCATTTTGTGCTTTGCTGATAGTATAACACAAAGTGTTATTCCGGTAAAGAACAAAAATTTATCGAAAAACAATAAAAATATATTGACAAACAGAAATACAACTGGTAAGATGTGGGCAGAACCAAACAGGAGGGACCAAATATGAAACGAGTTGGACTGGTGCGGACGTTAAAGGGGACCATCCTCTTTCTGGCGGCCATAGTGGCTGTGTGCTACATCGATATATTTCCCCATACGATCCGGGAGATGGGGAGAGAAAACGCCAATGTGGATTGGCTGGTGAAGCCGGGGATCGTAGCGGTGAGCGTCAGCGTGATCCCCATAGCCATTGCCCTGGTGCTGTTCTGGATGATCTGTACAGAGATCGGGCGGGACAACTCCTTCTGCCATAAGAACGCCCGCTGGCTCAGCGCTATCGGCTTCTGCGCCCTCATCGACACCGCCTACTGCGCGGTGGGGACGCTGACGCTGGAGATCCTTGTGGGCTCGCCTGTCTGGCTGCTGGGGCTGGGCGTCTGCGTGGTGGGGCTGGCCATCGCCCTGGCGGCGTTTCTGCTCAGCCACCTGGTGCTGAAGGCCGCGGATCTCAAGTCGGAAAACGACCTGACCATTTAGGAGGTGGGACGATGCCGATCGTTGTCAATCTGGACGTGATGCTAGCAAAGCGGAAAATGTCCCTCAGCCAGCTCTCCGAGCAGGTGGATGTGACCATCGCCAACCTGTCGGTGCTGAAGACCAACAAGGCGAAGGCGGTACGCTTTTCCACCCTGGAGGCCATCTGCAGGGCCCTGGACTGCCAGCCGGGGGATATCCTGGAGTATGTGCCGGAGGAGGAATGAAGGTATGAAAGGGCAAGGAGCCAGTTTGCCGGCCATAGGGCTGCTGGCGGTTTTGCTGCTGTGCGGCTGCACGGCGCGGGACGCCATATGCATCAACTGGGGCCTCCAGCTTCCGACGGGGGGAGAACTGGCGTATGAGGCCGACTCCGGCGCCAGCTTCCACGGCGACGGAGTGCGCTACCATGTGTTCCAATATCAAAGCGGAGAGCTTTTGGCGGATCTTCTGCCCTGGGAGGAGCCCTCGGATGCCCAGGTGGAACGAGCCGTCGGATTTCTGGATGAGATTCAGGTCCCGACGGAGGAGCGGGCGGATTTTGCCAGCTGTTCCTGCTGGTACGACCGGCAGAACGATAACTCCGAGATATACGTATTTTATGAGGAGAAGACGGATACGCTCTACGTGGTGGAGAGTTTCCTGTAAGAGATGGAGACGGGCTGTGCCCGGAAGCTGGACAAAGCCTATGGACCCCATACGGCCCGCTCTGCGTGCCGCCTTGCGCGGGGCGGGATTTTTGTACCCTTTTTTGCCCGCAAACCGGCAAAAATTTATCAAAATATAAAACAGGAGTGATGCGATATGGAGCAGCCCATGAATCAGGATCATCAGGCGACCGCAGCGGAACAGGCGAAGGCGGCACCCGTGGTACCGGCCCGGAAGCCGTGGCCGGTGGAGAAGCCGGAGCGCCGCCTCCTTCCGATCAGCCTGGGTCTGGCCTTCCTGGCGGTGTGGGTCCTGCTGGAGACCTTTGAACAGGGCCGGCTGATCCCCGGCCTGGGGACCACGGCGCTGGTGGCCGGATGGTATGCCGCGCTGTTTCTCTACCGGGGGACAGCCGGTATGGAGCGGCGTGTCAACCGGCTGCTCATGGCCGCCGTGGGCCTTTTGGCGCTGACCTTTGCCCTGTTTTCCAACCGGTGGTTCCGGTTCTGGAACAGCGGCGCGTTGGCGCTGCTGCTGGCCGTCCACACCTGGGAGCTGTGCGGCGGAGGCTCGCTGCCCTGGGACCAGGCGGGGATGCTCCTGGAGCGGCTGGGCCTTCTCATACAGGGGCCCTTTGTCCGCCTGGGCGCGTTGGCGGACACCCTGCCGACCCTGAACAAGAGGGGGAAGGGCCGGTGGCTGCCGGCGCTGGCGGGGATCGCGCTGGCCTGCCCGGTGCTGTGGCTGGTGACGGCGGTGCTGATGGACGCGGACGCGGTGTTCGCCCTGGTGGCGGGGGATGCCCTGGCCTGGCTGGACCAGCGCTTCGGCGTGGTGCTGCTGCGGCTGATCCTGGCGCTGTGCGCCATGCCCTTCCTGTTCTCCCTGCTGTACTTCGCGGCCCATACGCAGCGGAAGGAGCGGGAGAAGAAGGCGAAGAAGGAGCGGGAGGCCCTGCCCTGGGTGATCCTGCTGGGGGCGCTGGACGGGCTGTACCTGTTCTTTTTGGCGGTCCAGTCCGCCGCCCTCTTTGGAAACCGGTCCTATCTGCAGCGGGCGGGGATCAGCTTCGCGGAGTACGCCCGCAGCGGCTTTTTCCAGCTGGTGGGCCTGGCGGGGCTGAACGCGGCGGTGATCCTGCTGGCGGTGTGGCTGTGCCGGGAGGACAGGCGGCTGAAGCTGCTGGCCACGTTATTGGTGGCTCTGACGGCGGTGCTGCTGGTGTCCGCCGCCTGGCGGATGACCCTGTACGTCTCCGCCTACGGCCTGTCCTTCAAGCGCTGCCTGACCTACTGGGGCATGGTGATGCTGGCGATCCTGCTGGCGCTGACCCTGCTGCGGGTGTGGAAACGTGATTTCCCCTTCTTCCGCTGGGCCGCGCCCATCGCCCTGGCGGGCTGGCTGGCCCTCAACTACTGCAACGTGGACAGCGTCGCGGCCCGGTACAACGCCGCCAGGGTGGAGGCGGGCAGCCTGCCCCAGAGTGCGGTCAGCACCCTCTTTCACGCCGGGACCGGCTATGACGGCCTGGACATCCTGGCGGAGCTGGCCGGGGACCAATTGGCGGTGGAGTGGCGCCGGGAGGGCGCGGCGCGGGAGTGCGGGAGCTGGACCACCTGGAGCCTGTCCGCCTATCTGGCGGCGAGGGGGTAAGCCCGCCCTGCGCGGAGCTGAAAGAGAGCGGCCCTGGAGAAGCATAAGCTCCAGGGCCGCTTTTGTGACGCTTTACTTGCCGTAGTAGGCCCGCAGGTACATCTCCCTGATCTCGCTCATCAGGGGGTAGCGGGGATTGGCACCGGTGCACTGGTCGTCGAAGGCCTGCTCCACCATGGCGTCCAGGGTGTCTAAGAAATACTTCTCGTCCACGCCGTAGTCCCGGATGGTGGCCTTGATGCCCACGGCCTTTTTCAGCGCCTCGATCTTCTCGATGAGCTTTCGCACCGCCTCCTCGTCGCTCCCGGCGCTTATGCCGCAGAACCGGGCGCACTCGGCGTAGCGGGCCATGGTGTGGGGGTACTGGTACTGGGAGAAGGTGCCCATCTTGGGCGGGCACTCGGCGCTGTTGTACTCCACCACCAGGGAGATCATCAGGGCGTTGGCCACACCGTGGGGCAGGTGGTGGAAGGCCCCCAGCTTGTGGGCCATGGAGTGGCACACACCCAAAAAGGCGTTGGCGAAGGCCATGCCCGCCATGCAGGAGGCGTCGGCCATCTTCTGCCGGGCGGTCAGGTCCGTCCCGTCGCTGTAAGCGACGGGCAGGTAGTCGAACACGTTCTTCATGGCCTTCAGGGCCAGGCCGTCGGTGTAGTCGGTGGCCATGACGGAGGCGTAGGCCTCCAGGGCGTGGGTGAGGACATCCACGCCGCTGGCGCTGGTCAGGCCCTTGGGCTGGCTCATCATGTTGTCCACGTCCACAATGGCCATGTTGGGCAGCAGCTCATAGTCTGCCAGGGGGTACTTCACCCCGGTCTCCTGGTCCGTGATGACGGCAAAGGGCGTCACCTCGCTGCCGGTGCCGGAGGAGGTGGGGATGGCGACAAAGTAAGCCTTCTCCCCCATCTTGGGGAAGGTGTACACACGCTTGCGGATATCCACGAAGCGCATGGCCAGATCCTGGAAGTCCACCTCCGGGTGCTCATACATGACCCACATGATCTTGCCCGCGTCCATGGCGGAGCCGCCGCCCAGGGCGATGATGGTATCCGGCTGGAAGGCTGCCATGGCCTTGGCCCCCTCCTGGGCGTTTGCCAGGGTGGGATCGGGCTGGACGTTGGAGAACACGGTGTAGGTGATGCCCAGTTCATCCAGCTTGTCGGTGATGGGCTTGGTGTAGCCGTTTTGATAGAGAAAGGTGTCGGTGACGAGAAAGGCCCTCTTTTTGCCCATCACATCCCGCAGCTCGTTGAGGGCCACGCTCATGCAGCCCTTCTTGAAATAGACCTTCTGGGGCGCGCGGAACCACAGCATATTCTCTCTCCTCTCGGCAACGGTCTTGATGTTCAAAAGGTGCATGGGGCCCACGTTCTCGCTGACGGAGTTTCCGCCCCAGGTGCCGCAGCCCAGGGTCAGGGAGGGGCGCAGCTTGAAGTTGTACAGATCGCCGATGCCGCCGTGGCTGGAGGGGGTGTTCACTACGATACGGCAGGCCCGCATGGCCGCGGTAAAGCGGTCCAGTTTTTCCCGCTCCTTGGGATCGATGTAGATGGAGGCGGTGTGGCCCAGGCCGCCGTCCTCCACCAGCCGCTCCGCCTTGGCCACGGCCTCGTCGAAGGACTTGGCCTTGTACATAGCCAGCACGGGGCTCAGCTTCTCGTGGGCGAAAGACTCGCTGACCTCCACGCTCTCCACCTCGCCGATAAGAATTTTGGTAGCGCTATCCACGGTGATGCCGGCAAGCTGGGCGATCCTGGCAGCGCTCTGGCCCACGATCTTAGCGTTGACGGCGCCGTTGACGAGGAGGATATCCCGGACTTTTTCAGTTTCCTCCGCGGTCAGGAAGTGGCAGCCGCGGGCGGCAAATTCCTTTTTGACCTCGTCATAGATGGGCTCCAGAACGGTGACGGACTGCTCACTGGCGCAGATCATGCCGTTATCAAAGGTCTTGGAGTGGATGATGGAGCTGACGGCCATTCTGATATCGGCGGACTCGTCGATGATGACCGGCACGTTGCCCGCGCCCACGCCCACGGCGGGTTTACCGGAGGAGTAGGCTGCCTTTACCATGCCGGGGCCGCCGGTGGCCAGGATCAGATCCGCCTCCTGCATCACCATGTTGGTCAGCTCCAGGCTGGGCGCGTCGATCCAGCCGATGACGCCCTCCGGCGCGCCGGCCTTGACGGCGGCCTCCAGGACGATGCGGGCGGCCTCGATGGTGCAGCCCTTGGCCCTGGGGTGGGGGGAGAAGATGATGGCGTTGCGGGTCTTCAGGGCGATAAGCGCCTTGAAGACAGCCGTGGAGGTGGGGTTGGTGGTGGGGATCACCGCGGCGATGAGGCCCACCGGCTCCGCGAGCTTCTGGAAGCCGAAGGCGGGATCGTCCTCGATGACGCCGCAGGTCTTCATGTTTTTATAGGCGTTGTAGATATATTCGGCCGCGTAGTGGTTCTTAATAACCTTGTCCTCCACCACGCCCATGCCGGTCTCCGCCACGGCCATCTTGGCCAGGGGAATGCGCTGCATATTGGCGGCCTTGGCGGCCTCGAAGAAGATATGGTCCACCTGCTCCTGGGTGTAAGAGGCGAAAACGCGCTGGGCCGCGCGCATGGCTTCCAGTTTGTCCTTCAGCGCCTCGGGCGTGTCGATGGGAGCGGGGATGTTGTTGGCAGTCATAGCTGGGTACCTCCTGCTGAGATCAAAATATTGTTAATGATTTAACAACTCGTTCTGATGACAGTATATGCATTTGTTAAAGTTTTGTCAATAGAAGATTGAAAAAATTTTAACAAACTTTTGCATAAAAAAGGGGACGGCTATTGCCGTCCCCTGAAATTGGTGGGCAAACATGAAATTTATGTTTCCGGAGCTGCCTCCTCCGTCTCTGCCGGGATCCCCTGGCCCTCTGCGGTGGCGATACCTGTGGAGACAGCTGCGGAGGGGGAGATGACGCAGACGCCGCTGTCAGCGTCCACAGACAGGCCGCACAGGTGGAACCAGCTGCTGGCCGCGCCCAGCCAGTCCATGGACAGACCGCAGGTGCGGAAACCGTAGAGGCTCACCTGGTCAGAGACTGGGCGCAACTCCACGCTGTCCTCAATGGCCGTACCGTCCGCCATAAGCAGGCGGAAGGCGAGAACGGCGCTCTCCGGTAGCTCGCCCTCTATTGCCGGGTCCCAGTATACCGTGCCGCCGGGCTGCAGGGTCAATCTGTCGGAGCCGGAGGGGACGTCGTAGGACTTACTGCCCCAGGGCGGCAGGGAGGAGACGGCGCCGCTCTCCGTCCAGACCTCCACGGACTGAAATTCTCCATCGAACCGGACAGGCAGCAGGCCGTCCTCGGAGTAGGTCCAGAGAACACCCTGGGCCCCGAAGGGGAACACATCAGACGTGTCGATCAGCTCATAAAGCCGCAAGGGCTCCAGACTGCCTTCACTCAGCCAGAACAAACGCTCCTCCCCGCTGCCGGAAAGCTCCAAGATGGTGAACATCCCGCCGCCCTCTTCTTCGTCGGTCTGCTGATAGACCTGGGCCGTCACCTCTTTTACTGTCTGGGGGACCATGGCCTCCAGACGATCGCTTAGACTCTCCCGCGTAAAGTCGTCAAAAATGGAGAGGAAGGATTTGCGGGAGTAGGTCTTTTCCCTGTTCAGTTCCCCGATGAAGACAGGGGCGCCGGCCTCGTCGCAGATGGTCAGCGTGCCGCCGTCCTCCACCACGCCGGCATACTGGCTGCCATCCGTGGGCAGGAAGCTGAGGGCCGGCTGCTGGTAGAGCAGCGCCCCGCCGGTATAGGATATGGAGCCGGTTTCACGGCTGTACAAGGACCAAAGATATTCGTAGAGGCCGGGATCGCCAAAGCGTACCGGGCCCTCCACGCCCTCCATCGTGCCCACGCCGTTTTGCCCCACGGTCAGTGAGTAGGTTTCACCGTGACAGAGGAGTTCCAGGGATAGGGCAAACCCCGCCGCTTCCGCGCCCTCCTCCGCCTCCTGATAGGTCAGAGACTGGAGCAGCTCCCACATGCTCTCCAGCGTGTCCCTGTCGGTCCAGACAGGCGGCGGGACGCTGGAGATGGGGCCGCCGATGAGCAAATAGTCCTCCCCGACAGGCGCCAGGCCGCTGTCCGGTACGGCGCCCGTCTCCCTGGGGTCTGTCAAAAAGCACACCGCCGCCACAACGCATACCGCCAGGGACAGGACGACGATCCAGAAGGCTGGGCGCTTATAGTTTAAAATGTTCTTTACCCGCTGCTTCACGCCTACCTCCCCAAAGGCCAGGGGGCAGGCGGCGACGCTCCGGCGGCTGACGCTGCACCGGAGAAGAGCCTCGGAGTAGGACGGCTTACAGTCCGTCCCCAACTGGCATATCACCTGTTCGTCGCAGGCCAACTCAATGTCCCGGCACAGCAGCACATAGGCCGCCCACACCAGGGGGTTGAACCAGTATACTGTCAAAATGAGAAAACCGATGGGCTTCCACCAGTGGTCATGGCGGCGCAGGTGAGCCCGCTCGTGGGCCTCCACGTAGGGGATCGCCGACTCCTCCATGCCGAAGGGCAGGTAGATGCGGGGGCGGAAGATCCCCAGGATAAAGGGGGAGGCGATCTGGTCGCTCTGCCACAGATCGCCCCGTAGGCGCAGCGCCGTGGATACCCGTCGGCGGAGACGGAGATAGCTGGCCAGGCTGCAGAGCAGCAGCGCCGCCATGCCAATGAGCCAGACCACAGCGCAGACCTGGATGACGTGCTCCCCCAGCCCTGCCTGAACGGCGGCCCCCTCGTAGGCGTGGTCCGCCAGATAGGGGTTTACCAGGGAGTTGACGGCAGCAATGCCGGTGCTCACCTGGAAGCTGCCGCCGGAGGACGAGGGGCGGACGATCTCGGCGCTGGGAATCAGGCTCAGGGCGCTCTCTATGGAGAAGGGGCACGCCAGCCGCAGCCCCACCAGCAGCCACAGCAGGCAGTGGACGGACTTGGGCGCTTTCTTCAGGATCAGCCGCAGCCCCGACGCCGCCAGGATCAGCCACCCGGCGGCAACAGAGCGGTTGAAAAGGGTCAAAAACA
Source organism: uncultured Oscillospiraceae bacterium (assembly GCA_902373635.1). Lineage (GTDB taxonomy): Bacteria > Bacillota > Clostridia > Oscillospirales > Oscillospiraceae > Pelethomonas. The sequence goes on from CABKMV010000034.1 coordinate 12,515, forward strand.
GCTCTCCCATGGTCAGCTCCCCTCGTACTCGTCGATCAGACGGCGGATCTCCGATACCTCCTGTTTCGTCAGGGCCTTCCCGCTGGTGAAGGCGGCGATGAACTGGGGCAGAGAGCCGCCGAAGGTTCGGTCAATAAATTCCCGGCTCTCGCTGCGCTGCACCTGATCCCTGGATACCAGGGCTGTGACGACGGAGTTCTCCATCTTCACTACCCTACGCTCGCTCAGCCGCTTGATGACGGTGTAGGTGGTGGATTTTTTCCACCCCAGCTGCTCCCGGCACAGCCGTACCAGCTCCGTACTGCCCACCGGCTCGTGCTCCCAGAGGATCTGGCAGAACCGGTACTCGCTCTCAAAAACTTTTGGCGTCTCCATGGGTACCTCCCCACATAAAGGTCTAATCTGTTAGACTCACTTCTGAAGCTAGTCTAACAGATTAGACCAGCTTTGTCAACAGCAAAATGAGGCTGGCTTCCCGCAGGGAAGCCAGCCTTGGTTTTTCCAGAAGAAGATTTAGACGATTACTGCTGCCGGGGCTCCAATGCGCTGTGGAGGCGATCAGTGATAGCGCCCTGGAACAGGGGGGTGGAGTGTCCGTGGAGGGTCTCCAGCGCGCCGGCAGCCATGCGGGGGTCGATCTGGCCCGCCATGGAGAGATCCATATCGAAGATAAATTTGATTTCGGGGTCCTGGGGGACGTTGGGGATGTTCTTCTTCACCAGGCCGGGGCCGGCGTGGACCTTGGCGCGGCAGGTGCTGTCCAGGCTCAGCTCCACATCCACGGAGCACTTCTGGGCCTTGCCCTCCTCCACGTCCTCGGCGGAGAGGACGCCCAGCCAGGGGGCGGCGATCAGCTCCCGCCAAGGCTCGCCCTCCAGATCCAGCTCTTTCCGGGAGAAGATATTCACATACCGCAATCCGATCCGCTCAAAGAAAGCGGGCTGGTAGATGCGGATAAACTGGGCCAGGGGCAGGTCAAAGTGCTTGCCGAACGACTCCCAGCCGGGATAGGCCACCGTGCTCAGGGAGATGAAGTCCCTGGTCAGGTTCAGCTTCCACTTGCCGTCGGCGGAGATAAAGTTGTAGTTGGTGATGGGGGCGGCGGTCTCCAGCCGGGCGCCGGGGGTGCCCAGGCCGGTGATCTTTGGAGCGGGCTGCTCCTGCTTGGCGGAGTACCGGGGGAACATGGAGCGGATAGCGTCCTGGAAGTCTGCGGGCTCCTTCGCGCCGATGGACAGGATGGCAGGGAAACGGAGCTGGCAGATCACCTCGGCCAGCTGGGGCTTGTTGTAGTGGACTCTGGCGCTGTCGGAATATAGCATGGAGCGGCCTCCTCACAGATGTTTTTGATCATTGTATATCCTGAATGTGGAATTGTCAAATCGGGCGCCAGAAAAAAACGGCTCTCCCGGAGGAAGAGCCGAAGAAACAGGCTACCGATAGAACTGGTGGCAGCCGATGGTGGTATAATAGGTGCAGTTCTGGCGGATCCAGGTCCCCTGGGACAGGGAGGGATTGAAGAAGTACATGCAATCCTCCACCACATTGGTGCCGTTCAGAACCAGCCTGGCGGCCAGTACGCTCCGGGCAGTGGGGGCCTTGTAGATGGTGCCGTTGGCGGTGGGCTCGAACTGCACGGCATCTTTTGTGTCGAAGATAACAGCCCTGATGGTGTTGGGAAATTGACTGGAGGCCACCCGGTTGAGTACCACATTGCCCACGGCGATCTGCCCCGTCAGGCTTTCCCCCTGGCTCTCGGCGCTGATAATGCGGCTGAGCCAGTACAGGTCGTCGTCGGTGTAGGAGGCGGCTTTGCCTGTGGACAGTGCTACCGGCACATTCCAATTGACAAAGTTCACCTCAACGCCCAGCAGGTTGGCAAAGGAGCGCAGGGGCACATATGTACGCCCGCCCCGGATCAGGGAGGCCGCGCTCAGATCAAAGGGGGACCCGTCGGCCACGACATAGCGCTTTCCTACTGGAACGGACAGGGCGAAGAGATCAACATTGGCGGTGGCGGTGCGGGCGGCCGGATCCCAGGAGGTCTCCCAGCCGCCGACGGCCTCAAGAAGAGGAACAAGCGGGGTGTAGGTAATACCGTTTTCCGCATAAGAGGAGACCTCCAGCAATTTGCCATCCACCGTTACCTCCACGTTTCTTGCCCATGCGGCCTGGCTCAGCAGCAGGACCGCAGCCATCAGGCAGAGGAAACCCTTTCATTTCATGACGATCACTCCTTTTGCATATTGGGGAGGGACGACCTCCCGGTACAGTATACCGGAACGGCACAGGGTGGAGCAAGGAGTAAATCATGGTAACAATTTTGGAAAAAGTGGACAGAACAGGAGAAATGTGGTATCATGACCCATACTGTGGAAATTTTTCGTGAGAGGATATGCAGGTATGGTTTTCTCATCTGCTGAGTTTCTTGCTCTGTTTTTGCCCTGTGTGCTGCTGGTGTACTATAATCCCTTTTTCAGGGGCAGAAGGTTCCGCAATGTGTTTCTGCTGCTGGTATCCCTGTTCTTTTACGCTTGGGGCGAGCCTGTATACGTGCTGCTGCTGATGCTGTCCATTGCCGTCAACTGGTGGTTTGGATTGCAGGTGGAGAAGGATTCCCCCCACCGCAGGGGGCTGCTGGCCGCCGCGGTGGTGTTTAATCTGGCGGGGCTGTTTGTCTTCAAATATTTGGGCTTTGTGTGCGAAAACCTGGCGGTGTTGGGCCTGGCGGTGCCCCGGGTGGAGCTGGCGCTGCCAATTGGGATATCGTTCTACACCTTCCAGGCTATGAGCTATGTCATTGACGTCTACCGCAAAAAGTCCCCTGCCCAGCGCAGCGTGCTGGACGTTGGTCTCTATGTGTCCTTTTTCCCTCAGCTTATCGCCGGTCCCATCGTCCGCTATGAGACTGTGGCCCTGGAGATCCATGGCCGGAAGGAGACCTGGGAGGATTTCTGCGAGGGGGTGCCCCGCTTCGTCTGCGGCTTGGGGAAGAAGGCGATCCTGGCCAACAACATGGCGCTGGTGGCGGACGCCGCCTTCCAGAGCGGGAACCTCTCCGCGCCTATGGCATGGCTGGGGGCCGTGGCCTACGCACTGCAGATCTACTTTGATTTCTCCGGCTACAGCGACATGGCCATCGGCCTGGGCCGCATGTTCGGCTTCCACTTCCTGGAAAACTTCAACCGCCCCTATCTGGCCTCGTCCATCACCGATTTCTGGCGGCGCTGGCACATCTCCCTGTCCACCTGGTTCCGGGACTATGTCTATATCCCCCTGGGCGGGAACCGGGTCAGCCCCCGGCGGCATCTGATGAACCTCTTTGTGGTGTGGCTCCTGACCGGTATCTGGCACGGGGCCAATTGGACCTTCATTTTCTGGGGCCTGGGATATTTCCTGCTGCTGATGGCGGAGAAATACGCCCATATCGATCAGAAACTGGGCGTTCTCCGCAGGCCCTATACGCTGCTGTGCGTACTGCTGCTGTGGGTGCTGTTCCGCGCGGACAGCCTGGGCGCCGCCGGGCGGTACTTTGCGGCCATGTTTACCGGCGGCCGGGGGACCTGGGACGATTTCCTCTACTATTTTACCAACATGAAGGTCTATCTGGCTGCGGCGGTGATATGCTGCCTGCCCCTGGACAGGCTGTGGAAACGGGTGCCGGAGCGGGCCAGGGACGGTTTGGCGGCCATCGGGACGGCCGCCCTGCTGCTGCTGACGCTGACGTATGTGGTCAGCAGCACCTATAACCCCTTTATCTACTTCAACTTCTGATGGGAGGCAATGGTGTGAAAAAGTCAAAAACCGCTGCGGCTGTCGCTTTTCTGGCGGTCCTCGCCGCCTGCCTGCTGCTTGTGCTGGCGGGGGCGGCGCGGGTGGCGCTGGGCCTGCAGGAGCCGGTGGACGTCTCCCCCTATGCGCCGGGGGAGGAGGGCGTCACCTACACGGGGATTGTCGGCTGGTTCGAGGACACCTGCCGGGCCTTCTGCACCACGGAGCTGCCGGGCCGGGTCGCTCTGACGGAGGCCAACGCGCACCTCAACCGCCTGGCGGGGAAGTGGATCTTTGAGAACACCAGTCCCGAGGTGATCCGCCTGAAAAACGGGTATCTGGAGAATGTGACAAACTACTACTATTACCTCAGCGACGCGGAGGTACAGGTGGCGGCGTTTCGGGACTATGTGGAGAGCTTGGGCGCGGAGTACCTGTATGTCCAGGCCCCCTTCAAGGTCTGCGCGCTGGACCCGGAGCTGCCCATGGAGGGCATCTGCAACACCAACGACGAGGCCGGCTACCTGATGGAACGCCTGGAGCAGCAGGGGGTCTCCTGCCTGGACCTGCGGGAAAACCTCCATGCCGACGGGCTGGACCACTATGGCTGCTTCTATGTCACTGACCACCACTGGACCATGGAGGCGGGGCTGTGGGCCGCCAGGACGCTGGCGGAGGAGCTCAACGAGCGCTATGACCTGGGGGCAGACGCGGATAAGCTGGCGGAGGAGAATTTCACAAACCGGGTGTGGGAGGACGCGTTCCTGGGCTCCTGGGGCCGCAAGGTGACGCTGGCCTATGCCCAGCCGGAGGACTTTGTCCTGCCGGTGCCGGAGTTCGAGGCGGACCTGCGCCTGACGGTGCCCCCCTGGGGGACGGACGTCTCCGGCGGCTTTGAAATTCTGTACAATGAGAGCAAAATTGTACCGGAGGACTACTACACCGGCAACAGCTACGGCGCTGTGATGATGGGGGACTGCCCCTATATCAAGGTGGAGAACCGGCAGAACCCCGACGGGCCGGTGGTGGCGGTGCTGCGGGAGTCCTTCGCCATCGCGCCCTCCCCCTACCTGTCCCTGGCGGTGGGGGAGCTGCACCTGATCGACGCCCGGTACTACAGCGGCAGCGTTAAGGAGCTGCTGGCCGAGATCCAGCCCGACGTGGTGCTGTCGCTGCTGAATGTCCAGTGCCATACCGGCGCCTATTTTGATATGGTCAGTTGATAAAGAGCAGAGGGGCTGCCGGATTCCCGGCAGCCCCTCTGCTGTGCGTTATGTACTTACTTCTCCTCAACGGCGAGGATACCCATGGGGCAGGCTTTGGCGCAGATGCCGCAGGCGATGCACTTGCTGGGAGCGGCGGCCCCGGGGGCCATGACCATGACATGCATGGGGCAGGCGTCCACACACTTGCCGCAGCCCACGCATTTTTTCTTGTCGATCATGTACACGCCCTTGGCGTTCTGGCTGATCGCGCCCTCCGGGCAGGTGCGCGCACACTTGCCGCACATGATGCAGCTCATCACTCTGGGCTCGCCGTCGGGCTTGGCCGTGATGTGGATGCAGCTGAGGTCCGGGTCGAACTTCTTGTAGAACGCCTCGGAGCAGGCCCGCACGCAGCTTAGGCACGCTTTGCAGGGGTTGAGTTTGCTTACTACAATTTTTTTCATAGGGGGGAAAGCCTCCAATCCTGAATTGTCCCGCACATATCCTAGCAGATGGTTTGTTAAATTGCAAACAATATTTTGTGCTGCCATAGATAAACATGCTGCCGCTGGGATATCCCCCGGTAGGGCTTGCTTTTGCCCTGCCGGTATGCTAAAATGCAAAAAATACATGGACAAGGAAGGAGGGGCCGGCAATGGAGGAGAAGCGGCAGGGGACGGAGCCCCGGCTGGAGGAGCTGGAGCACGAGTATATGCACGAGCATGGTATCCCCCACGACCACAGCCATGGCCACACCCACAGCCATGAGCACACCAGGGCGGTGATCAACCGGCTGGCCCGGGCCATTGGCCACCTGGAGCGGGTGAAGGCCATGGTGGAGGAGGGCAGGGACTGCTCCGAGGTGCTCATCCAGCTGGCCGCTGTGCGCAGCGCCATTAATAACACCGGCAAGGTGATACTGAAAGACCACCTGGAGCACTGCATTGTGGATGCGGTGGAAAACCGCGACTGGGCCACTATTGAAGAATTGAATAAAGCAATTGAGCAATTTGTTAAGTAATATTGTGTCAGGACAGAGCAAAATGCTGTCTCTCCCGTGGAAATATGCCCGGGAGAGACATTTTTTTGGCCATTTTAAGAAAAAAGAATTATTTTACTATTTTTTGTATAATATTGCGATAAAAATGCAAAAAAAACGGAGCAGATTGGTGATTCATACGAATTTGAAAAAACCACTGGAAAGCAGAGATCAAAAACCGGGCAGGGGGGATTTTTTCTCTTGCATTTCTCATGAAGATTTGTTAAAATACGGACAATGTATTGTGAAAAAAGTGACAATACTTGCGATAGGAAAAGAAGGATCATCCCAAGAGAAAGGAGCACGGAGGGCACGGCATTTGTGCTTTCCACATTCCGTCTATGAAACTGATCACTGTCGAGCAAATGGAGGCCGCCACCGAACGGCTGCTGGAAACCGGCCGTCAGGTGGGTGCGGACTCCTGGCAGCAGCGCGTCAAGAACCAGACGCCCCACTGTAAGTTTGGTGAAGAGGGCGTCTGTTGCCGTATCTGCAGTATGGGTCCCTGCCGCGTCACGCCCAAGGCGCCCCGGGGCATCTGCGGCTGCGACGTCCACGGCATCGTGGCCCGCAACTACCTGCGGTTCACCGCCGGCGGCGCTGCCACCCACTCCGACCACGGCCGCGAGATCTGCCACACCCTGTATCAGACCCGGGAGGGCGGCAACTACACCGTAAAGGACCCCGAGAAGCTCAAGAGGATCGCCGGCGAGTGGGGTATCGAGACGGAGGGCAGGGATATCTATGACGTGGCCCACGAGGTGGCGGAGACCGCGCTGATGGAGTATGGCAAGCCCTTCGGCGTGCAGCGCTTCCTCAGCCGTGCCCCTGAGTATACCCAGAAGCTGTGGCATGACGCGGGCATCGAGCCCCGGGCTATCGACCGGGAGGTCTCCCAGTCTCTGCACATGACCCATATGGGCTGCTCCTCTCTGCCTGAGGCGCTGATCCGCCAGTCCCTGCGGGCCGGCCTGTCCGACGGCTGGGGCGGTTCCATGTGCGGCACCGAATTTAGCGACGTCATGTTCGGCACCCCCAAGCCCATCGACACCACTGCCAACCTGGGCGTCATGGAGAGGGACATGGTCAACATCGTTGTCCACGGCCACGACCCCTCCCTCAGCGAGATGATCGTCTTCTATGCCCAGGATCCCGAGATGATCGCCCTGGCCAAGGAAAACGGCGCCAAGGGCATCAATATCTGCGGCGTGTGCTGCACCGCCAACGAGGTCGCCATGCGCCACGGCATCCCCATGGCCGGCAACTTCCTCCAGCAGGAGAACGTGGTGCTCACCGGCGCCTGCGAGGCGATCGTGGTGGACGTCCAGTGCATCTTCCCCGCCCTGGGGCCCCTCAGCAAGTGCTTCCATACCAAGTTCATCACCACGTCCCCCATCGCCCGGATGCCCGACAGCGATTTTATCGAGTTCCACGCGGAGAACGCCGGTGAAAACGCCAAGGCCATTGTGAAGCTGGCGGTGGAGAACTTCAAAAACCGCAACCAGGATCTGGTACATATCCCAGACATGAAAACCAACGCCACCGTGGGATACTCCGTGGAGGCCATCAAAAAGTGCCTGGACGGCGTCACCAATACCCAGGTGGACGTGACCGGCACCACAAAGCCCCTGGTGGAGTGCGTCAAGTCCGGCGTCCTGCGCGGCGCCGTGGCCATGGTGGGCTGCAACAACCCCAAGGTCCGCCCCGACACTGCCCATATTGAGCTGATGAAGAAGCTGCTGGCCAACGATATCATCGTGGTGGTATCCGGCTGCTCCGCCCAGGCCGCCGCCAAGGCCGGCCTGCTGGACAAGGAGGCAAAGGAGTTCTGCGGCGACGGGCTCAAGCGCGTGTGCGACCTGGTGGGGATCCCGCCGATCCTGCACATGGGCTCCTGCGTGGATATCTCCCGCATGATGATCCTGGCCTCCGATATCGCGAAGGACTCCGGCTGGAACATCTCCCAGATCCCCCTGGTGGGCTGCGCCCCCGAGTGGATGAGCGAGAAGGCCGTGTCCATCGGCAACTACGTGGTGGCCACCGGCATCGACACCTTCCTGGGCGTGGACCCCTATACCAAGGGTTCCGCCGAAGTTACGGAGCTGCTCCAGGGGGAGCACGGCATCAAGAACTGGGTGGAGGCCAAGTACACCGTGGAGCTGGATATCGAGAAGCTGGGCGACAAGATGATCGAGGCCATTGAGGCCAAGCGCGCCGCCCTGGGCATCTAAGGCGTACATACCCCGCGGGGCACATAAAGAAAATCTTTCGCGAAACTCCGTTTTGCTTATACGTTTTCCCCATAAGGAGAAAGGCGGATGCCTTTCGGCAAAAGCTCTTTTTGCGCCTTTTTCTCGTGAGAAAAAGGCGGAATACCCAAGAATCCCTGGGAGGAACCCTGTATGAAAGTCGCTGTCACCGGCAAGGGCGGGGTGGGGAAGACCACCTTCGCCTCCACATTGTGCCGGCTGTATGCCGAGGAGGGTCGCACGGTCCTTGCGGCCGACGTGGATCCCGACGCCAACCTGGGGCTGGCCCTGGGCTTTACGGAGGAGGAGGTCAACGCCATCGTCCCCATCTCAAAGATGCGCAAGCTGGTGGAGGAGCGGACCGGGGCCAACGAGCTGAACAAGTTCTTCAAGCTCAACCCCCAGGTCAGCGACATCCCAGATACCTACGCCAAGCAGATCAACGGCGTGAAGCTGCTGGTCATGGGGACGGTGGAGACCGGCGGCAGCGGCTGCGTCTGTCCGGAGCATGTCATGCTCAAAGCCATTCTCTCCAGCCTGATCTTCCGCAGGGACGACGTGGTGGTCATGGACATGGAGGCCGGCCTGGAGCACCTGGGCCGGGGCACGGCCAGCATGATGGATCAGTTCATTGTGGTGATCGAGCCGGGCGCCCGCAGTATCCAGACCTACGGCAAGGTAAAACAGCTGGCGGCGGATCTGGGCATCACCCGGGTGCGGGTGGTGGCCAACAAGGTGCGCGACGAACAGGACGAAGCCTTTATCCGCGCCCGTATCCCGGCGGAGGATCTGCTGGGCTTTATCCACTACAGCGCCGAGGTCATCGACGCGGACCGCAATGGGCGATCCCCCTATGACTGCAGCGCGCAGGCCGTGGAGGAGATCCGGGCCATCAAGGCGAAAATGGACGCCGAAAAGGATTAGTCTCACATAAAATAAACAGGAGCGAAACGTGGTTTCGCGGATAAAAAGTTCTTTTTGATTCTTTTTCTAACAAAAAAAGAATGAACGACCAAATACACAGAGTATCGTGAGGAGTGGATCAACACGTGAAAACATTATTTGAGCGCGTTTTCGCCGGCAGCGACGAGATGTACGCCCTGGCGGTCAAGGCGGTGGACGAGGCTGCGGCCAAGCTGGGCGCGGACGCCCCCGCGGCATTTGGCGACACCGCCTACAGCCTGCCCTGCCTCTATGCCATGACCGGCAGGAAGGTTGCTACCGTGGGCGAGGCCAGGGAGGCCCTGGAGACCACCATCAAGGCTTTTATGACCCGCAACAAGCGCACCAGGGATATCTTCACCTCCGGCGTAGCCACGGCCCTGTCCGCTGAGATCATCGAGCTGATGAAGTATGCCCAGGCCGGCGGCTCTCCCTACGAGGAGCCCGTCATGGGCCACTTTACCGACGCCCAGGTCCGCGAGCTGGGCGTGCCCCTGGTCACGCGGGATATCCCCGGCGTGGCGGTCATCATCGGCGCCGCTCCTGACGCGGAGGAGGGCGTGGCCCTGGTCAAGCAGTACCAGTCCCAGGGTATTTTCGTCACCCTGGTGGGCGGCATCATCGACCAGTGCGTGGCCGCCGGCATGAAGCTGGGCTTCAACGTCCGCTGCGTGGCCCTGGGCTATGACCTGAGCAGCGTGGCCCATGTGGTCAGCGTGGCCCTGCGCGCCGCCATCATCTTCGGCAGCACCGAGCCCGGCAACTACGAGGCCATGTGGCGCTACACCATGGACCGCGTGTTCGCCTTCGTCAACGCCTACGCCCCTGTGGACGACATGACCGTGGCCTGCGGCGCCGGCGCCATCCAGCTGGGCTTCCCCGTTGTCACCAACGACACCGAGGAGAACAACATGTTCCGGATCCCCAAGAGCCTCATCATCCAGGAGGACACCAGCAAGTTCAACGCTACCTCCCTGGAGGCCCGGGATATCAAGATCAAGATCACCAATATCGACATCCCCGTGGCCTTCTCCTCCGCCTTCGAGGGCGAGATCGTCCGCCGGGGCGACATGCAGCTGGAGTTCGACGGCTCCCGCAAGACCGGACTGGAGCTGGTGCGCAGCAAGGAGCTCAGCGAGGTGGAGGACCACCGCTTCACCCTCATCGGCCCCGACTTCGACCAGTTCGAGGCCGGCAGCAAGGTGGACTTCTGCATGATCGCCGACGTGGCCGGCAAGAACATGAACAGCGACTTCGAGTCCGTATTCGAGCGCAAGTTCCACGCCTACATCAACTGCATGGAAGGCGTCATGCACACCGGCCAGCGGGACGTTATCCGCGTGCGCATCAGCAAAGCCGCCTTTGAGGCCGGCCTGCGGGCCAGGCACTTCGCCGAGGTGCTGTATGCCAAGCTGAAGAGCGACTATGACGCTGTCATCGACAAGTGCGAGGTTACAATTATCACCGATCCCGACGAGTGCGGGAAGTTCCGCCATGAAGTTGCCATCCCCGCCTACGACAAGCGCGACGAGCGCCTGGGCAGCCTCACCGACGAGAATGTGGACCAGTTCTACACCTGCATCATGTGCCAGTCCTTCTCCCCCAGCCACGTCTGCATCGTCACCCCTGAGCGGCTGGGCCTGTGCGGCGCGGTGAGCTGGCTGGACGCCAAGGCCACCAACGAGCTGGACCCCTCCGGCCCCTGCCAGATCGTCCCCAAGACCCATGTCATCGACGAGAATGTGGGCCGCTGGGAGGAGGTCAACGAAGCGGTCAACAAGTACAGCCAGGGCGCCCTGGAGTCTGTTACCCTGTACTCCATCATGGAGGACCCCATGACCAGCTGCGGCTGCTTCGAGTGCATCTGCGGCATCGAGCCCTTCTCCAACGGCGTGATCATCGTCAACCGTGAGCACGCGGGCATGACCCCCCTGGGCATGACCTTCTCCGAGATGGCCTCCATGACCGGCGGCGGCGTGCAGACCCCGGGCTTCATGGGCCACGGCAAGCACTTCATCGCCTCCAAGAAGTTCATGAAGGCCGAGGGCGGCCTGGGCCGCATCGTGTGGATGCCCAAGGCCCTGAAGGAGCAGGTGGCAGAGAAGGTCAACCACTCCGCCAAGGAGCTCTATGGCATTGACAACTTCTGCGATATGATCGGGGATGAGACCATCGCTGAGGATCCCGAGACGCTGCTGGCCTACCTGACGGAGAAGGGCCACCCCGCGCTGAGTATGGAGCCTCTCATGTGATCGTGGGTTCCCTGTCATTCGAAGAACAGAGCAGGGCGGCGGCTGGTTTTTCCAGCCGCCGCCCTGTGGGTTTTCCTCCATCTCTATTCCATAAGCAGAGAGGAGCGGCCTTTGGGCCGCTCCTCTTACTTTTGGGGCTTTGCTGTTTACTTTTGGAGATTCTCGCAATATCGGGCCAGGATGGCGGCCACCTGGGCGCGGGTGGCGGCAGCCTGGGGGTTCAGCAGATCGCCGTCGCCGGTGAGGATGCCCTGGGACACAGCCCAGGCCATGGCCTCCTCCGCCCAGGCGCTCACTGCTTCCCCGTCGGTGAACCGGCCCAGCAGGGCCAGCTCAGATACGCCGACTTCAGGGGAACCCGCCTGGCGGTACAGCATGGTGACGAGCTGCTCACGGGTGATGGAGCTGTTGGGCTCCGTGCCGTCGGACACGCCGTCACTGACAGCCCAAGCCTGGGCCAGGGCGTACCAGGGCGTTCCGCCCTCTACGCTGGCGCCGCTCATGCGGCCCAGCACAGTCCACACCATGGCCCGGGTCATGGCGTTATTGGGGGCGAAGGTGCTGGCGGTGGAGCCGGTCATGATCCCCTGAGCGTAGACGTAGGCCACGTCCTCATAGTACCAGTCGTTGGCGGATACGTCCACGAAGGGCAGAGTGCCGGGGATGACCGGGGTGTCCGGCTCGTCGGGCTCCACAGGCTTGCTGGGCGTGGTGGGGTTGACCGGCGGGAACAGGGGCAGCGCGGGGAGCATCACGGTGATCGTAATGACCTGCCCGTCCACCGTAATGATATATTCCGCCTCGCCGGCCTCGTAGACGCCGGCCTGCTTTGTCACGGTATAGGTATACTCCGTGGTATTCAGCGCGGGCAGGGGCTTGGTTTCAGTATGGCTGCTGTTGCGGGCGCAGGTCCGGGTCAGCTGGCCGGCTGCGGTTGTCGTGGGTGTCACGGTGACAGACCAGTTCCCGTAGCTGTGGCCCAGGGCGGGGATCGTCTCTGTCCTGATGGTTGCGCCGCACTTTTTGCAGGTGTAGGTTCTCACTCCCTCGGTATCACAGGTGGCGGGCGTTGTCACCTGCGATTCTTCCTCGTGATCCGTGCATTGCGTCCACTTGGCGTAGTAGGTCTGGCCGGCGGTGGGGGTAGTGGTCACGGCATCGCCGGTAAAGGCAGCGTTATCAAACCAGCCGCCGAAGATGTAGCCCGTCTTGTCAGGCTCGGCCAAAGTACCGGCAGAGAATGGGGCATCAGAGGCAAAGGTGCCGCCGTTGGTAACTGCGTAGGCAAACTGTTTTTGTCCGTAATTTTCTGTATAAAGGCTCTTGACGGACGAAAGAATGCTTTCACCGGATACATAGTAAATCATAGCGTTTGTTTCTGCCGCTGCCGCATTCGTAACAAACGCTGGGCCGCTAGTCAGAGATGTTACCTGTGTTAAATCAATATTGTTTGGCGTTGGGCAATTATTATAGTTACCGTCGCTGTATTGACCGGAAAACTCGTCTTTTGAACCGCTAAAAGAAATTGCTCCGCAAAAGGCCAGTTGCTCAAGTGCGCCGCAATTATAAAAGGCTTTAGCTGCAAAGGTGATTGACTCTCGCTTCCCCGTGATACTCTTCAACACCGCGCAATTTTCAAATGCAGAGGTGCCAATCGTCAAAGTGGAATCGCCCACGTCAAATATAATGCTTTCCAGCTTTTTTGCATTTTTGAAAGCCTGCTGGCCTATGGAAGTAACCGTTCCTGGAATGGACAAAGTCGTAATAGAACAACCATTTTCATACCCGCCAAACGCATAGTCTCCAATCGTTTGAAGCCCATTGTTCAACTCAACGCTCGCCAAGCTGTTGCAGGTATAGAATGCATAGGTTCCAATTTCAGTTACGGTATCCGGGATTTTAATGCTGGTCAGCGCTGTAGCGTTAAACGCATAGGTGCCGATCTTCGTGATTGAATCCGGCAAAGAAATGCTTGTCAATGCCGAACAGTTTTGGAACATATGACCAGGAATTTCACGGTAATCCGTTCCCGCAAATGTAACGGAAGCAAGGGAAGAACAGCCCATAAACATGTTCTCGCTTATCGCCTCACCTACCGTTGCGGCTATAATAGATGTCCCACGGAAGGCACCCGTTCCCATCGAGGTAATGCCAGTTGTATCAACCGATGTAAGAACCGTATAGTCAAAGGCATAGTTTCCCAATTCTGTGACGCCATTCAAGTCTACTGATTGTAAGTTTTCGTTGTGAACAATAGCGGAGGCACCAATGGCTGTTACGCCATCGGGAATCCTATAGGAGCTATCTGTTTTCCCGTCGGGATAACACATCAGCGTAGTGCCGTCGCCAGAGAATAGGACATTATTTTCGATGCGGAAAGCAGAATTTTCAGCAGCAAGAACGAATCCGGTTAGGCCATCGCATTGATTAAAAACTGGCTGACCGATTTCAGTGACATTCGCAGGGATTGTAAAGGCTCCGCTCGCTTTCGTCATAAGAAATGCCTGTGACCCGATCTTTGTCACAGTGTTTGGAATCGTCACTCCTGTTGAAATATCCAGATTTGAGCAATTCGCAAAAGACCGTGCGCCTATCGTGGTAACTCCTGACTCAATCACCACGTTTGTAATCGAAGCTGCATAGCTGTTCCAAGGCGGAAGATCATTGTACGCAAAATCTTTCATATCCCCGGTGCCGGAGATGGTGAGGGTGTAGGTCGCAGGATTATCCTCGTTCTCCGTCAGCGCCCATGTAACTTTGTCCTCGTTGCCTGTTGCGCCGCAGGTGCCTTTCTTATCGCCCTCGACCCCATCCGCCAGGGCCATGGCGGGGAATAGTCCCACGATCAGGCACAGG
>CABKMV010000035.1 GCA_902373635.1 uncultured Oscillospiraceae bacterium
CGGGGGAGGGGCCCGGTTTATGCAGGGCAGATGGGGATAAAAAAGAAAGGGAATTGCACCGGTGGGCGGCTCGCTCGGGAGCGGCCCTGAGGGGCCGCACGAAAGGGGAGGGGGATGCATAGGATGGTGGCAAAGGAGGTATTCCCATGCCCATCATCTATCTCAGCCCCTCCACGCAGGAGAGCAACCCCTATGTCACCGGCACCGGCAGCGAGGAGTACTGGATGAATCAGGTGGCGGACGCCATGATCCCCTACTTAAACAGTTCCGGTATCCGATACACGCGCAACACGCCCGACATGACCGCCGGCAGCTCTATCCGTCAGGCCAACCAGGGCTATTACGATTTTTACCTGGCTCTCCACTCCAACGCGGCGGGGCCGGGCAACTACGGCAATGTCCGGGGGATCATCGCCTTCTACTACCCCGGCAGCACCCAGGGGCAGAGGGCGGCCCAGATCTTTGTCAACAATCTGCGGACCATCTATCCGGAGCCCAGCAAGGTGGTCACGCGCTCCACCACCACCCTGGGAGAGGTGCGGGACCCCAAGTTCCCCTCGGTTTTGATCGAAATCGGCTACCACGACAATTACGACGACGCCCGCTGGATCGAGAACAATATCACGGAGATCGCCCGGAACCTTGTGGTGAGCCTGACGGACTACTTCGACATCCCCTTCATCTGGCCCATCGACCCCTGGACCGGCACAGTCCGCGTCGGCAGCGGCACGCTGAACCTCCGCAGCCGCCCGGAGGCCAACGCCACGGTCATCGCCAATATCCCCAACGGCGCCCAGGTGCAGGTCTACGGCCAGTATGAGGACTGGTATGTGGTGCATTACGGCAATTACGTGGGGTACGCCGCGGCACGTTTTATCTCCTGAGAGCCCGCCTCTGCTGCCCCACAAATTTGCCGCCCTCCGTGTAATTTTACTTGACAGAGAGCCGGTGGAGCGAGTATTATTGAATAGGATTATTATCGGCGGATAATAGGGGTATCCGCCGATTATTTCCGCGCCCGCCGCCACGCTGGGGGCGGGCACAAAAAGCCCCATATGATAGAAAAAATCAAATAGGAGGAAGACAAATAATGACGTTTCAAGTCATCCACATTGTTGCGATCGTGATCGCATTCGTGGTGGCTGCCGTTATTTTCTTCCCTCTCGGAATCAGCTATCGGAAAAAGGTTTCAGAAAAGGAGATCTCCAGCGCAGAGGAGGAAGCGCGCCGCATTATCAACGAAGCCATCAAGAGCTCCGAAAATAAAAAGCGTGAAGCCCTGCTGGAGGCGAAGGAAGAGATCTTGCGCTCCCGCAGCGAATATGAGAAGGAAGAAAAGTCCCGCCGGGCCGACCTGCAGAAGCAGGAGCGCCGGCTGCAGCAGAAGGAGGAGACCCTCGACCGCAAGACGGAGAACATCGAGCGGAAAGAGGAGGCCCTCACCCAGAAGCACGCGGAGGCTGACCGCGAGCAGGAAGAGATCCAGATCATCAAGCGCAGCCAGACCGAGATGCTGGAACGCATCTCCGGTTTTACCGCCGACGAGGCGAAAAATTACCTCATTGCCCAGGTGGAGTCCGAAGTGACCCATGAGACAGCCATGAAGATCAAGGAGATCGAGGCCAGGGCAAAGGAGGAGGCCGACCAGCGCGCCAAGGAGATCGTGGCTACCGCGATCCAGCGCTGCGCCGCGGACCATGTGGCCGAAATTACCGTCAGTGTGGTTCCCCTGCCCAATGACGAGATGAAGGGCCGCATTATCGGCCGGGAGGGCCGCAACATCCGCACCATTGAGACGCTCACCGGTGTCGACCTCATCATCGACGACACCCCGGAGGCCATTACGGTCTCCTGCTTTGAGCCCGTCCGCCGTGAGGTGGCGCGGGTGGCCCTGGAAAAGCTGATCGCTGACGGGCGCATCCATCCCACCCACATCGAGGAGATGGTGGAGAAGGCCCGCCGGGAGGTGGACGCGGTCATCAAGAGCGAGGGCGAGCGCGCCGCGTTTGAGACCGGCGTCCGGGGCCTGCATCCTGAGGTCCAGAAGATGCTGGGCCGGCTCCACTACCGCACCAGCTACGGCCAGAACGTGCTCCAGCACTCCATCGAGGTCAGCCACATTGCGGGCCTCATGGCCGCAGAGCTGGGATTGGATGTGAACGCCGCCAAGCGGGCTGGACTGCTCCACGACATCGGCAAGGCTTTGGATCACGAGTTCGAGGGGACCCATGTCAGCCTGGGCGTGGAGTTCTGCCGGAAGTACAAGGAGAAAGAGGACATCCTCAACGCCATCCAGGCCCACCACGGCGACGTGGAGTGCAAGACCCTGGTGGCTTGCCTGGTCCAGGCGGCGGACGCCGTCTCCGCCGCCCGCCCCGGCGCCCGGCGTGAGAATCTGGAAAACTATATCAAGCGCCTGGAGAAGCTGGAGGAGATCACCGGCACCTACCCCGGCGTGGAGAAGTCCTACGCCATCCAGGCCGGCCGTGAGGTCCGGGTGATGGTCAAGCCTGAGCAGGTCAGCGAGGACCAGATGGTCATCCTGGCCCGGGAGCTGGCCAACCGGATTGAAAACGAGCTGGAGTATCCCGGCCAGATCAAGGTCCACGTTTTCCGCGAGACCAAGGTGGTCGAGTACGCCAAGTAGCCCGCGGCCTGCCCCAAAATGGAACAAAAGAGCCCCCGCCCGCGCCATGATCGGCGCGGGCGGGGGCTTTCTCGTATTCCGGCACATACCGGCTTCCCGCCAGGACGCTTTCAGCACTGTGCCTTCCAGTCCGCCCCACAGGAGGGGAGGGCTGGATTTCCCAGCGGTGGGGCGGGCTGCACGTTTCCGGCCCATTCCCGTTTGCCCGCCAGGCCGCCTGCGGGGAGTGCTTGCAGGAGCACTGCGCGGAAAGCGTTCAAGTCTGCTGGCCCGGCTGGGGTTGGGCGGGCGGCGCCTCCCGGACGAAATTCTGTTGGAGCCAGGCGTCGCAGCGCTCCACCCAGATGGAGCAGGGGACGGAGATCTGCCACATGCGGTGGGGCGGGAAGGAGTTTCGGTCCGCCAGGGACTGGCCGTGGATGCCGTGGGGGAAGATATGGGATTCCACGGGGACGCCCCTTGCCCGCAGCGCCTGCACAAGCAGAAGCGTGTTCTCCACAGGGACCGTGGTGTCGTCGGCGGTGTGCCAGAGAAAGGCCGGGGGCGTCCGCTTGGTGACATGCTTTTCCAGAGAGACAGCGTCCAGCTTTTCCTCGTACTGGTCGCCCAGCAGGTTTTCAAAGGACTCCCGGTGGGCCATAGGGCCGCTGGTGACGACGGGGTAGCACAGCACCATGCCGTCCGGACGGAAGGCGGAGGACTTTTTCTTCAAAGGCCGGTAGATCTCTGGCTTGTTCCAGAGGATGCCGCCGCATCCGGCCAGGTGGCCGCCGGCAGAGAATCCCATGACCACGATGGCGTGCTCCATGACATGGTAGCTGTCGCAGTTGGTGCGCACATAGTCGATGGCGGCCAGCAGCTGCCGCTGGGGAATGGGGTAGCGGCCCTGGGGGGGCACATGGTAGTGGAGGATAAAGACCGCGTAACCCAGGCCCGCAAAGCGAAGGGCCACCGGTTCCCCCTCGCGGTCAGAGAGAAAGTGATAGCCGCCGCCGGGACATACGATCAGGGCCGGCCTCCGCCGGTCCTCCCCCAGGTCGGGGAAGTTGTCCGGGACGTAGGAGATCAGCTCGGTGGGGCCGTTGGCCCCCGGGACGGACAGGAGGATCTTTTCGTGGCGCATCGTGAGGCGCTCCTTTCAAGGGAAAATGGGAGGTCAGGGGACCAGCAGCGTGGAGCCGGTACTCCGGAAGGACAGCACATGGCAGGCGCCCTGGCCGGTGACGGACTCCATGCAGGCGACAAAGCGGTCCAGCATATCCAGCGGCACAAAAGCCTGGATGGTGCCGGCGAAGCCGCCGCCGTGGACCCGGCAGGCGCCCCGGTCCCCCAGCAGATCCTCCGCCACGGCCAGCAGCAGGGCGATGGGCTGGGAGCGGCTCTCCCGGTAGTTGGACACATTTTGCAGATACATGAAGGAGGAGCGGCCGGACTGGCGGATATAGTGGAGAAAGGCGCCGAAGTCGCCCCGTTCCAGGGCGTCGCACTCCAGGCCCACCCGGCGGTCGTCGTTGAAGAAGTGGTAGGCCCGCAGCACGGCCCGGTCTCCGCAGGTGGCCCGCACCATGGACAGGTTTTCGCGGAACTCAGCGTAGCGCACATCCCCCAATATCTCCCGGCCAAAGCAGGCGGCCACCTGGCACATCTCCTGGGGGATGGCGGCGTAGTCCGCGGTCAGGTCCGCGTGGCTGGCCCGGCTGTCAATGATGCACAGGGCGTAACCATAGGCGGCGAGATCCGCGTGGACTTTGCGCAGGACGGGGGCTTTTGGGTCGTGGAAGTCGATGGCGATGACCCCGCCGGTGGCACAGGAGAGCTGGTCCAGCAGGCCGCAGGGCTTGCCAAAATAGGTGTTTTCCGCGTACTGCCCGACCTGGGCGATCTGGGTGGGGGAGAGCTCACCGCCGCAGAAGAGGTGGTTCATGATGGTGGCGGTCAGCACCTCAAAGGCGGCGGAGGAGCTCAGCCCGCTGCCCCGCAGGACACGGGTGGTGGTATAGGCGTCGAAGCCGCCTACGGAGTAGCCCAGCTGCTCCAGCCGGGCGGCCACGCCCCGGACCAGGGAGACGGAATTGCCTGTCTCCTCCGGATGGATGGGGAGGTCGTCCAGATCCACCTCCGCCATGCGGTGGTGGCGGGATTTGATCCGCACGGTGCGCTTGCCGTTGGGGACCACGCAGGCGATGGTGTCCAGATCCACGCTGGCGGCCAGACCGTGGCCGTTCTGATGGTCGGTGTGGTTCCCGCCCAGCTCCGTGCGGCCAGGGGTGGAGAACAGGATGGTTTCCGTGTCGTCACCGCAGGGGAACGTTTCAGCATACCCCAGCACCAGTTCCCGCAGCCGGTAGGCGGCGCTTGTGGCGTCCTCGCCGTACACCGGCGCCAGGCGGTCCAACAGAGCCCCATTTTCCAACTCTCGCAGCAGCTCTCCTCGTCTCATGGGCAGATCCTCCATCTATATAGAAATCATTCCGCGTCGTCTGGCGCAGAGGAAAAACATAGTGGATGTACCGTGGGCAGGGATTTATTCCTGCTCCAGCAGGTACAGCCGGCTGCCGCAGTCCCCCATGACCCGGGTGTCCTGGTCGTAGCCGGTGCCGGAGAAGCCCTGCTTCACATAGGCGCCGCAGGTCATCAGTACGTCGCCTGTGGCGGCCAGTTCCTCCGTCTCGCTGCGCAGATCCATCACCCTGGCCGCGACGCTCTCTGTCAGCGAACCCTGGCGGATGCGGATGGGGGAGATCATGTTCACCAAGCCGCCGAAGGAGCGCATGTCCACATGGACGGGGCGGACCGACAGCCGGTAGACCCCCTTGGGGGAGAGCCCGCGGGCCAGAAGGCGGAGAGAGGGGGCGTTGGGCCGGTTCTCCTGCTGCAGCAGGACGGTAAGCGCGGCCTTGCAGTCCCCGGACACCGCCATGAGCTGCCAAAGGCCCTCCTCCCCGCCCCGCAGGCGGTAGAACCGGCCAAACTGCAGCGTGTCCCGATACTTTTTATAGAAGGCGATCTGCCCCGCCACCCTGGCCTTTTCCTCGCCGGACAGCTCGCAGAGATTGCACTCGTAGCCCAGAAGGCCGAAGGCGGCCACCTGGAAGCGGCTGTCCAGGGAGGTGGTCCGGAGGGTCTGGTGATTGGGGCTGCCGCTGACATGGGCGCCCATAACTGTCTGGGGGTAGCCAAAGCTGGCGCCCCACTGGATGCGGCAGCGGCAGAGGGCGTCGGTGTTGTCCGAAAGCCACACCTGGGGCATGTAGCAGAGCATGCCGGGATCCGTGCGGTTGCCGCCGGAGGCGCAGGACTCGAAGAGGATGTGGGGGAATCGGCTGGTCAGTTCTTCCAGTATCCGGTAGAGGCCCAGAATGTACCGGTGGCGAACCTCGCCCTGGCGCTGGGGAGGCCAAGCGGCGGAGAAGGTGTCCGTCATGATCCGGTTCATGTCCCACTTCACATAGGAGATATCGGCGGAGGAGAACACCGCCGTCATGGTGTCGATGATATGCTCCTGGACCTCTGGGCGGCTCAGATCCAGAATATACTGGTTCCGTCCCACGGCCTGTCCCGGCCGGCCCAGTATCCAGTCCGGGTGGGTCCTGTAGAGCTGGCTGTCCTCGCTGACCATCTCCGGCTCCACCCACAATCCAAACTGGAGACCCAGTTCCCGCACTTCATCGGCCAGGCCCTTCAGCCCCTGGGGCAGCTTCTTTGGATGGACAGTGGTCCAGTCCCCCAGGGAACAGGCGTCGCTGTCCCGTCTGCCGAACCAGCCGTCGTCCAGGACGAACAGCTCCGCCCCCAGATCCCGGCCCTGCCGGGCAAGGCGGAGGAGGTCCCGCTGGGTGAATTTGAAGTAGAAGCTCTCCCAGCTGTTGACCAGGATGGGCCGCTGGCGGTATTTCCAGTAGCCCCGGAGGATATGCTCCCGGATAAAGGCGTGGAGGTGAAGGCTCATGTCGGACAGCCCCCAGCCCCAGGTCATGGCGGCCTCCGGGGCGGTAAAGCTTTCGCCGCCCTCCAAGAGCCAGGTGAACCCCTCCGGCTGAATGCCATGGAGGAAACGGAGTTTTCCATAGGCGTTCCCGGAGGCGCAGGCGAAGTGGTCGCCGCTGTAGAGCAGGTGGAAGCCATAGCAGCCGCCCCAGTCCTCCCCGGCGTTCTTCTCCCGCAGGATGACGAAGGGATTGGCCCGGTTGGAGGAGGTCCCCGCCCGGCTGCCGCTGATGACGGCGCCGGGGCCGCAGGGGGTGTCCGTGGGCTCAAACTCCCTGGCCCAGGCCCCGTTGAAGGTGGTCAGGGTCAGGTCCTGGCAGTCGAAGTCCACCTGGCTGCTCATCAGGCGCAGCACCGTCACCGGTTCCCGGCCGCAGTTGGTCAGCAGGGCGGATCGGGTGATGACGTCGCACTCGTCAAAGGTGGTGTAGAGCAGGGTGAGGCGCAGGTCCAGGCGCTTCTCCGAGAGCGTCACGCGCAGGGTCTGGCACTTGCCGGATCCGTCGTAGGAGGAGGGAAGCCCCTCCAGAGGGGGCTTTTCTGGTAGGATTTCAGCGCTCTCAAACCGGAAGTCGGTCAGCGTATCGCCGCCGGCAGTCCGCACGGTCACAAAGCTTTCCCGCAGATCCCCCAGGCCGGGGGCGGAGGTCTCCAAACACATGTCCCCAACAGCGGTTCCCTCCAGAGCGGCGGCGTTGCCGGGCAGGTGCCGTATTTGAGGGACCAGCGCCTGACAGCCGGCAGCCAGATCGATACGGCGGCCGTAATGCAGGTGCTGTAAAAACCCCTGGTCCGTCACCTGGAAGCAGTAGGCGGTATGGTTGGTGCTCAGATAGAAGAGGGGGCCTTGCCGCTGGATCATAACAATACGCTCCTTTATCGGCGGCGGACAGAGCGGAAGAACAGCGCGCCGCTGAGGATCAGGGAAAGTCCCCCCATCAGAAGGAACATGGAGGAGACGCCTCCGCCGATCAGGGCAGAGAGCGCCCCGGAAAGATAGGGGGAGATGAAATAACCGATATTGATCATGGTCAGGACCATGGAGGTGGCTACAGGGGCGCTGGCCTGTCCGGCGGCGGTGTTGACCTGCAGCATGAACCACGGGTTGAAAAGGGCGATGCCGGCGGCGGCGCCCACCAGGGCGGCGGTAATGGTGGGAAGGGAAACCACCAGCCCCGCCAGGAGATAGCCCGCCGCCATGACGGCGAAGACGACAACGGGCGTGGCGTCCCGCATTTTCTGGGGGAGGCGGCCGTAGAAACAGGCGATCCCTACCGAGAGGACCAGCGTCAGGGAGGAGAGCGTACCGGTGACGGAGGCTGCGCCCAGCTGGTAGCCCTCGATATAGAGGGAGGTATGGGTGGAGGAGAGAAAATAGACGACGGCAAAGAGGACGCTGAGCCCGCCCAAGCGCCAGACCGCGCCGTTTTTCAGGGAGGAGACGTCGCTTCCGCTCCATGCCTGGACGGAGGAAGATCTCCCGCCGCCCGGCAGCCAGAGAAGGGAGATGACCAGGGCGGCCAGAACGAACACAAAAGTAAAATAGATGTAGTTCCACCGCAGGTCGGCCAGGAACCCGCCGATCAGGGTGGCGGTCAGACGCCCCAGCTGGAGCGCCCCGGAGCAATATCCCATAAGGGACACACGCTCCTGACCGGAAAAATGGCTGTTTACCAGGAGAGGATACATGGTGGACCCCACGCCATAGGCAAAGCCCATCAGCGCCGCCGCGCCCAGCAATACCGCCAGGCTGCTGGGAAAGAGAAGGCACAGCCCGCCGCCCAGCAGGGTGAGGGCAAGGCCGCCCACAGTGACCGCTTTCTGGGAAAGACGGCGCAGCAGCAGCGGTGTGGCCAGGATGGCGGGGATGCAGGTGAGATTGGGCAGCGTTACAGCCAGCAGCAGCGTATCCTCCGAAACAGCGGGGAAAGCCGCGGTCAGGCCGGCTACGGCCACTGTGATGACCATGTAGATGAGGACGGTGAAGCTGACGGAGAGAACAGCCAGGCGCTTTTTCATAGGAAAACCTCGCGGAACAGCAATAAAAATGGGGCGTATGCCAGGCCCGCCGTGAATTGCCCCAAAAGCGGCGACGGCGGTTGGGCAGCGGCGGCGCGGAGACTATAGGCGGCCCAGAAAATCAAGCTGTTCTTATTTTACCATTTCCAGGCGCAGGCTGACAAGGGAAGAATGGGAATTTTGCCTACATTTTCCGACGGGGGACAGGGAGAGACGCGGGAAACCCCCGGCATATCACAATATTTTTTCCTGAAGGAGAAGATTTTTTGACAAATTTTCTCTTTTCTATTGATTTTTTGTGACGGATGATTATAATGGATCTGCAAAGCCATAAAGGCTTGCTCAATATAGTTATGATAGAGGCGCGGCTGCCATCAGTAGCTCCCCGGAAAACGTCAGACAGCGGGGGAGGGAAAGGGGCTGCCGCCGAAGCGCTGCTTCCGCTGTCTGGCGGGGCGGCTGCTGGGCCGACGGAGAACAATCCGGCGGACTGTCACGGAGACGTGGAGAGCTGTCATGACGGTGCATGGGAGCCATGTGTTCAGTCATGATTGCATCATGACTGAATTTTTGTTTTAGGAGGAACATCCCATGTCAAAGCAAAGAACCCGCATCTGGCGCGGCGTACTGCTGTTTGCGGCCGCCTGCGCCATGCTGATGGTCCCCGCCTTCGCCGCCGACGGCGAGGCCGCGGCCTCCGGCATGTACGGCACCTTCTGGGCCCTGGTCCCGCCTATCGTGGCCATCGTCCTGGCCCTCATCACCAAGGAGGCCTACTCCTCTCTGTTTGTGGGCATCCTGGTGGGCGCGTTGTTCCAGTGCAACTTCGCCCCTGTCGCTACCCTGGACACCATCGTCAACGACGGCCTCGTCACCGCCATTGCCGATAACGCCGGCATCTTCCTGTTCCTGGTGATTCTGGGCGCTATCGTGGCCCTGGTCAATGCCGCCGGCGGATCCGCCGCCTTCGGCCGCTGGGCGGAGAGGAACATCAAGACCCGGGTGGGGGCCATGCTGGCCACCTTCGTGCTGGGCGTGCTGATCTTCATCGACGACTACTTCAACTGCCTGACCGTGGGCTCCGTCATGCGCCCTGTCACCGACGGGCACAAGATCTCCCGGGCAAAGCTGGCCTACCTCATCGACGCCACCGCCGCCCCGGTGTGCATGATCGCTCCCGTCAGCTCCTGGGCCGCCGCCGTGTCCGGCGTGGCCGCGGACCTGGGCACCGGCGTCAGCGGCATTGAACTTTTTGTCCGGGCTATTCCCTACAACTTCTACTCCATGCTGACCTTTGTCTTTATCATCGCCCTGGCGGTGATGAAGTTCGACTACGGCCCCATGAAGCTCCATGAGATGAACGCCCAGCTCCGCGGTGATCTGGGCGGTTTGGAGACCGAGGGCGCTGAGGAGGGCAATCCCAAGGGCCGCGTCATCGATCTGGTGCTGCCGGTGGTGGTGCTGATCGTATTCTGCGTCATCGGCATGATCTATGTGGGCGGCTTCTTCGGTGTGGATGCCTGGGGCGGCACCGAGTGTGCCGGCGATTTCATCGCAGCCTTCGGCAACACCGACGCCTTTATCAGCCTGCCCTGGGGCGCGCTGATCGTCCTGGTGCTGACCGTTATCTACATGGTGGCCCGCAGCCTGATGACCTTCAAGGAGGCTATGGCCTGTGTGCCCAAGGGCTTTATCGCCATGGTGCCGCCCATCACCATCCTCACCCTGGCCGTCAGCCTGAAGACCATGACCAGCATGCTGGGTGCGGACGTCTATGTCCACGACGTGATGTTCGGCGCGGCCGAGGGCCTGTACAGCATGCTGCCCGCCGTCATCTTTGTGGTGGCCTGCCTGCTGGCCTTCGCCTCCGGCACCAGCTGGGGCACCTTCGGCATCCTGATCCCTATTGTCACCGCTATCTTTGAGCCCAGCAGCACCCTGCTGACCATCGGCATCTCCGCCTGCCTGGCGGGCGCCGTGTGCGGCGACCACTGCTCCCCCATCTCCGACACCACCATCATGGCCTCTGCCGGCGCCCAGTGCGACCACGTCAACCACGTGTCCACCCAGCTGCCCTACGCCATTACCGTGGCGGCGGTGAGCTTCGTCAGCTTTATCATCGCCGGCTTTGTCCAGAACGCCGTGGTCTGCCTGATTATCGGCGCGGCGCTGATGGTGGGCACCCTGTTTGTCATTCGGTCCATCACCGGAAAGAAGACTGCCTGAACGGAATAACAAAAAAATAATAGGAGGGGGCGTCCCGCCGGGACGCCCCCCTCTTTTTGCTTATCTCCGTTCAAATCCCAGATACCGGGTGCCCTGGAAGGTTAAGCTGCCGAAGTCCCCCTCCACCAGCATGCCGTACTCCTGGCCGCTGACGCAGAGCTCCATCCGATCCCCGCTCTGGACCTGGAAGGTAACATAGTAGGTGGTGGAGGTGGTGGTATGCACCGCTCCGCCGCTGTTATGGTGGTGATGGCTCACATCCTCCCGCTTGGACACCACGGTGGCCTCCACCGTCAGCCTGGGAGAGTGGTTGTTCCTGTTCCACTGGCTGATATTCCGGATGAGGGTAAAGAGGATCATACCCAGAATAAGGAAAAAGACCAGCATGAACATGATCTCAAATCCGCCGCTGGAAATAAATCCCATCTGAAAATCCTCCTGTCAATTAGTCCAGCAAGTCTCTGATCCGGCTTTCACCGTAGACTTTTATGCCGTTTTGCAGCAGAAGCTCCGCCGCCACGCCGTTGCCGGGGACCACGGTGCCGGTGAAGGTGCCGTCGTAGATGGCCCCGCAGCCGCAGGAGGGGCTGCGCTCCTTGAGGAGCGCCAGGGCGGCCTGGTTTTTCCGGGCGATCTCCAGGGCCTTCTCCGCCCCCTGGAGGAAAGCCGCCGTCACGTCCTCGCCAGTCCGGGAGAGGACCCTGTCCCCCACCCGCTCGGAGGGCTCCCGGGGGATGGGCAGGCCGCCGAAGCACTCGGGACAGACGGGCACCAGCTCATATGTTTCACTTAACGCCTCTACCGCCGGGTAGTACTTGCTGCCCCCGTCGTAGCGGCAGCGCTGCCCCAGCAGGCAGGCGGAGATGAGAAGCTTCTCCTTCACAGGGCCAGCTCCTTTCCGTCCAGGGCGGCATAGACCAGCTCATCCCCCTGGTAGGACATCTTCAGGGAGAAAAAGGGGCTGTCCGGATCCGCGATCAGCCGGAAAAAGATCTTGTCCCCCTCCCAGATGGGCAGGTTTTCCACTTCCGATTTAGGGACCCACTCCAGATCCCCCTCGTCGCAGTCCAGAAGCGTCCCGGTGTAGCCGGTGGCGGTGAAGAGGTGGATGTACTCTGTCTCCCAGCCCTGGGACAGGAAGGTGATGATGCCCCGGAAGCGGTAGTCGGTCAGCGTCAGGCCCGTCTCCTCCAGGGTTTCCCGCAGGACGCACTCCTCCGGGCTCTCCCCATCCTCGAACTTGCCGCCCACGCCGATCCACTTGTCGTGGTTTACGTCGTTTTTCTTCTTGACCCGGTGGAGCATCAGATACTCCCCCTTGTCATTTTCAATGTAGCAAAGGGAGCAGTTGCGCATGGTCAACACCTCGTAACAGATAGATTATCCCCAGAGCAGGAAGCTGACGCCGTACAGCACCGGCTGATGGAGGAGATAGATGAGAAGGCTGTGCCGCCCCGGGAAGGTCAGGGCCCTGGGCAGAGGCGCGGTCAGCAGGCGGCTCTCCCGATGGTCGAGGCACCAGCCGCCCAGCGCCGCGCCAACAAGGAACAGGAACAGCCAGGGCAGCAGCGGGAAGTAGTCCGCGCTGGAGAAGCCGGGACCGGGAAAACCCAGGGGGTAGAGCCAGGGCACGGAGACAGACACCGTCCCCGTCCACCAATCCGTCAGAAAGTACAGGGCCAGAGCGCCTGCCGCCAACAGCCAGCCGGGGAGCTTCTGTAAATATTTTCCCACAAAGTGCCAGATCACCATGGACCAGCCCAGCAGCATCAGCACACCGAAGCGGATGGTCTGCCCGCCCACCATGGCTCCGATCTCCACCACCACCCCGGCCAGCAGGACGATGAGCCCATGGCGCAGGTTGTTCCGGGAAAACCGGGCGGAGGCCCCCGCCAGGAGGATGAAGCTGCAGCAGACGAACTTCTGCATCACGTTCAGCGGCGTGGAGAACATCTGCGACCAGGTGATGACGCCGAAGAGGGCCAGGTCGTAGAGGAAGTGGTAGGCCACCATCAGCACGACAGCCAGACTCCTCCAGGCGTCCAGAATGTCAAATCGTTTATTCATTTGAAAAGCATCACACGTTGAAGCGGAACAGGATGATATCCCCGTCCTTGACCACGTACTCCTTGCCCTCGGAGCGGATCATGCCCTTCTCCCTGGCGGCGGCCATGGAACCCACGCTCATGAGATCGTCGTAGGCGATGACCTCGGCCCGGATAAAGCCCCGCTCAAAGTCGGAGTGGATCTTGCCCGCGGCCTGGGGGGCCTTGGTGCCGTTGACGATGGTCCAGGCCCGGCACTCGTCCTCGCCGCTGGTGAGGTAGGAGATGAGCCCCAAGAGGGCATAGCTTGCCTTGATAAGCCGGTCCAGGCCGCTCTCGTGGATGCCAAGATCCTCTAAGAACATGGCCTTCTCCTCGCCCTCCAGCTCGGCGATCTCGGATTCCAGCTTGGCGCACACGGGGATCACCTGGGCGCCCTCGGCCGCGGCCCGCTCCGCCACCTGCCGGTAGTAGGCCACGTTTTCATAGTCCGCGAAGCCGTCCTCGTCCAGGTTCGCGGCGTAGATGACGGGCTTCAGGGTGAGCAGGTCGCTGGTGGCGATGAGCTCCCGGTCGTCCTTGTCGCAGTCGTAGGCCCGGGCGGACTTGCCGTCGTTGAGCCAGGAGAGCAGGCCCTGAAACACCTCCACCTCGCGGAGGAACTTCTTGTCCCCCTTGGCGGCCTTCTGCGCCTTGTCGATGCGCCGCTCCACCATCTCCACATCGGCCATGATCAGCTCCAGGTCAATGATGTCGATATCACGGATAGGGTCGGTGCCGCCCTCCACGTGGATGACGTTCTCGTCGTCAAAGCAGCGGACCACGTGGACAATGGCGTCGGTCATGCGGATGTTGGAGAGGAACTTGTTGCCCAGGCCCTCGCCCTTGCTGGCCCCCTTCACCAGGCCCGCGATGTCCACGAACTCGATGACCGCCGGGGTGGTCTTCTTGGGGTGGTACATCTCGCTGAGCTTGTCCAAGCGGTGATCCGGTACCGCCACCATGCCCACGTTGGGGTCGATGGTGCAGAAGGGATAGTTGGCGCTCTCAGCGCCCGCGTTGGTGATGGCGTTAAAAAGGGTGCTCTTGCCCACGTTGGGCAGGCCCACGATACCTAATTTCATATGGATACATCCTTTCGGTTGTGTAGTAGCGATTTGCAATCACCTATTATACCGGAAAATTCACCTGAAAACAAGAGCATGTGCCAATTGTGCCAGCCTTGTAAAAAATTATTTCCTATGATACAGTAACATACAAATAGGACAGCGGAGGGTGTTGGCGTGGTAATCAGAAA
Source organism: uncultured Oscillospiraceae bacterium (assembly GCA_902373635.1). Classification (GTDB taxonomy): domain Bacteria; phylum Bacillota; class Clostridia; order Oscillospirales; family Oscillospiraceae; genus Pelethomonas. The sequence continues at coordinate 14,222 of CABKMV010000035.1, forward strand.
AGCAGATGTGGAGGATACAGGCGCGGTTGTTGCGTTGATCCAAAAGCGGATGGATTGGATGGATGAAAACAATCTGTGCCAATGGAACAAAACGGGATATCTTTCGGTATATCCCCATAGCTATTTTGAGAAGATTATCCGGGAAGGAAAAGTCTATGTTGCGTCCGAGCAGGGGACGGTGATAGGCGCGGTTGCCCTATTCAGCTGTGATCCCGGATGGGATGAGGAGGCGGACGCGCTGTATATCCATCATCTGGTGGGCGATCCAATGGCTCCGGGGGTTGGCCGCAGGCTGCTCCGCTTTGCAGAGGACTGTGGGAGAGCGCGCTCCGTCAGGGCCCTCCGGCTGGATTCGGCAGAGAACAATGAGACGTTGGGAAACTACTATGCCTCCCTGGGCTTTGACGCGGTGGGCGGCTATATAATCGATGGACCCTATATTGGGATCAAAAGAGAGAAGCGGCTGGACAAAGAGAGGCTATGACCGAGCACGCGGATGCGGCAAAACCGCGCCCAGCTGCGGCGCGCGGAGCAGAAGGGGGAAAACAACCATGGACTACGGTTATTATGAGCAGGACGGCAGTCCTCTTCGGGGGCGGACCCTGGAAGAGCTGCGGGGATTCCTGGCGGGGATGGGCCTGCGCTACGACGAGGGGATCGAATACAGCGTCCTCATCCGGAACGGGGAGGGCCGCATCATTGCCACCGCCTCTCTCCAGGAGGATGTGATCAAGTGCGTGGCCGTGGACAGCGCCGTACAGGGAGAGGGGCTGACGGCCGCACTGCTGACCGATGTCCGTCGGGAGGCCCTGTCCAGGGGCCGGCGTCACCTGTTTCTGTACACGAAACCGGAAAACCGGGCCCAGTTTGCCGGACTGGGGTTCCATGAGATCGCGGGAACGGAGACGGCGCTGCTGATGGAGGACAAGCGGACAGGCTTCACCGGCTGGGTGGAGAGCGTCCGGCGGCCGGAGGCCGCCGGTACCATCGGCGCGGCGGTGATGAACTGCGACCCTATGACAGTGGGCCACCGGTATCTCATAGAACAGGCAGCGGCACAGTGCGACTTTCTGTACCTGTTTGTGGTGTCAGAGGATAAAAGCGCGGTTCCCGCCTTGGACCGCCTCGCCATGGTACAGGAGGCAGCGAGAGATCTGCCGGGGGTCTCGGTGACGGGGACGGACCGGTATCTCATCTCCTATGCCACCTTCCCGGACTACTTCCTGAAGGACAGGAACTGTGTGGGAGAGGTGTGGACGGCGCTGGATATCGCCGTATTTTGCCGCGTGGCAAAGGCACTGGGCGTCACGAAGCGGTTTGTGGGCAGCGAGCCATTCTGCCCGGTGACGGGCGCCTACAACCGCGCCATGGCGGAGCTGCTGCCCGGCTGGGGGATCGAGCTGGTGGAGGTGCCCCGGCTGGAGCGGGAGGGCGCGGCCATCAGCGCCACGGCGGTGCGGAAGCTGCTGCGGGAGAACCGCTGGCAGGAGATCCGGCCCCTGGTGCCGGAGGCCGTCTTCACCTACTTTGCCCAGGAGCAGAACCGCCTGCGTATCCGCGGCAGACTGGAGCAGGGGGAGGCAGCACCCCAATAAATTCAAAATTACTGAACGATCTTTCGGTAATGCCGAATATTCTGGTTGCGGAATAACAGCTGGTCTGGTATCATAAATGCAACAAAAGCGCTGCCTGTAAATGCCCGCCAACGGCGGGCATTTACAGTAAAGAACCACTCACTTTTGAGGAAACCAGGGATGCTATGCGAGACGGCTTTTCCCGTGAGATCACCTATCTCCGGCTGTCGGTAACGGATCTGTGCAACCTGCGGTGCAGATATTGCATGCCGGAGGAGGGCGTCTGTAAAAAAGAGCACAGTGAGATATGCTCGGTGGAGGAGCTGGTGGAGATCGCCCGCCAGGCGGTATCCTGCGGCGTGAAAAAGGTGCGCCTGACCGGCGGCGAGCCTCTGGTCCGCCGCGGGATACTGGACATTTGCAGGGGGATCGCCGGGCTGGACGGGGTGGAGGAGCTGTGCCTGACCACCAACGGCGTCCTGCTTCCGAGGATGGCTGCGGACCTGCGGGCCTGCGGCGTCCGGCGCTTGAACATCAGCCTGGACACACTTCGGTGTGACCGATTTTCCTATATGACCCGAAACGGCAGGCTGGAGGATGTGTTCGGGGGCATCGAGGCAGCTGAGCGCGCGGGATTTACAGACACCAAGCTGAACGTGGTGCTGATGCGGGGGTTTAACGACGACGAAATCGGAGACTTTGTGGGCCTGACAGAGGAGCGGCCCATCGAGATCCGGTTTATTGAGCTGATGCCCATTGGCCAGGGGGAGAGGGAGCCGTTTTTGCCGGCACAGGCGGTGCTGGAGGCATGTCCCGCTTTACAACCGGTGGATGTGGGCGGCGTGGCCCGCCGGTACCGCCTGCCGGGCGGGAAGGGGCTGGTGGGGCTCATTGAACCCATGAGCCACCGCTTCTGCGGGGACTGCAACCGCATCCGCGTCACGGCAGACGGGAAGCTGAAGCCCTGCCTCCACTCCGACCAGGAGATCCCCCTGCGGGGGTTGGTGGGAGATGAGCTGCGCCGGGCTATTGAGGAGGGCATCCGGGCCAAGCCCCAGCGCCACCACATGGCGGAGACGGGCCGCAGCGGCGCTCTCCGGGATATGAACGAAATCGGGGGATAGGGATATGGAGCTGACCCATTTCAACAGCCAGGGCAGAGCCCGCATGGTGGATGTGACGGAGAAGGAGAGGACCTTCCGCACAGCCCAGGCTGAGGGGACGGTGCATATGGCGGAGGACACTTTGGAAAAGATCCGCGCCGGCGCTGTCGCAAAGGGCGATGTGCTGGCAGTGGCACAGGTGGCGGGGATCATGGCCGCCAAGCGGACACACGAGCTGATCCCCATGTGCCACCCCATCCAGCTGACGGGGGTAGATATTTCGTTTACCCTGTCAAAGGACGCCGTGCATATCCGGGCGGAGGCCAGATGCAAAGGAGAGACCGGCGTGGAGATGGAGGCGCTGACAGCGGTATCCGCCGCGGCGCTGACCATCTACGACATGTGCAAGGCCGTCCAGAGGGATATGGAGATCAGCGGGATCCACCTCTGCAGCAAGACCGGCGGCAAGAGCGGGGACTACGAGAGGGAGTGGTGACAGTGGCGGAGGTCGTGTCTGTCAATATCAGCGAGAGGAAGGGGACTGTCAAGCATCCGGTCCCGGAGATCCAGCTGCGGCTGCGCCACGGTATCGTGGGGGACGCCCACGCCGGGGACTGGCACCGCCAGATCAGTATGCTCTCGGAGGAGAGCGTGGACAAGATGCGCGGGATGCTGCCCCAGCTGAAGGCCGGCGCCTTTGCGGAGAACATCAACACCGTGGGGATCGACCTGAAAAACCTGCCCATAGGAACACGGCTGCGTGTCGGCGAGACGGAGGTGGAGGTGACGCAGATCGGCAAGGAGTGCCACAACGACTGCGCTATTAAAAAGGCCACCGGGACCTGCGTCATGCCCACGGAGGGGATCTTTGTCATCGTTGTCAGAGAGGGGGTCGTCCGCCCGGGCGATCCGGTTGAAATTTTGGAGAAGAGATAGCGGGGAGAGAGCCATGAAGCTGATTCGGACAGAGGACGCGGTGGGCCATGTGCTGTGCCATGACCTGACCCAGATCATACCCGGACAGTACAAGGACGCCAGGTTCCGCAAGGGCCATGTGGTGCAGGAGGAGGACATCCCGGTGCTGCTGAGCATGGGGAAGGAAAACCTGTATGTCTGGGAGATGGTCCCCGGCATGGTCCATGAAAACGACGCCGCGGAGCGGCTGTGCGCCCTGTGCAGAAACGAACATATGGACCGCAGCGGGGTGAAGGAGGGCAAGATCGAACTGAAGGCCGCGATGGACGGCCTGTTCCGGGTGGACTCCCAGCGCCTCAACGCGATCAATCTGCTTGATGATATCATGATCGCCACCCGCCACGGCAACACGGCGGTGCGTAAGGGGGACAAGCTCTGCGGCACACGGGTGATCCCTCTTGTTATTGAGGAGGAGAAGCTGCGGCGGGCGGAAGAGATTGGTGGCGGCAAGCCGCTGATGGAGCTGTTGCCCTGGAAGCTGAAAACCGCCGGGGTCGTCACCACCGGCAGCGAGGTGGCCAAGGGCCTCATTGAGGACCAGTTTACCCCTGTGGTGGAGAGGAAGCTCTCCGCCTTTGGTATCCGGATGACGGCCCACGCCCTGGTAGGGGACGGGCTGGAGAACGTGACCGCCGCCATCGGGGAGATGCGGCGGGGAGGCGTGGATCTGATCCTCTGCACCGGCGGCATGAGCGTGGACCCGGACGACAACACCCCTGGCGCCATCCGGCGCAGCGGGGCCGATATTATCACCTACGGCGCGCCGGTGCTGCCGGGAGCCATGTTCCTGCTGGGCTACTTTGAAGACGGGACTCCCATCATGGGCCTGCCTGGCTGCGTGATGTACGCGGGGGCCACCATCTTTGATCTGGTGCTGCCCCGCGTGGCCGCGGGAGTGCCGGTGACGAAGGCGGAGATCGCGGCTATGGGTGAAGGTGGGCTTTGCCTGGGATGCAAAGACTGCACCTTCCCCAACTGCGGTTTTGGAAAGTAGAATACAGAGGGAAGAACCCCCCCGCCTGTTTCTAAAAATATGGAAAGAAAGGGAGAATCATGATGAAAAAATGGATCGCGCTTCTTCTGGCCCTGGTAATGGCGCTGGCTCTGACCGCCTGCGGAGGGGAAGAGGAACCAGTGGAGCTGACCGTATTCGCGGCGGCCTCCATGCAGGAGACTTTGACAGAGATCGGCGAACAGTACATGAAAGAGCATGAGAATGTCACGATTGTCTTCAACTTCGACTCCTCCGGCACGCTGAAGACCCAGATCCAGGAGGGGGCCGACTGCGACATCTTTATTTCCGCCGGTCAGAAGCAAATGGACCAGCTGGATATCACCGCCAGCCCGGATGTGAACACCGAGGGGCTGGACTTCGTCTTGGAGGATACCCGGTTCGACCTGCTGGAGAACAAGGTGGCCCTGGCCGTCCCCGAGGGGAACCCCGCCAATATCAACAGCTATGACGACCTGAAGGCCGGCCTGGAGGCGGGCACCATCCTGCTGGCCATGGGCAACAGCGACGTGCCCGTGGGCCAGTACACCCAGAAGATCCTGGCCTACTACGGCCTGGATGAGGCCGCCCTGGCCAGCGCCGGGTGCATTACTTACGGCGGCAATGTCAAGGAGGTAACGACTCAGGTCTCCGAGGCGACCGTGGACTGCGGCATCATTTACGGCACCGACGCCTTTTCCGCGGGATTGACCGTGGTGGACACTGCTACAGCTGAGATGTGCGGCCAGGTCATCTATCCTGCCGCTGTGCTGAATGTCAGCAAGAATCCCGACGCGGCCAAGGCGTTCCTGGAGTATGTCACCTCCGACGCGGGCAAAGCCGTGCTGGAGTCTGTCGGCTTCACACCCCTGGGATAAGATGCTTTCAGGCGCCGCCTGCGGGCGGCGCCTGTCCCTTTTTGCCGGGGTTGACCGGCCCACATCCGGTTCTTCCCGGGGCTGCCCGCCCCACCCTTTTGTGGGGCTGCGCGGCCCAGACTGTCCCGGGGCTACGCGCCCCGAACCCGCGGGTACTTTTCAAGCGATTGAAAAGTACCCAAAAGATCGCCAAAACCTACGGTTTTGGATTCCCTTGCCTTAATCGGTCTGGGTGCAACCTTAGCTGATCCAGCCACTGAATAAAAAATCCTTCGGGTTTCTGATCTCCGCCGGGTTTCTAGTCCAGCTTCGGCCTTTGGCCCTGTTAAAGGGAGAGAGGCATCTATAAGTGCGCAGCCCAAATGGCTCTACCCCTTTAACAGGCCGACAGGCGAAGTCGGTGAAGATGATTCTATAGATTAGAACCCCGAAGGGTCTCTCATTCAGTGGCTGGATACTATCAGGACAAGCCTCAGACCGATCAAATCGGGGACCGGGGTGTCCCCGGCGGCGTTTTGGTTACTTTGCCGCCGAGGGCAAAGTAACCCGCGCCGGAGCGCGGAATACTCCCTGCGGCGAAGCCGCAAAAAACGTCCGGGCCTGGCAGGCCCACAAATGACCAACAAAAGAAAGGAACCCTATGGACTGGTATCCACTTTACAACTCGCTGCGCATCGCCGCTATCTCCACGGTGGTGGTGTTCTTTACCGGCATCTGCGCGGCATACTATATTGCCAGAGTCCCCAGGCTGGTAAAGGGCGTGCTGGACGTGGTGCTGACGCTTCCGCTGGTGCTTCCGCCCACGGTGGTGGGGTATCTGCTGCTGCGGGTGCTGGGCCCCAAGCGGATCGTGGGCGCCTGGGCGCTGGAAACTTTTGGCGTGAAGCTGACAATGACATGGTGGTCCGCCATTTTTGCCACGGTGGTGGTCATTTTCCCGCTGATGTACCGCACAGCCCGGGGCGCTTTTGAATCCTTTGACGAGACGTTGGCCCAGGCGGGGAAGACCCTGGGCCTGCGCAACACCTATATCTTCTGGCGCATCCGTATGCCCGCATGCCGCCAGGGCATCCTGGCGGGGACGGTGCTGGCCTTTGCCCGGGCCCTGGGGGAGTACGGCGCCACCTCCATGATCGCCGGCTACACCCCCGGCCGCACGGCCACCATCTCCACCACAGTCTATCAGCTCTGGCGCACCAATGAGGACGGCCTGGCTTTCCGCTGGGTGATGGTGAACCTGGCGATCTCCGCCGTGGTGCTGCTGGCGGTGAACATGCTGGAGCGGAAAGAGCGGAGCGGCAGGAAGGCGGCGGATGGATGATGTTGACGGTACAGATCAAAAAACGTCTGGGCAATTTCCTGCTGGATGTGGACTTTGCCGCCCGGGACGGGGAACTGCTGGCCCTGCTGGGGGCCTCCGGCTGCGGCAAGAGCATGACGCTCAAGTGCGTCGCCGGCATCGAGCACCCGGACCAGGGGCGCATCGAGCTGGACGGAACGGTGCTTTTTGACAGCGAAAAGAGGATCAACCTGCCGCCCCGGAGGAGGCAGGTGGGCTACCTCTTCCAGCAGTACGCCCTGTTCCCAAACATGACGGTGGAGCAGAATATCGCCGCAGGGGCGCACCACCTGAAAAAGCCCCGCCGGACGGAGCGGGGCCGGGAGCTGATCGCCATGCTGCGCCTGGAGGGCCTGGAGAAGCTGCGGCCAGGCCAGCTCTCCGGCGGCCAGCAGCAGCGGGTGGCCCTGGCGCGGATCCTGGCGTCGGAGCCCAGGGCGATCTTGCTGGACGAGCCCTTCTCCGCACTGGACAGCTATTTGAAGTGGCAGCTGGAGCTGGAGCTGCAGGACGTGCTGAAGCAGTTTGACGGCCCGGTGCTGTGGGTGTCCCACGACCGGGGGGAGGTCTACCGCAATTGCAGCCAGGTCTGCGTGCTGGAGCGGGGGAAGTCCTCGCCAGTGACCGGGATCAGGGAGCTGATGGCCGATCCGGGCACGGTCAGCGCCGCACGCATCTCGGGCTGCAAGAACTATGTCCCGGTCTTGCCGGGGAAGACGGTCCAAACGGTGTCTGTGCCGGCGTGGAACGCGGAATTTCAGGTATCCCAGCCTTGGCGGGAGGGCGTTACGACACTGGGGATCCGGGCCAACCATATCCGTCCCGCACTGGAAGGGGAGGGAAACACGCTCCCCTGCGAGGTGGTGCGGGTGACGGAGGATGTGTTCACCATGCTGGCGATGCTGCGCCCGGTGGGCGCCCAGCCGGGGGCGCCCCTGCTGCGGATGGAGCTGGGGAAAGATCTGTGGGCGGCCCAAAAGGATAAAACAGCAGTAGTGGTTTCCGTGAGGCCGGAACAGCTGATGCTGCTGCAGGATTAGGAGGAGCAGAGTATGTATACTGCCGCGGTGCTTACTGTCAGCGACCGCAGCTTCCGGGGGGAGAGGCCGGACGCCGGCGGCCCCCTGGTGGCGGAACTGCTGCGCAAGGCGGGGTACGACGTGCGGGAAACCGCCCTTGTCCCCGACGAGCAGCCTCAGATCGAGGCGATGCTGAAAAAACTTGCGGACGAGGGCCGGGTGGATCTGATCGTCACCACCGGCGGCACGGGCTTCGCGCCCCGCGACGTGACGCCGGAGGCCACCATCGCCGTCTGCCAGCGCCTGACCCCCGGCATCCCCGAGGCCATGCGCTATGCGTCCCTGGCGATCACGCCGCGGGCCATGCTGTCCCGGGCGGCGGCTGGCATCCGGGGGCGGACGCTGATCATCAACCTCCCCGGCAGCCCAAAGGCCGCCAGGGAGAACCTGGAGGCAGTGCTGCCCGCTCTGGAACATGGCCTGGAGATGCTTCAGGGACAGCAGGCCAACTGCGTGGAGCGGAAGGATTGACCTCCGGCCTGGGAAGAAAAAACAGCGCCCCGGAATTTTCCGGGGCGCTGTTTCCCTATATCTCAGATAGCGGTGACGTTGACAGCCCGCAGCTTGCTGCTGTTCTTGGGGTCGGGCTCCACATCGTACGTTACCTTCTGTCCCTCGTTGAGGGAGCGATAGCCGGTTCCCTGGATGGCGGAGAAGTGGACGAACACGTCGTCGCCGCCCTCGTCATTGGAAATAAAGCCGTAGCCCTTCTCTGCGTTGAACCATTTTACAGTGCCAGTCATGATGGTACCTCCTAAAAAAGATTATATTTTTCGTACAATAAGAAAGGCTGCGGAGATGTAAGTCAAAATGGACATTGACTTACATTTCTGCAGCGATCAATTTGTACATTCTTGAATACGCTGTTACTATAGCATCCAACAGAGGGAATGTCAAGCACGATTTATGCAGGTTTCAGATTTTTTTTGCAAAAAAAGGGGGAAAGAAATTCAGTCGATGCCGGCCAGGCATTCCCATAACTGGCGGGCTGCAAGAAGGAGGTTTTCCCGCTGCCCGTCGGCAGGGGCAGGAGAGGCCCTGCCGGCAGTCTGGACATATGATGCAGTCTGCGCCTGCCGCCGCTCATAGGCCGCGGCGCTCATCAGCACGAGGCGTTCCCCGCCGGTATGAGTGATAAGTACAGGTTCCATGGTTTCCCGGCAGAAATCCGCGATCTCCTGGGCATGCGTGGTCAAATCGGACATAGGGCGGATCATGGGCATGGGTTGCTCCTCCTTCCTGTGTGAAGCAGAGATGGTTTGTCCGGATAACGCTATCTTACTCCCTGGGGGAGGGAGGAAACGCTCGAAATCGGACGGTGGAGTAAAAAACAGCAAAAAAGCGCCCCAGTCCCCTGTGGGGACTAGGGCACGGCTTAATCCGTCATGGCTGCAGCAGTCTGCGGCAGGCATGTGCCAGTTCGTTCAGGGTGCTGCAGGGCACCATCTGGCAGAGTGTGGACATGGTCTGGATACTGCGGATATACTGCCACTTCTGTTCCGGAATAGGGTTGAGCCACAGGATCTTTCCGGCCTGACGCTGCGCTTCCAACAGGGCGCGGCCCGCGCGGGGCAGGTCGATAGTCTTGGTGTCGGACAGGATCAGCAGTGTGGCGGAGGGGCCGAGGGCACTGGGGCGCAACCGGCACAGCTGCTCCAGGGCGGATCCTAGGTCTGTTCCGCGGCCATATAGACCGGAGGAGCGGACGTACTCCCGGAAGGCGTCCATGTTCTGCAGGGCAAAGGGGCTCACCTCCTTGACTTCCTCGGAGAAGAGAAAGGCCCTGGAGGCGTCGGAAACCTCAGACATGGACTTGAGAAAGCGCAGGGCAAATTCGGAGAATTGGAGCATGGAGCCTGATACATCGCACAGTATGACCAGGTGCTGGCGTCGCCGCCGCTTGCGGCGGAAGGAGAGGCGATAGAAGGAGCCGCCGGTTTCCAGCCCCCGGCGGATGGTCTTTTTAAAATCCAGCTTCCCGCTGTGGCCACCCCGGAGGCGGCGTTGAGAGAGCTCGGCGTTCAGTTGCTGGGTAATCCTGGCAATCAAAGCCGTGGCCCGGGGGATGTCCGCCTCCTTGAACTGTGAGATATCCCGGTACAGCAGGGCCAGGTCCGGATCAGTCTCCTCACAGCCCACAGAGGCGTCCTCCATCATCATCTGCTGCTCCAGCAGGAAGCGCATGAAGACGGAACGGATGAAGTTGCTGTAGAGCTGGGGGCTGCGCTCCAGGTTGCCCTTGGATTTCTCCAGGAGCTGGCGCAGATACGCCCGCTTCTCCTCCGGCATCCGGACATAGACCTCCCGCAGGTCGTCTCGCAGGTTCATGGATTTGCCACCCACCTGCAGATCCCGTTCCGCCTCCGCCCGGCGCTGGGCCAGCTCCTGAGCCTCGGCCTGGCGCTGAGCCAGGAGGGCCTGTTTCTGCTCCAGGCTGACAAAGAACCCGTCAAAGGCGCGGCCAAATGCGGCTTGCTCCTGCTGGGACTTGGCGTACACGGAGCAGAGCGCGGCCCGGACGGTCTCCCGATCCTCCAGGCCAAAGGCATCCAGCACCGCACAGGCGTCCGCCGTCTCCTGGAGCCCCACGGCCAGCCCCTCCTGCCGCAGAAGAGCGGAGAACTCCGCCAGCTTTTCAATGTATACGTTTTCAGCGGGCCTCATCACAGCGTCCTCGGAAGTTTCAGATCTCTCCCGCTTGGAACCTCGTCCTCCGCCGGGCCGACGGGAGCGCCGTGGCTATGGTGACAGCTGCAGCTGTGTCCGGCGCAGTCGTGCCCGGCCTCCTGGCCCAGCGCCTCCAGGTCCTCACTGTTTTTCAACACAAAGCCCTTGGTCCGCTCCATGGCCTCCGGGGTCAGATCGCTGATGCCCAGGGCCTCCAGTGCAGACACCCAGTCCAGCGTCTCCGCGATAGAGGGCTTTTTCAGGATGGCCTCGTTTTCCCGCAGGTCGTGAATGGCCTGGGCCACCTGGAGGGCCAGATGCTCATTGACGTTGGGCAGCTTGGCACGGATAATGGATACCTCTTTCTCCAGGTCGGGGTACCGGATGTAGAGGTAGGCGCAGCGGCGGCGCAGGGCCTCGCTGAGGGGCCGGGTCCGGTTGGAGGTCAACACCACGAAGGGGACGCTCCTGGCCCGGATGGTACCTACCTCAGGAATCGTGACCTGCATCTCAGAGAGAAGCTCCAGCAGAAATGCCTCAAACTCCTCGTCAGCCTTGTCGATCTCATCGATAAGCAGCACCACCGGCTTTTCGGACCGGATGGACTTCAGCAGGGGCCGCTCCAGCAGGTAGCTGTCGCTGAAGAGGGACTCGGTCAGCTCATCAGGGGACTGGCGGTTCATGTAGATCTGGATGGACAGCAGCTGCTTCTGGTAGTTCCATTCGTACAGCGCCTTGCCCTCGTCCAGGCCCTCATAGCACTGGAGGCGGACCAACTCCCGATCCAGGGCCGCCGCCATGACCTTGGCGACCTCTGTCTTGCCCACGCCGGCGGCACCCTCAATAAGGAGGGGACGGCCAAGCTTTAGTGCCACCAGCAAAGTAGTGGCCAGGCTGTCGTCGTAGATATAGTGGGAGGCGTCCAGCTTCGCCTTGAGCGTTGAAATATCCATACAGACCTCCATCGTTAAGCATTTAACAAGATCATACCATATCCTGTGGAAAAAAGCAATTGGGCGGCAGTGGAAAAAGGAAGGCGGCTGCGGTATAATAGAAAAAAACGGTGGAGGTGTGGACAATGCCGGCAGAGAATGGGACGGTGCGGACGGTGGAGGTCCAGGGACGGGAGATCAGCTATACGTTCTGCCGGAAAGCGGTGAAGAACATCAATCTGCGGCTGCGCCGGGATGGGAGCATCACGGTTTCCGCGCCGCCGCGGGTCCCGACGGCCTATGTGGACGACTTTGTCCGCGCCAAGGGTGCTATACTGCTCCGGGGACTGGAGGCGCTCAGCGGGGAGAGAAAAGAGCCGCCTCCCCGGCAGTATGTCACCGGAGAGACGGTCTGGTATCTGGGCTTGCCCCTGGGGCTGGAGATACGGGCGGGGAGCAGGCCGGGCG
>CABKMV010000036.1 GCA_902373635.1 uncultured Oscillospiraceae bacterium
TCACTTCCGCTGACCTTTGTCAACCCTTTTCTTCCTTCTTTTCCAAAAAGTTTTTTCCTGTGCCTGCCCTCTTCCCTTCCCGGCCGGACAGCTTGATAAATATATCAGATAGTATTCCTCGTGTCAACCCCTTTTTTTCAAATTATTTTAATTTTTTTCCGTTTTTTCAAAGACAATTGGCGCGGCCCGTGATATAGTATAGTCAGCTTTGCTTCCCTACGATATCTTGAAACAGGTTTTGGAGGAATCCATGCGAATCAACCGGCTGACCGCCACTTTTGGGCGGCTGGAGAACGAAACCCTGGCTCTTGCGCCAGGGCTGAATATCATCGAGGCCCCCAATGAGAGCGGGAAATCCACCTGGACCGCTTTCCTAAGGGTCATGCTCTATGGGCTCAATACCAGGGACCGCAGCCCTGCCGCCGACAAGCGGCGCTACATGCCCTGGAGCGGCAGCCCCATGCAGGGCCGGATGGAGGTCTCCGCCTCCCAGGGAGATCTGACAATTATTCGGAACACTGCCAGGGCCAATTCCCCCATGGGCGCCTTTTCCGCAGTATATGCGGGAACAGAGCTCCCGGTGGAAGGGTTCTCCTCCGCGACCTGCGGGGAGGCGCTGCTGGGCGTTCCCCAGGAGGTATACGAGCGCAGCGCCTATATCCGCCAGGCCGGCATACCCATTGACCAGGACGCCGCCCTGGAGCGGCGCATAGCCGCCCTCATTACCACCGGTGAAGAGGATACCTCCTATACTGACGCCGCCGACCGGCTGCGCAGGCAGCTCACCCGCCGCCGCTACAACAAAAGCGGCCAGCTGCCCCAGCTGGAGCAGGGGATCGCCGCCCTGCGGGGGACTCTGGATGAAATCGAGGCGCTGGAAGCTGATCTGATCCAGGACCGGGAGCAGCTGGATACTCTTGTGGAGCGGGAAAAGCTGCTCCGGGACCAGCTCTCCCTCCATGACGCGGCGGACCGCGCCCTGCGCGCCGCCCAGGTGGAGGAGGCCCGCCAGTCCATGGAGAAAGCCCAGGCCCAGGCCGACGCCCTGGTCCGCCTGGCCGGCGACCTGCCGGCCAGGGAGGAACTGGAGGTCCTGCGGGGCACGCTGAATGCACTGGACAGGGACAACCAGTCTTTGAACAGCGTCCGGCAGCGGGCCCAAGCCGCCGGGGAGCGCCTGGAGCAGGCGGAGGAGGCGCTGGCCGCCCACCCCCTGGCCGGACATACCCCGGAGGAAGCGGAACGCCTTCCCCTGGGCGGCGGGCCCCGCCCGCGGCTGTCGCCCCTGCTCCCCTGTCTGTCAGTACTGGCTGGTCTGGCGCTGGCCGCCGCTGTGGGAATGGGGACAAAAAATTGGATCGCCGCCCTTGGCAGCGCTCTGGGATTGATCGGCGTCCTGCTCCTTGCCGTGGCATATCCCCTGCGCCGCCGGCAGGCCCGCTGGGATGCAGAGCAGGCTGAGCGCCTCCGCCGGAGGCAGGAGGACATGGCCGCCTATACTATATTATATAAAGGCGCTCTCTCCGCCCAAAGCGACTGCCAGGCCGCCCAGGCCGCATACGACGCGGTGGTCTCCAACAGGAACGCAAGTATGGCGCAGGTCACAGAGCGGGTCCGCCGGTTCCAGCCTGCCGCCTCCCCGGGATCCGCCCGCCAGGCGGTGGAGGACGCCCTCAGCCGCCGGTCGGCCCTGGACCTGGCCCTGCAGGACGCAAAGGACGCCAGGCTTCGCTGGGAGCTCCTCTCCGCCCAGTTCCCCACTGCCGCCCCCTCCGCACCGGTGGAGCGGCCCGCTCTCTCCCGGCAGCAGCTGTCCGACGAGCTGGAGTCCCTCGCTGTCCGCCAGGCGGAGCTGCGGCGGCGGATCCACACCGCCCAGGGCAGGATGGAGGCCCTGGGCGATCCGGCGCAGCTCCAGTTGGAGCTGTCCCAGCGGACGGAACTCCACGACGCTCTCCAGCTGGAATACGACGCCATTGCCCTGGCGTCAGAAGTGCTCTCCGGCGCCAACGCCGACCTGCAAAACCGGTTCTCCCCGGCCCTGGGAGAAAAATCCGCAAAAATCTTTACAATGCTGACCCAGGGGAAGTATAATAAAGTCCTACTGAACCGGGATATGCTCCCCTCTGCCCAGGAGGCGGGGCAGATCCTCCCCCGCCAGGCTTCCGCCCTCAGCCAGGGGGCCGCCGACCAGCTGTATCTGGCCGTACGCCTTGCCATCTGTGAGATGGTGCTCCCCCCGGAGCAGGCCGCCCCCATCCTGCTGGACGACGCCCTTGTGACCTTTGACGACGCCCGCTGCGCCGCCGCGCTGGACTACTTGGTTTCGTTGGCCAGGGAGCGGCAGGTCCTGCTCTTCACCTGCCAGCGGCGGGAGCTGGAGTACCTGCGCCAGGCCCATTCCGTGGAATACCACGCCATTTCTTTGTGAGGTGACGACATGACCCTACCGGACTTCCTGCCCTCTGTCTGCAGCACCCCCCTGACCGGAGGCTGCTACATCTTTTTGCTCCTGATCATCTACAGCTTTCTGGGCTGGTGCGGAGAGATGGTATACTGCTCCATCGGCCAGAGAAAGCTGTGCGAGAAGAGGGGCTTTCTCAACGGCCCCCTCTGCCCCATCTACGGCCACGGCGCCCTGGTGGTGCTGCTGGCGCTGGACGGCGGCTGCTCCAACCCCCTGCTGACCTTCTTCTTCGGCGCTATATTGACCTCCGCCGTGGAATATGTCACCAGCTGGGCCATGGAAAAGCTGTTCCATATGCGCTGGTGGGACTACTCCCGGTATAAATTCAATCTGGGCGGCCGGATCTGCCTGCTCAACTCCACCCTCTTCGGCCTTGCCTGTGTGCTCCTGTGCCACTGGTGCAACCCCATCCTCTCGGTCTGGGTGGCCCGGCTGTTTGAAAAGGGCGTCGGCGTCCCCCTGGCCGTCGTGCTGGCCGTTATCTATCTGTCAGATATCGTTCTGTCCGTCCGCAGCGCTATCCAGATCGGCAACCGCCTGGAAAAGCTCCACGCTGTCTACAATGAGCTCAACGAAAAGCTGGAGCAGCTCAAGGAGGAGCAGCGGCAGGCGATGGAGGCCCAGCGCGCCAAAATGGAGGAGGCCATGGCCGCCGCCCGCCAGACCGCCGCTGAGCGTACCGCAGAGGCCGCTCAGAAGATCCAGTCCAAGCTGGAGCCCCTGGACGAGCTGGGCGGGGAGCTGTCCCAGCGGCTGGAGGCCCTCAAGGCCGACGCCCAGCAGCGGGCAAACGCCCTGTACGAGAAGCAGGATATCTTTGAGCGCCGCCTGATGCGCTCCTACCCCTCGCTGCGCTCCCCCCGGCACGGCGAGGCGCTGAAAAAATTGCGTGAATACTGGGAAAAGCGGAAAAAATAAGCGCTGTCCCTCATTCTAAATCCAAGGAACCGGCAATCAAATGAATCCATCAAAGGAGATCGATCACATGTCTGAATGTACCCACGACTGCAGCACCTGCGGCGAGAGCTGCTCCGACCGCTCCCAGCCCCAGTCCTTTCTCAAGGCTCTGAACCCCGCCGCGCGGGTGGGCAAGGTCTTTGGCGTAGTGTCCGGCAAGGGCGGCGTCGGCAAATCCATGGTCACAAGCCAGCTGGCGGTGCTGATGCGCCGCAAGGGCTACAAGGTAGGCGTGCTGGACGCCGACGTCACCGGCCCCTCCATCCCCAAGTCCTTCGGCGTCCATGACCGGGCCATGGGCGACGACCGGGGCATGCTGCCGGTGGAGACTGCCAGCGGTATCCAGCTCATCAGCGTCAACCTGCTGCTGGACAATGAGACAGACCCTGTGCTGTGGCGCGGGCCTGTTATCGGCGGCGTTGTCACCCAGTTCTGGACCGATGTGATCTGGGATGTGGACTACCTCTTTGTGGATATGCCCCCGGGAACCGGCGACGTGGCCCTCAGCGTCTTCCAGTCCCTGCCCCTGGACGGCGTCATCATCGTGGCCTCCCCCCAGGAGCTGGTGAGCATGGTGGTGGAGAAGGCGGTGAAAATGGCCGAGATGATGGATATCCCCATCGTGGGCGTGGTGGAGAACATGAGCTACCTCCTCTGCCCCGACTGCGGCAGGGAGATCCCCCTCTTCGGCCAGGGAAAGACCCAGGCCGCCGCCGAGGCCCACGGCCTGAAGCTGCTGGCCAGGATGCCCATCGACCCCAAGCTGGCCCAGCTGACCGACGCGGGCCGCATCGAGGACTTCCAGGGCGGCTGGCTGTCGGATGTGGCGGATGTTGTGGAGAAATTTGAAAACTAATTGTAGTTCTGAGCAAGAAAAATACCGGCTGTTGTTGAAACAGCCGGTATTTTGTCGTTTGATTCAGGTCTATCCCCTTTTTGAAAAGGAACGGGACAGAAGGAGCTTTTGTGCGAACCCCCGTTTCGCACAGGTTCATTCTGCGGGCACGTTGGAGGCCACGAGCCACTTGTCCGCCCCCTCTGTGCCGGACCTTACTGTCACGACCATGGGCACATCAAACTCGCCGGTCCCCTCCTCCCCCCAGAGGTAGGGCGCGGTGTAGTACAGCTTTACATATCCACCGCCGGCGGGATAGAACTCCCCCCGGTCAAAGGCGTACACCTGCATAGCCGTGTCCCCGTGGCAGTTGTACCACGCGTCGAACTCCGCCAGATAGATCCCCAGCTGGTCGCCTCTGTCCGCCAGCTTGGTTTCCGCCCAATCCTGGGACGCGCCCCAGAATTTTGCACCCAGGTAGTCCAGCACATAGGCGCGGGTCCGGCGGAAGGTGTCCAGCTCCAAAGCCGCCCCCGCCTTTTCCAGGGCAGCCTGTTCCGCCTGGGTCAGCTTGTCCTCCGTATCCCCCAGGTCGTAGAACAGGACTCCCAGATAGTCCCCCACCTCGCCGATTCCTTCATAGGCAAACCGCAGCAGGCCGTTGTTCTCCCTATCATTGAACCAGTCTGCGCACTGCTTGAGCTCCTCCGCCGTCAGGGGTGCGGCGCTTTTCGGATCGTCCCACAGCAGGCTGTTCAGGTATGGGGCGCCGCCCGGCTCATCCCAGTGGCTCATGAACACCCGCACCTCCTCCACAGCGCTGCCGTCGTGGAAGATCACTACGTTCATGGGATACCTGCTCCTGGCCTGCCAGCCGTCCTCCAGGAGGTCCTCCCATCCATTTTCCTTCAGCGCCTCTCTTCTCTCCTCGATCTTGTCCGGGGCGACCTCATACCGGATGCCGAACTGGAACACGTCCACATACTCCCTGCCCGGCAGGCAGGTATAGCTCCCCGCCCAGCTGAGGTTCACCAGGCGGTATTGGCCGGTAAACTGGGCCTTCTTCTCATCCTCCCAGCCCAGCATCTCCTCCTCCACGAACTTCCTGGCCTCGTCGTCCACCACATAGCCGTCCTTGTCCATCCACAGCACTGTCACGCCGTCTGTGGTCTGCCAGTCCGGCTCCGAGGCCACCGGGGACAATCCGGAGAAGGGCTTCTCCTCCCCCACGGTCATGGTCCGGGCCAGGGCGGTCATCAGCTTCTGATAGGTATCCCAGTCCTCCGCGGGCGCCTGGCATGTCGCCGTCCAGCTCCCGGCCCCGGCCGCGCCTGTGTAGAAAATCCGGCCCCTATGCTGCTCTGTCTCCGATATGTAGATCGGATATGCTCCTACAAAGTCACCGGCATAGTCGCTGTAGCTGCGGTTTTCCACCTGCAAAAAAGTCCCCTCAGCAGCCCCGTCCGGGCGCATCACCCAAATGCCATCCGCCGACCGGCTGTCATCCACCGTCCACCCCTCGGGCACGTAGATACTCCAGCCGTCCCCCTCGTAGATGGTGCAGGGGATCTTCTCCCCGCCTACGGTGAGGCTGGGGTCCTCTTCAGGCTTTTGGGGCTCCGGCGGCCGCTGTTGCTGCTGCTGGCCCGGGCTGTCCTCCGGCTCCTCCGGCGCTTTGTTCCAGGGCTGCCAGATCCCCAGGACCGCCGCCAGCGCCAGCAGTCCCACCCCGCCGGAGGCCAGGGCGATCTTAGCCTTCTTGCTCAGATTATTCATAAAAGGAACCTCCTTTTTCTTTCTATGGGCTCTCCTGGATGGTATCATAGCAGAAAATTGTCACAAAGTCGTTTCCAAATCCCTACAATCCGGTAACGAAACAATGTCCAAAAATGACAAAGCGGCCCGGATAATACATCCGGGCCGCCCCTCTCTTAAAGCGCTCTATCGTGGTAAAACGCCGCGAAATTGTTGAACAGGATATCCTCCAGCAGCTTTTCCCCAAGGCCCAGGGCCCTCGCCTTCTCCAGCTCCTGCTTCGGGTCCCAGATGGGGTAATCGGAACCGAAGAAGATGTGGGTGGGGTCATACGCATACAGGATCTCGTACAGCGGGGCCTTGTCCTTCACATAGCTGAAGGAGCTGCTGATATCAGTATACACGTTGGGCAGCCTGGTCAGCGGACGGATCTTCTCCGGATCCCAGTCCCCCCAGTTCCCCAGGTGGGCGGCGATGCACCGCAGGCCGGGGAAGGCGTCGGCAATAGGCAGCATGTGCCTGGGACCGGAGAGGTCCACCCTCGGATCCCCCATGTGGGCAATGAGGAACATGCCTGTCCGCTCCATCTCCTCATACATGGGGAACATCCGCTCATCATCCAGGGCAAAATGCTGGCACTCCGGGTGGATCTTCACGCCGTACATGCCGTGCCGGCGCATCCACTCCAGTTCCTCCCGGTAGTTTTCATAGGCGGCGTGGAGGGTGCCGCAGGGGATAAACCGCGGCTCTTTGCAGGCCGCATCCCAGATATACCGGTTAATCGCCTCCACCTGATGGGCCGTGGTGGCGGCGGAGCAGACTACGGCGTAGTCGATGCCCGCCTCGTCCAGCGCCCGGGCCAGCTGCCCCGCCGTGCCGTCGTGGTGGGGCGGCTCCGGCAGCTCGAAATACTCCGCCGTGGCGGCGGTGGCCTTGACGGCGACCTTCTCCGGGAAAATGTGGGCGTGTGTGTCGATGACTCTCATGCCGGGGCACTCCTTTGCGTCTTTCTCACAAAAGAGTATAGCACACCAAAACTTTTTTACAATACGGCGGATACCGCTAAAAATCCCACGGTCAGCAGGAAGAAAATTAGTATCAATTTCCACACGAACCGGACCCAGCGGTCATAGGGCACATCACCGAAGGCCAGCCCGCCCATGACCACCGCCGCCGTGGGCGTGATGATGTTGATCAGTCCCGAAGCGGACTGGAATGCCGTGACGATCAGGCTGGGGCTGATCCCGGCGAACTGGCCCAGGGGGGCCATAATGGGGATGGAGAGGGTAGCCAACCCCGAGGAGGAGGGGATCAGGATGGACAGGGGCAGATAGATCAGATAGACCAGCAGGATGAAGAGCACCGAACCGCTCCCCTCCAGGGCCTGCTCCCCCCAGTAGAGCACCGTATCCGTCATTTTGCCGCTGTTCATCAGCACAGTGATCCCCCGGCTGATACCGATAATGAAAGCCACGCCGATGAGGTCCGCGGCCCCGGCCACGAAGGCGTCCACCGTGTCCGCCTCCCCCAGGCCGTAGACCAGGCCAATGAGGACGCCGCCCACCAAAAACAGCCCGCTCAGCTCCGGAAACCACCAACCCAGCGTGGGGATGGGGACGCCGATCTCGTCAAAGGGGATCACAGCGTAGATCATGACCAGAAATACCAGCGCGAAAATCGTCAGCACGATCTTCCGCCGCCCGTCCAGCATGGGCACATCCCCGCCTGTTTTGTGCTCAAACTTGTGGCTGAAACCCGCCACCAGTGACTTCTCCGGATGATTGCGCACCTTGGCGGCATACGCCATCACATACCAGATGGCCACCACGTCAAACACTACCAGCATGATGAGCCGCAGCATCAGCCCATCCCCCAGGGATACCCCCGCGAAGCCCGAGGCGATGCCGGTGGCAAAGGGGTTGACGGTGCTGGCCAGCACCCCCGCGCCGCTGCCCAGCAGCACCACAGCGATGCCCACCAGCGGGTCATACCCCGCCGCCACGAACACCGGGATCAGCAGGGGATAGAACGCCATCGTCTCCTCCCACATGCCGAAGGAGGTCCCGCCCAGGCTGAAGAGCACCATCAGCACCGGGATGAGCAGGATCTCCTTTCCGCCCAGCAGGCGGATCACATTGCTGACCCCGGCGTCAATGGCTCCGGTCTTCATGACGACCCCCAAAAAGCCGCCCACCATCAAAATGAACAGCGCCACGTCCACCGCGTCGTAGAACCCCTCGAAGGAGGCCAGCACCACATCGCCCGCCCCTTGAGGATTTTGCTCCACCTGGTGGTAGGTTCCCGCGATCGGGGTCCCGTCCTCCCCGTGGTCGTAGCTCCCCGCCGGGATCAGCCACGTGGCCGCCGCCACCAAGATCAGCAGGATAAATAAGATCGTATATGCCGTCGGCATACGGAATTTTTTCATTGAACTCCCTCCATTCCGTCCTAGTTTGCGCAGGAGGGCATCCATTCTTTCCTTTGAAAAGGAAAGAGTCAAAGGTAACTTTTGGGCAAACAGCGATTTTCCTGTTTCAGATCTTGACTTACCTAGATAATCTATGTATAATTTGCCTAGATCATCTAGGTAAGGAGGACACTGTATGGCGAAGCAGGAGAGGGGGACGCTGCCGGGCAGCACCTCCATGCTGGTGCTGGCGCTGCTGAAGGAGCGGGAAATGTACGGCTACCAGATCATTGAGGAACTGGAAAAGCGCTCCAATCAGGTTTTCAAGCTGAAGGAGGGGACGCTCTATCCCATCCTCCACGGCCTGGAGAAGGACAAGCTGGTCACAGCCCAGGAGCGGGAGGCCCCCAGCGGCCGGGTGCGGCGGTATTACCGCGTCACCGCCGCCGGGCTGCGGGCCCTGGAGGAGAAGAAGGAGGAGTGGACCGTCTACTCCAAGGCGGTGACGGCCATTCTGGCCGGGGCGTGAGGAGGGGGCCATGAACAAGGACTACTGGCTGCTCACCGCCACGGAGAAGATCCGCTTCGCTCCTGACCGGGCCGCGGTGCGCCGGGAGCTGGAGGCCCACATCCAGGACCGCGAGGACGCCTATCTGTCCAAGGGTATGACCCCCTATGAGTCGGAAAAATCCGCTGTGGCGGATATGGGCGATCCGGATGAAGTTGCCCGGGAGCTGGCCCGGCTCCACAGCCCCTGGTGGGGCTACCTGTGGAGGATAAGCCAGTGGGTGTTGGCCCTGGTCCTCCTCTGGGCCGTTTTTGTGGGTGTGGCGTTTATCCGCGGTCAAATGGACAGCGGGGATCGGTATGTCCCCACATTGCCGGAGGAGACGGAGGTCTGGACCTACAGCGACGGAAGTACTCGGACGGTTCATCTTCTCCAGTCCTGGGCGCCCAAGGGCAGCGTCAAGCTGGGGGAGTACCGGTTTACCGCTCCTCTGGTCTATCTTACCTATGCCGAACCCTGGACAACTTTTGACAGTGAATCCTTCCCGGAACAATACGAGCTGACAGTGGTGCTGCGGGCGGGAACGTGGCGGTTCTGGGAACCCATCAGCGGCAGCCAATACATGATCCTCTCCCACGCCGCCCAGGACAGCAGCGGCCAACAGTACGGCCGTTGGGAGCCGGGGCTCTTTGACCAGGAAACCCACAACTCCTATTACTGTCGGACCTACGACGGCGGCCTCTCCACCATCTATTATGAGATATATCTGGATCTGCCAAACGGAGATGTCCCGGACTGGGTCGACATCCCCATCGGCTACGGCGGCGACGTCCTGCGGGTGGATCTCAGGGAGGGGGCGGTGTCCTGATGGAGAAAAAGAACCGGCTGCGGGCCGTCCGGAATGGAATGATCGCCGCTCTGCTGCTTCTGTTCATCTGGCGTGCCAGCGACTGTCCCCTGCCCACATTGGAGATGGAGCTGCACCGCTCCGAGCGGCAGGCTCTGGCGGAGGAGTCCCGAGTGGTTTGGGAATACCGGGGTACGCAGTACAATGACTCGGATATGCTGGTGGGTCTGTCGCGCGCCTATATCCACACCTACACAGAATCCGGCCGTCTGACCCTCTGGCCCCGCAGCGTGGAGGAACCGACGCTGGTGGTCCTGCCGGAGCGGACCCGCTACGCTGTCCAGGGCGGCAGCTACCTGGCCCCGGCCTTCTTGGCGGTGGACCCGCCGGCCCTGGCAGAGAGCGCCCGATTGACCATGACCATTTCCTACAGCGACAGCGAAGGCTCCGCCATGCTGGAGGACGAGATCTATCGGATGGAGGGGGTGGAACAGGGCGGCTGCTTCTTCTTTCAGCTGGAGATGAAATACCGGCCTCTCAGCGGAGACGCCAGCGAGGAGATGTACAATCTGCAGCGCCATGAGGAGGGCGCCCTCTGGTTTTTTGTGACCGCCTTTTCCCCGGATGAACTGGCATACTATCCCTACACCCTGGAGTTTTTTGGTGCCCAGGGTGAACTGATTAAAACAGTCGCCCAGTAATAGATTTCTCAGAGAGGAGATGGTATTGGAATGTCCCGGACCCACAGGCTGCGTTTCTTCCGCAACATGGCCGTCGTGATCCTGTGCCTTCTGGTTCTGTGGGCGGTCAGCGGCTATCCTCTGCCCACCACGGAGATGGGATTTCACCGGGCGGAGCGGCAGAGCCTGGCGGAGGAGTCCACCATTGTCTTCCGCTGCCGCAGCGAGGGGGAGCTCCCTGATCCCACCATGCTGTTGGGTGTGACGCGAGACGCCGTCCACACCTCGTCCCACACCCATTTTCTCAATGTCTGGCCCAAAAATCCCCAGGGACCCACCCTGGTCATTCTCCCCTCCGAGCTCTTCTATGACGGCTCCCGTATCTCCTCCTACACCATCGGGCTGGTGGCGGTGGACGCGCCCGTCCTGGCGGAAAGTTCCAGGCTGACCCTGACGCTCACCTGCGCCGGGGAGGAAACCGACTATGTCATGGACGCCCAGCGGCAGGGAGAGGTATTTTTCTTCCAGCTGGAGAGCCGGTATCCCAATGTCACGGCCTCAAGCGCCAGTGAGGCGGTCCAGGCCGCCCAGGCGGAGGAGGAGGCCTTCGAGGGGCTCTTCCACTGGACCACCGCCACCCGTCCCATGCCGCCCTACATTCTGGAGTTCTTCGACGCCGATGGAAATCTCATGGAAACCTTCACCAATTAAAATAACGCGGGCCGGGCGCTTTGCGCCCGGCCCTTCTGCACATATCTCAGCGGCCGATGGTGGCCACCAGCACCGCCTTGATGGAGTGCATCCTGTTCTCGGCCTCGTCGAATACCACGGAGTGCTTGCCCCGGAACACCTCATCCGTGACCTCCCGGATGTCAACCCCCTTGTCCTTCCACTCCTTAGCCAGCTTGGTCTCGAAGTCGTGGAAGGAAGGCAGGCAGTGGAGATACAGCACCTTGGGGTTGCCGGTCTTCTCCAGGGTCTGCTCCGTCACCCGGTAGGGAGTCAGCAGCCTGGCCCGCTCAGGGATCAAGTCCTCCTCGCCCATGGAGGCCCAGATATCTCCGTAAATCACGTCTGCGCCGGTGAGGGTACCCTCGTCGCTGGTGATCTCTATGGCAGCCCCGGTCTCCCTGGCCACGGCCTCCACCTGGCGCATCACGTTCTGGTCCACGCCGTCCACCAGCTCCTTGGGACCCAGGCCCACAAAGTGCATGCCCATCTTGGCGCAGCCGTACATCCAGGCGTAGCACATGTTGTTGCGCACGTCGCCGGGGAACACCACCTTCACATCTTTCAGGGGCTTGGAACAGTGCTCCTCAATGGTCATCATGTCCGCCAGGATCTGGGTGGGGTGATCCACGTCGGTCAGGCCGTTCCAAACGGGCACGCCGCTGTACTTCGCCAGATCCTCCACCACCTTCTGGTCGTAGCCCCGGTACTCGATGCCGTCGAAGAAACGGCCCAGCACCTTGGCGCTGTCCTCCAGGCTCTCCTTTTTGCCCATCTGGCTGCTGCCTGCGTCCAGATAGGTGACATGGGCCCCCTCCTGGGTGGCCGCCACGTCGAAGGAGCAGCGGGTGCGGGTGGAGGTCTTTTCAAAGAGCAGCACAATGTGTTTGCCCTTCAGCATGGGATCACAGATGCCCGCCCGCCGCTTGGATTTCAGGTCGTGCCCCAGATCCAGCAGGTATCGGATCTCCTGGGGCGTCAGATCCATCAAGGTTAAAAAGCTTTTTCCTTTCATGTTGACTGCCATGGTGTTTATCTCCTTTTTTTGTTTTGCCGCTTCCAGCGGCGGGGGATTTTTCTTCGCCCCTAGCGGGGCGAGGGCTTCGCGGGGCTACGCGCCCCACCCTTTCGTGGGCCTCCCAGGCCCACACCCTAATTTTCTCGGGGCTACGCGCCCCGAACCCGCGGGTACTTTTTGTGCGCACAAAAAGTACCCAAAATGCGCCAAAACCAATGGTTTTGGAATCCTTTGTCTGATCGGACTGGGTGGTAGCTTGTGAGCATCCAGCCGCCGAATGAGAAATCCTTCGGGGTTCTAATCTCAACCGGGCTTCTCGTCCAGCTTCGGCTGACACCCTGTTAAAGGGATAGATGCAGCTGTTTTTTCTTAAAAGAACTGCGGTGCATGGGTTGCGGTGCAGTTCGTTTCCCTGGGGGTAGCCTCTCTGGCGAGGGGCCCGCAGGCCCCTTGAGCGTGCTTTTGCAACTTTTCTCACGGAAGAAAAGTTGACAGCACCCCCGCCCCGCAGGGGCGAAAGTAACCCGGACATGGGCCGGGGAGGCCCACTAAAACCAGGGCCTGGGGCTGGAAGCCCCGCTAGACATCCTCCCGGACAAAGGGCATGGACATGCACCTTGGCCCGCCGCGCCCGCGGCTGAGCTCGCTGCAGGGGATGGTGTGGATGGTGACGCCGTTGTCCTCCAGGATGCGGTTGGTGACATAATTGCGGCCATAGACCACCACCTCGCCGGGGGCGATGGCCAGGGTGTTGCTGCCGTCGCTCCACTGCTCCCGGGCAGCGTCGATGGGGTTATCGCTGCCGCATTTGATGAGCGTTACGCGGTCAAGGCCCAGGTGCTTCTTCAGAATATCCTCCAGCCGACCCTGCTCCTCCTGGATGCGGATCTTTCCGTCCACCAGCTCCATGACGAACACCGTGATCTCGTGGAGGATATTGGGATGGACGGTAAACTTGTCCCGGTCCACCATGGTGAACACGGTATCCAGGTGCATGAAGCTGCGGCTCTTGGGAATATCAAAGGCCAGGATCTTTTTAAAGGTGTCGCTGATGGAGAGCACCGTGTGGGCAAACTTATCGATGCTGTCCTCCTGGGTCCGCTGGGAGATCCCCACAGCGATGACTTCCGGCGATAAGATCAAAATATCGCCGCCCTCCAAGGAGGAAGTCTCCCCCCGGTCGTACCACTTGGGGGCGTCCTTGTACTGGGGGTGGTACTTGAAAATGAACTTGCCGAACAGGGTCTCCCGGTTCCGGGTGACGGTGTGCATCCGGTGGAGGGAGACGCCGGTGCCGATGGTGGCGAAGGGGTCCCGGGTAAAGTACAGGTTGGGCATGGGATCGATGAGGAAGGGATAGTCGTCGGACCGGAAGCTGAGGTAGTCCGAGAGCTTGCCCGTCTCAAAGCCGCGGATGTCGCTCTTGCGCACGCCGGCCATCATGGTGTTCACCAGCTCCTCGTCCTCCATATCCGAGAAGTAGTCCCGCAGTATCTCCCGGATGCGGTGCTTGTCCAGATCCGCCTCATCCAGGAACTGCTCGATCAGCTCCTTTCGGACCTCAGGGTCGGCGATCGTCTCTGTCACCAGGTCATCCAGGTACACCACCTCCGCTCCGTTGTCCCGCAGACACTGGGCGAAGGCGTCGTGCTCCTGTTGGGCCACCTTCAGGTAGGGGATATCGTCAAACAGCAGACGTTCCAGATATTCCGGCATCAGGTTCTCCAGCTCCCGGCCGGGGCGGTGGAGCATCACTTTCCGCAGCCGCCCGATCTCCGAGGTGTTGTGGAGCCCGGTTTTCAGTTTTATGCCAGTTGCCATGGTGCATCACTCCTTTTCCTTTCCTAGGATTGCCGGAGTGGCAGATTTCATGCGTCAGGCTGCAAAAAATATCCTATCCGCTGACCGCTCCCCAATTGTAAACCATTTTATTTTTTAAGGTTGACAATCAGGGCAGTATATGCTACAGTAAGCAGCGGACAATTTTTACACAACGGAGGACCCTCCCATGGAAGCTTCTGCCTTGAAATTCCGCACCAAGGATCTGGCCTATATCGCCCTGTTCGCCGCGCTGATGGCTATCTGCGCCTGGATCGCCATCCCCACCCCCTGGAACGTCGCCTATACCCTCCAGACTATGGCTGTCTTTCTGGCCGTGGGCGTCCTGGGCGGCAAGCGGGGGACGCTGGCCGTGCTGGTCTATATCCTGTTGGGGGCCGTCGGCCTTCCCGTCTTCTCCAGCTTTAACAGCGGGCTGGGCTACCTGATGGGCGCCACCGGGGGATATATTGTGGGGTTCCTCTTCTCCGCTCTGGTCATGTGGGCCTTGGAGCGGCTCTGGCGCCAGCGGACGGCAGTCCTGGCCCTGGCCATGGTGCTGGGGCTTTTGGTGTGCTACGCCTTCGGCACCGCCTGGTTCATGGTGGTCTACACCCAAACCAAGGGCGCCATGGCCCTGGGTACGGCCCTTGGCATGTGTGTGGTCCCCTACGTCATCCCCGATCTGGTCAAGATCGCTTTGGCGCTCCTTCTCTCCCTGCGGCTGCGCCGCCATGTGGATTAAGTCTGGAAAAGCCCCGTGTCCGGCCTTGGACGCGGGGCTTTTTCCCGTGATTCGCTGTTTATGGGGAGGACAGGACATTCCTTTTCTGCTATAATCAAGGCCAGAAAAAGGGGGCTTATTCCATGGATCAAAAGAAGATCGGACAATTCATCGCCGCGCTGCGGCAGGAGAAGGGCATGACCCAGGCGGCCCTGGGGGAGCGGCTGGGCGTTACCAACAAGACCGTCTCCCGCTGGGAAAACGGCAACTACATGCCGGACGTGTCCCTGCTGCCCCAGCTGTCCAGGGAGCTGGGCGTAGGGGTCAACGAGCTTTTAAACGGCGAGCGCATCGAACAGGACAGCGAGTACCGCCAAAAGGCGGATGAGGCCATCCTCTCCGCCATGCGCTCCAGCTTCTCCTGGCGGCACCGCCGGGCCTTCTGGCGGCAGAAGTGGCTGCGGGAACACGCGCTGTTTCTGATCTGCGGCTTTCTGGGCTGCGGCTGTGGGATGGCGCTCATCACCCTGCTGGGGAAGCCCCTGCTCTCCGCCCTCTTGGGTGTGATCCTGTTTGGCGTATACGCCCAGATCCAGCTCTCCGCGTATTTGTCCAGCAAGGAGGACCTCCGGGAGGGGCCTGAGGAAGAGACAGAATAGAGACGGGGCCGGGCAGGAGATCCTGCCCGGCCCCTCATTTATTTTGCGGACGCCAGCCGCTCCACGGCCTCCTCCTTTGTCTCCACAAAGAACACGTCCCGCCCCTGGTTGCTCTCATAGATGAAGTCCCGCAGAGGCTTGCTGGTATAGTGGGAGAAGTCCCCGTAGACGGCCAGCTTTCCCTGGTAGTTGATGAACTTCTGCAGGATCTCCCCCGCCAGCCGGGTGCTCAGCACGAAAAAGGCCTCCGCCACCGCCGCCTTCTCTATGGCGATGCGGTTGGTCCCGGCCTCATAGCGTGCGGTCATCAGCAGATCCAGAGCGGACTGCACATCCGTCATCACCGGCGTGCCGCTGGTTATGACGGCGACGGTCTGCCCGTTTTGCTGTATGGTTTCCAGTTTCATATCACATTCCTCATTTCTGTTTATCGTCTTACTGTGATTCCTCCCCAGCCTCCTCCGCCGGATGGAACCACGCATACACCGCCTGGGCGGTGTTCTTGGGCACCACGGCCCGCAGCTCCTCCAATGACGCCTCCCGGATAGCCCGTATGCTCTTGAAGTGCTTTAAAAGCGCCGTCCGCCGGGCCTCCCCCACGCCGGGGATCTCGTCCAGGGTGGAGCCCCGGACGCTCTTGCCGTGGCTCTGGCGGTTATAGGTGATGGCAAAGCGGTGGGTCTCCTCCTGGATGCGGCCGATAAGGGAGAACACCGCCTGGTTGTTCTGGATGCCGATCTCCCGCCCCTCCGGCGTGATGAGGGCCCGGGTGCGGTGGCGGTCGTCCTTCACCATGCCGAAGATGGGGATGGCCACGCCGAAGCGCTCCGTCACCCGGCGGGCCACCTTGGCGTGCTGCTCTCCGCCGTCGATGAGCAGTACATCCGGCAGCGGCATAAACTTTTTATCCTGCTCCATATAGTGGGTCAGCCGCCGGGTGAGCACCTCCTCCATGGAGGCGTAGTCGTCCGGGTGGCCCTCCAGCCCCTTGATGCGGAAGCGGCGGTAGCGGTCCCTGGCGGGTTTGGAGCCGTGGAACACCACCATGGAGGCCACGATATCGTCAGCGCCGGTGTTGGAGATGTCGTAGGACTCCATCCACTCCGGCGGCTGCTCCAGGCCCATCATCTTCCCCAGCAGCTCCAGCGTGCGGTCCGTCCGCTCCTGGGCGGTGGTCTGCCGCTCCGCCTCCTCCCTGGCGTTGGCCTCCGCCATGCGCAGCACCTGGGCCCGCTCCCCCCGCTGGGGCACCTTCACTGTTACCTTATGGCCCGCTTTCTCCGTCAGCAGCTGCTCAAGCACCTCCTGATCCTCGATGCCGGCGGGGATGCAGATCTCCCTGGGCAGAGCGGTCCGCCCGCCGTAGTACTGCAGCAGCAGGGCGGAGAGGATCTCCCCTTCGTCCTCTGCGGCTGACGCGGAAAAGACCTCCGCCTCCCGGCCCGTCAGCTGCCCCTCCTCGTAGTGGAGCACAGCGTAGCAGCACTTGGCCTGGCAGTAGAGGCCCCACACGTCGGTGTCCGCGCAAATCCCGGCGATCACCTTCTGCCGTTTACCCAAGACCTTGACGGCCTGGACCCGGTCCCGCAGGGCGGCGGCCTCCTCGAACCGCAGGTCCTCCGCACACCGCAGCATCTCCTCCTCCAGCCGCGCCGTCAGCAGCCGGGTCTTCCCCTCCAGGATCTGCACCGCCATATCCATCCGGCGGTTATACTCCTCCGCCGTCATCTCCGAGCGGCAGAAGCCGTCGCACCGGCCCATGTGGTAGTTCAGGCATGGCCTCTCCTTGCCGATATCCCTGGGGAATTTTTTATTGCAGGTGGGCAGATGCAGGGCGTTCGCAATGGCGTCCAGGGCCGCTCTTGTTTCAGACCGGCCGCCATAGGGGCCGAAATACCGGGCCCCGTCGCTGGACACCCGGCTGACGATGGAAAATTTGGGGTACTCCTCCCGGCTGAGCCTGACAAAGGGGTACCCCTTGTCGTCCTTAAGCAGGATATTATACCGGGGCATGTACTGTTTGATCAGGGCGTTCTCCAGCACCAGGGCCTCGAACTCGCTGCCCACGATGATGGTGTCAAACTCCTCCACCAGCCCCACCATGGTGTGGGTCTTGAGCGTATGGCCCCGGCCGGCCTGGAAATACTGGCTGACCCGGTTTTTCAGTTTTTTCGCCTTACCCACATAGATGACCGTGCCCGCTTTGTCGTGCATCAGGTAGACGCCCGGCGCCAGAGGCAGGCTGTTCGCTTTTTCCAGCAGCTCTTCTCGGGTCATGGGATATCCTCTCAATTCAGGAATTTTCTTACTGTTTATAGTGCGTATCGACCTCCGTCAAAAGGGCCGGAACTTGTCCTTTTGATCGAACGGTTCGGCAATGGCCGCACCAGCAAACCGCTTTTCGGTTTGTGCATCAGGCAAACTTATTATAGCATGTCCGGGGCAAAGAAAAAAGGCTGTTTCGTCACCGAAACAGCCTTTCGTCCTTCGTTCGCTTACTCGCCAAAGTCGCCGGAACGAACCAACTCAGCCAGAGCTTCCACAGCTTCCTTCTCGTCGGAACCATCGGCGATAAGGGTGATAGTCGTTCCCTTGACAATCCCCAGAGACAGAACGCCCAGCAGGCTCTTCGCATTGACTCGGCGCTCATCCTTCTCAACCCAGATGCCGCTCTTGAACTCATTGGCCTTGCGGATGAAGTAGGTGGCAGGTCTCGCGTGCAGACCAACCTCGTTATTGATGGTGACTTCCTGCGTATACATAGCCCTCTATTCTCCTCTTCATATCACAATCTGCATGCGTACTCCGCAGTTCGGGAATATATTGATATGTTAGCAAATTTCTCTTTTCCCGTCAACGGCACATTCCACAAAATTGCTCTTCTATTACAAAGTCCTGTCCGCCATTTTGTGGGAATATTTACAAAACCGGCTCTTTTGGGCAGATATTGTCACAGATTTCACATGTCACAGGCCAGTATTCCACCAAAACGGCACTTTTATACCTCACGCTCCAGGCCATACCCTATCCTATGCCGGCAGGGGGAAAAAGTTGTCCGGCCCCGCAAAAAATTACTGCTTCAGCTCCACCACCGTCACGCCGTCCTCGCCCTCGCCGTAGCGGCCCAGGCGGAAGCTTTTGACGCCGGGGTGGCGCCTCAGCTGCTGCTGGACGGCCTTGCGCAGGGCCCCGGTCCCCTTGCCGTGGATAATGGTGACAAGGTTCAGCTTGCCCATGATGGCGTTATCCAGGAACTGGTCCACCACCAGTTCCGCCTCGTCCGTCATCATGCCCCGGATATCCAGCTCTGTGCTGGCGGCGTGGCCGCCGGAAGTACGGATATTGGTCTGCACCTGGCGCTTGGCGGCCTGCTTCTCCCGCTTTTCCACCTCCTCCACCAGCCGCACCTCGCTGGCCTTGACGGTCAGCTTCATGTTCCCGGCAGTCAGCTGCAGCTTGTCGCCGGTGACGGCGGTAACGGTGGCCTTGGTCCGGGTGCCCCCTAGTTCTACCAGATCCCCCGCCCGGATGGGGCGGCTTGGGACAGGAATGGGCTCCTTCTCCTCCTGAAAGTGCAGCTCCTCCTCCGCCTGGTTCAGCTTTCCCCGGATGGCAGAGCGGGCCTCGTTGACGCTCTGCCAGTCCGCCTGCTTCTCCTGCTGCCTGCGCAGCTGGGCCAGCTCCTCAAAAACAGCGTCCGCCTGGGCCCGGGCCTCCCGGATGATCCGCCGCGCCTCGGCCTCGCCCCGGGTGCGGGCGTTGTCCTTGGCCCGCTCCATCTGCTCCCGGAACTCACGGGCCCGCTTGGCGTCCGCCTCCCGCTGGGTACGCAGGCGCTCAGCCTCGTCCCTGTCCTTCTCCAGGCTCTGCCGCTTCTCCTCCAGCTGGGTCAATACGTCCTCAAACCGGATGGACTCGCTGTCCATTTGGGCCTTGGCGGTCTCGATGACGGACACGTCCAGCCCCAGCCGCTGGGAAATGGCAAAGGCGTTGGATTTGCCGGGGATGCCGATCAGGAGCTTATACGTGGGCCGCAGGGTCTCCACATCGAACTCGCAGCTGGCGTTTTCCACGCCCTTTGTGGTCATGGCGAAGGTCTTCAGCTCCGCGTAGTGGGTAGTGGCGGCCACCTTGGCCCCCCGGGCCCGGACGTGCTGGATGATGGCGATGGCCAGGGCCGCGCCCTCCACCGGGTCGGTGCCCGCCCCCAGCTCGTCAAAGAGGATCAGGCTGCGGCTGTCCGCCTCCTCCAGTATCTTCACGATATTGACCATGTGGGCGGAGAAGGTGGAGAGGCTCTGCTCGATGCTCTGCTCGTCGCCGATATCCGCCAGCACCCGGTCAAAGACGCTGACCGCGCTGCCGTAGTCGGCGGGGATATGGAGGCCGCACTGGGCCATCAAGGTCAGCAGGCCCAAGGTCTTCAGGCTCACCGTCTTGCCGCCGGTGTTGGGGCCGGTGATGACCAGGGTGTCAAATTTCTGTCCCAGTTCCATGTCAATGGGTACCGCTTTACTGCTGTCCAGCAGCGGGTGCCGGGCGTGGCGCAGCACCACGCTGCCGTTGCGCCGGATCTCCGGACGGCTGGCGTTCATCTTGTAGCTGAGCTGCCCCCGGGCGAAGATCAGATCCAGGCGGACCAGCATGTCGTAGTCGGAGAGGATGTCCCTGTGGTAGCTGGCCGCCTCGGCGGAGAGGGACCGCAGGATGCGGTCGATCTCCTTTTTCTCCTTGGCCTCCAGCTCCTTGAGCTCATTGTTGGCCTGGACCACGCCCATGGGCTCCACGAAGAGGGTGGCGCCGGAGGAGCTGACGTCGTGGACCAGCCCCGGCATGCTGCCCCGAAACTCCGCCTTTACCGGCACCACGAACCGGCCGTCCCGCTGGGTGATGATGGCCTCCTGGAGCACCTTGCTGTAGCTCTGGGAGGAGATGATCTTCTGTAAGATCTGGCGGCCCTTGGCGGCGGCGTTGCGCTTGTGGCGGCGGATATCCGCCAGCTCCGGGCTGGCGTTGTCCGCGATCTCGTCCTCCTCCAGAATGGCGGTGGTGATCTTCTCCTCCAGGAAGCGGTTGCCCCGCAGGGCGCAGAAGAGGTGGTCGATGGCGGTCTTCTTGTCCGTGTCGTCGTTGAAGTAGTCCCGCACCCGGCGGGCGCAGCGGAGCACGCCGGCGATATCCAGCAGCTCCCTGGTGTTCAGCGCGCCGCCCCGGTCCGCCCGGTACAGGCTCTCCGCCACCGGCTTGATCCCGGAGAAGGCGGGGCTGCCCCGCAGGCCGATCATCTCCCGGGCCGCGTCCGTCTCATCCTGGAGACGCTCCACCTCGTCCACCTCTGTGTGTGGGAACACCGCCAGGGCCCGCTCCCGGGCCGCCTGGCTGTTGGTCTGGTCCGCCAGCATCTGTAAAATCGCCGGCAGCTCCAGCGTCCGTATGGATTTTTCAAATAATTCGCTCATTGTTGTTCTCCATGTGTAGGCATACATTCTTTTTCTTGTAAGAAAAAGAATCAAAAAGAACTTTTGCGCAAAGCTGCGCTTTGCTTGTACATTCTGTATTTTCTTGTCGAAACAATACGATCCGTATTGGATTTAAGGGGCTTAACGTGTCACATATAGTTGCCCCAGAAGTGACACAGGTGCAAAATGGTGAAACAGGCCCCTGGGACAAAGGCAATCCAGTTCCTCCGGCCGGCCGCAAAGAGCAGGAATGCCGCGCAGGGAAAAACCGTCAACCCCAGCAGGACAGACCTCCCCGTCCAGCCGCCGAAGTACAGCGCCCAGCAGCCCCAGTAGAGGGCCGCCGCCGAGGCCGAAGCAGCGCCCCAGGCCCTGGATCCGCCCCCCTTATCAGCGCTGAGCAGGCAGAGGGCCGCCACAAGGAGCCACTGGCACACAGCCATGGCCGTATCCAGCCCCGGTGTTGCCGACGGCTGATGGAGGATATCCCCCGACAAAAGCAGTTCCCACAGGATATTGGGCAGCATCACCAGGGCGAACAGGGCTATCCCCGGCCAGACCGGGCGGAATCGATATCTTTTCATTTGGATGCATCCTCCAGTCCCGCGCGCAGGCTCTTATAGAAGTCCAGGGTACGAAAGTTACGCTCCAGCATGGCGCTGACATAGCTCTCCGAGGCCTGGGAGAACCGCCGCTGGTCCTCCGCCTCCAGGATAAAGTTGTAAAGCCGCTTGGGGTCGCCGTAGAGCACATGGCGCAGCGCCGCCAGAGCTCCCGGCGTCAATAGCGCGTATCCGCTCCTGCCCATGCCACAGCTCCGACAGCGCAAAACACCGCCCTGCAAATCCAGCACCGGCTCCTTCGGCTCCCTCCGGCCGCAGAAGGCGCAGCCTTCCAGCAGCGGCTCAAAGCCGATCAGGCTCATCAGCTTCATCTCAAACCCCGCCCTCACCAGCTCAGGCGGCCGGTGTAAAGTCCCCAGGGCATACAGGGCGTTGAGCAGCAGGGAGAGGATGTCCCCGGCCTCCGCCTCCTCGTAGGAAACGGCCTCCGTCAGTTCCGCGAAGTAGCTGCCCAGGCTCAGCAGCTCAATATCCCGCCGCACCCCGTCAAAGAGCTCTATGGTGCTGGCCTCGTTGAGATACTGCCACCCGTGGCTCTCGCTGAGCACCAGCTCAGAATAGGCCAGAAGCTGGGTGGCCGCCGTCACCTTGCTGCGGCGTGACCGGGCCCCCTTGGCCACCACTGGAATTTTCCCCATTCCCGCCGTGAGAACGGTCAGTATTTTGTCGGACTCCTTGGTGTCGACGCTGCGGAGCACGATCCCTTTTACCACGGTGTGTTCTTTCGGCATGGCTCTCCTCGTATGTAGGCGGCGGCTATACGTCCGCCGCCGGCGCTTCGGCGCTGGCCGTCCTCGCCTCGCAGGCGAAGTCCGCTTCCCGCCGGTACAGCAAATAGAACACGGGCGCTCCCGTCGCCCGGAACAGCTCCCAAAATCCATCCTCCATTGGCCTTTCCTCCCGTCCATAGCATGGACAGGAGAGGGGCCGCCTATGAGTGGGAAGTTGTGGCAGGGGCTCCGCCCCCGCACCCCGCAGGCTTTTGTAAAAGCTTGACCAAAACACTGGGGCAAAACTTTGTTTTGCCTGTGGTCAAAGGGATTTACTGCTCATCGCAGCCAAAGCTTCTGATATCATTCAGATGATCCCGCCAGTTTTTCCCACAGGGCCCCGCCCTGTGGGAGCCCTGTGATCTCATTCGTTTACGGGCGAAGTGAATCCGCCCTGCGCAATTCTGCGCTTCGCTTCGAATTGACGCCGCAACTGCGGCGGCTCGCTTTCGCTCGCAGGAAAACTGGCGCGTAAACGGTTCTTTTCCTCACTGCTCATCGTAGCCAAAGCTTCTGATATAATTCAGATTATCCCGCCAGTTTTCCTTGACCTTGACCCAGGTCTCCATATAGACCTTCGTGCCCATGAAGCGTTCGATGTCCTCCCGGGCGTGGCTGCTGATCTTTTTCAGCATGGCGCCGTTTTTCCCGATGATGATCCCCTTGTGGCTGGCCTTCTCACAGTAGATGGTCACGTCCAGATCGATGATGCCATTTTCCCTTTCAGAAAACTTCGTCACCTCCACGGCCGTGCCGTGGGGGATCTCCTTATCCAGGTTCCGCAGCAGCTTCTCCCGCACGATCTCCGCCACGATCTGCCGCTCCGGCTGGTCGGTGGTCATACCGTCGGGGAAAAGCTGGGGCCCCTCGCTGGCATATTTGCCCAGCTGCTCCATCAGAATATCCAGTCCGTCCTTCTGCTGGGCGGAGATGGGGATGATGGCGTCGAAGTCGCAGGCGGCGCTGTAGGCGGCGATCACCGCCAGCAGGGCCTCCTTCTCCACGGTGTCGATCTTGTTGATGACCAGGACGGCGGGCAGCTTCTCCTCCCTGACGCGGTCGATGAGCTCCTGCTCCGGCGCGCCGATCTTGGCGACAGGCTCCACCATGAGGCACACCGCGTCCACGTCTGCCACCGAGTCCTTGACCACCTTCACCATGTAGTCCCCCAGGCGTGTGCGGGCCTTGTGGAGGCCCGGTGTGTCCAGAAAAATATACTGAGTATCCCCCTTGTTCACCACGCCGTAGATGCGGTTGCGGGTGGTCTGGGGCTTGGAGGAGACGATGGCGATCTTCTCCCCCACCAGGGCGTTGGTCAGGGTGGACTTGCCCACGTTGGGGCGGCCCGCGATAGTAATCATGGCGGTTTTTTTGATTTCGTTCATGAGATGATCCTCAACTTTCTTATTTTTCTTCGGTATTGAGCAATTTACCGGTGGATATATTTTCTTGCGGCTTCGCCGCATTTGTGGGGCTGCGCCCCCCACTCTTTCGTGGGCCTCCCTGGCCCACACTCCGTTTTTCTCGGGGCTACGCGCCCCGGACCCGCGTTTTTCGTGGGCCTCCCCGGCCCACACCCGGCCTACTTTCCCCTCGGCGGGAAAGTAGGCAAAGGGCCGCTTAAACCTACGGTTTAAGAATCCCTTGTCTGATCAGACTGGGTGGTATTCTGTAAGCATCCAGCCACTGAATGACAAGTCCTTCGGGCATCTGATCTCTGCCAGTCTTCTACTCCGACTTCGGCTGTCGCCCTGTTAAGTGGCAGAGCCTGCTATTTTCTCTCACGGCAGACAAGTTCGTCAAGGGAGATGTCATATAAATCGGCTAGGGCGATCAAGGTGGGGAGCGGAGGGAGGCGGGTGCCATACTCATAATTCTGATACGTCCGCCCCTGGATGTGGAGCGCTTCAGCTACCTCCTCCTGAGAAAAGCCGTGTGTCTTGCGGAGCTGGATCAAATTTTCGTATAATTCCATTGGAATCCTCCACTTTTACTTGACACGAACGCACGATCGTGTTATAGTCAACTTATAGTACGAACGTCTATTCGTTTAGGAGTATTGTTATGAATGAAACATATGAATGGCTGTATGACCACTATGCGCAGCCGCTGATGAGGACAACGAAAAAAGCAGATCAGCTAAAACGGGAAATTCTCTCCAAGCGGCTGGTGTCCCCTGAGATTTTGCTAACGGACCAGATGGAGGATCTATGCTATCTCTATGGGGCAGAAGGTTTCGCTCTCGGCTTGCAGCTTGGGCTGCGTCTGATGGCGGATCAATGTCCCGATGGTCTGCTGCTTTGATGCGCCGTATCCACAGAAATTTTCACCGACAGATGTATTGACCCCAGGGCCTGCGGGAGATTCCACAAGAG